>NZ_VPCB01000006.1:0-237985 GCF_013418435.1 Acinetobacter sp. YH12142 | reverse complement strand
TGTTCCATTTTAGAGATTTGTTTAAGATAAGATATAACTCATTGAGATGTGTCATAGTATTCGTCGTTAGAAAACAATTATTGTGACATTATTTCAATGAGTTATCTATTTTTGTCGTGTACAGAGATGAAATGTATAAGTAACAAAAAAAATGAAATAATGTTTTTAGAGTGTGAAATACAAGCAATAAATCACCTATTAGAAGCTTGCTGATGGGTATCCCAATTGGCTTTGTTACATAAAGATTTCATAACCATATGATTTTAAAGGTTTTGATTGATTTTTAGTCTAAAATAAAATTCAATAAAATCAATTGCTTATTTATTTATGCAACAAAACCGATGGATATATAGAAATAAAATTTCTGTCTTTTTACTATTTTTGGTAGCCATAGCTAATGCTGCCATCAAAAAAGCCATAAGCTTCTCTACTACCACTAACTACCCAAAAGTTATTAACGTTCCAAACTCGCCAAATATCATTTTGATAATGAAATGAAAAAAGTTCTACGTGCCATATTTTGCTCCCTAAAGAATTACCGAAGTGCTAGAGTGATGACATGTAGCGACCACTAGTAGCGTTTGGTTTCCAAAATCCTAAAGGACCATGATCAGATTTATCAATTCTCTGATATAGCTCTAAATATTCATTTCCATAGTAATAACCATTACGGTCTTGCGTGGGAATTACAAAAATAGACTCATATTTTTTTACCCCATCTGCATAGCCAATTTCCCAAGGACACCATCTTGATTTAACAGAGTTTGGTGTTGCTAGAAAAAAGAAATAATCAGCTTCTTGAATTTTCTGTTGAATTTTAACTGCTGTTTCTCGATTAGGACTATCAGGCATAGAGTTATCTAGCCAATCAACATAAACATTAATGTTTTCATCTTTTAGTAACTGAATAAATCCTTTGATATATTGAGCATCAGTATGGCTATGGCATAAAAAGGCAGTCCTAGGCCTCTGATTAAGATTGTAGCTATTTGCGCTTCTACTAAAACGTGTAGAAATATTGGACAGTGTGTCTAGAGAAATAGCCATATGGTTCCTTTACGAATAAAATGAATTACAATAAAGGGAAATATCAAAAAATCAATAATATGAAATTGTATCGCGACATAATTAGACGCTAAATTAGGGCAGTAAATCTTTAGCATCCATTTTTAAAGCATTAAAGTAAATCACTGATAAAAATAACTCCTTTTTGTTTACTGCTAATTCAACAGTTTCTAGCCAATCTTTCTATTTTTATTCTGAAAACATTCCATAAGTCACGTCATATGGACATGTATCAAACCATTGAATTGTTTCGTTTTACTCAATTATTCATTTTGTCCATATGGACATGCTCTTGAATGGACAAAAATTTGAGTTTTGTCCATATCAAAAAATGATTTTTACTCAGTGCGATAGGATGAATTTTTATAAAAATGGACTGATCATGAGATATTTAAAATTTTGCCAAGCTAAAACCGAATAAAAAATCCAGACTCATTTATAAGCCAACCTCTGTATTTCTTCTTTATGCTGACTAATCACACGTTTTGCATGATGCAAAGCAATACGTCGAGTCGCTGCGTCATCGCTAAATTGCACAGGCAAAGCTTTTATTACTGGGCGAGGTATTCGTTCATTACTTTTAAAGTCTGCTAGTCTTTTCATTCTACTTACCCTATCAAATATCTACCACCCTTGGATGCTGCCATTATATTGATCTAAATATATTCTAAAAAGAGGCTAAAAAATTGCTACCTTAATAACGACATCTTTATATATCGTAACTTCTCTTATCCCCATAGCATTTCCCTTGCAAATCAAACACAATACTCTCAAATAAATTTGAGAGTCATCTACGTGATTACAGGCGAAATTAAAAGCAAAATTGACCAGATTTGGAATGCATTTTGGAGTGGCGGTATTTCCAATCCTTTAGAAGTCATGGAGCAAATGACTTATTTGCTATTTATTCGCCGACTGGATGAAATTCAGATCACCAAAGAAAAGAAAGCCAACCGTTTAAAGAAGCCTGTAGAACATCCAATTTTCACGCCTGAGCAAGACCATCTTCGTTGGTCAAAGTTTATTACTTTAGGCGATGCTGCAACACTATATAATACCGTTGCCAATGAAGTCTTTCCTTTCATTAAAAACTTAGGTGCAGAAGACGAAACCACCTATAGCCACCACATGAAAGATGCGCGTTTTACCATTCCTACGCCTGCGCTTTTAACCAAAGTGGTGGATTTGGTTGCCGATGTGCCAATGGATGATAAAGACACCAAGGGTGATATTTACGAGTATATGCTCGGTAAGATTGCCTCAGCAGGTCAAAATGGTCAGTTCCGTACGCCTCGCCATATCATCAAAATGATTGTGGAACTGATGCAGCCAAAACCAACGGATACCATTTGTGACCCTGCGTGTGGTACAGCGGGCTTCCTTGTTGCTGCAAGTGAATATTTAAATGAACATTACAGCACTGAGATTTTTGCCAATCCTGAAGCTGCAAAGCGTTTTAGTGAAGAAACTTTCTTTGGTTATGATTTTGATAGCACCATGCTTCGTATTGGTTCAATGAACATGATGCTGCACGGTGTTGAAAACCCACGAATTGAAAACCGTGATTCTTTGAGTGAAGCACATTCTCATATTGCTGAAAAATACAGTTTGATTCTAGCCAATCCTCCATTTGCAGGCAGTTTAGACAATGAAAGCTGTGCTAAGAATATTCAAGCTGTAGTCAAAACCAAAAAGACTGAATTGTTATTTTTAGCCTTGTTCTTACGTTTGTTAAAAACTGGTGGTCGTGCCGCGGTGATTGTGCCTGATGGTGTGTTATTTGGTTCATCTAAAGCGCATAAAGATTTACGTCAAAAGATTGTGGAAGAGCAAAAGCTTGAAGCAATTATTTCGATGCCTTCAGGTGTATTTAAGCCTTATGCTGGGGTTTCGACTGCGATTATGATTTTTACCAAAACCATGTCGGGCGGTACTGATAAAGTTTGGTTTTATGATATGCAGGCGGATGGTTATTCGCTTGATGATAAGCGTAACGAGCTAGATGCATCTAAGCATGAAAATAACAACATTCCTGACATCATTGCGCGTTTTAAAAACTTAGAGGGTGAAAAAGACCGTAAAGCCACAGAACAAAGCTTTATGGTGGATAAAGCTGATATTGCTGCCAATGGTTATGACTTGTCGATTAACCGTTATAAGGAAGTGGTGTATGAGCAAGTGGAATATGAAGCACCAAGTAAAATTTTGGCGGATTTAGAAGTGCTTGAGCAAGATATTTTAAAAGGAATGGCTGCGCTAAAGGAGTTGTTGAAATGACAGAGTTAGTCAAATTAGCAACTGTTACAGAAACAATTATGGGACAGGCTCCTTCAAGCCATGATTGTAATAAAGATGGCACAGGAACTCCTTTTGTGAAAGCAGGAGAATTTGGTTTATCTAGACCTGTGATAAAGGAATGGACAACTAACCCTTTAAAATTTGCTAAGTATGACGATGTTCTATTATGCGTGGTAGGAGCAACTTGTGGGAAAATTAATAAAGGTTTTGATGGAGCAATAGGCCGATCAGTGGCTGCCGTAAGAGCCAAACCTGAATTTATAGATAAAGATTATTTATATTATTTTCTACAAACTTGGTCTTTACGTTTAAGAGCAATGTCACAAGGTGCAGCTCAAACGGTTATCACAAGAGATATGATTGGGAATTTAGAAATCTATCTCCCACCACTTGAAGAACAACGCCGAATTGCCTCTATTTTAGATCAAGCGGATGAGCTACGCCAAAAACGTCAGCAAGCGATTGAAAAGTTAGATCAGCTTTTACAAGCCACCTTTATTGATATGTTTGGCGATCCTGTGAGTAATCCTAAAGGGTGGGATAAAGAGAAAATGGATACCCTTATGACGATTGTTCGTGGGGGGTCGCCAAGACCAATTGAAAATTTCTTAGGTGGTACTTATCCATGGATCAAAATTGGTGATGCTACTAAAGGTGATGACTTGTTTATTACCAAAACCAAAGAAGCAATTACTGAAGAAGGCTTACATAAAACAAGGTTATTACCAGAAGGAAGTGTAATCTTTGCAAATTGTGGAGTAAGTCTTGGATTTGCACGTATCTTAAAAATTCAAGGGTGTATTCACGATGGTTGGTTAGCATTCCAAGACATCAGTGAGGATAAAATACATAAATTATTTTTATTAAAGGCTCTTAATTCAATTACTCAATATTTTCGTGATACAGCTCCAGATGGGACTCAACCCAACCTAAATACAGCTATCATGAAAAATTTTGAATTAATTATCCCACCAATGGATTTACAACTTAAGTTTATAGACATAGTGGAATCCATTGTAAAGCAAAAGAAAATATTGGAAACTTCAAATATTGAGTTTGCTAATCTATTCGAATCATTACAAAACCAAGCATTTAACGGTACTTTATAAAATTTAATTTTAAAATATGAGGGAATATATACATGAGCAATTTTCAGTTTTTAGAAGCCGAAAAGCCTGTGTATATCCCCTCTAAAATCTACTTAAAATAAATATAAAAATTTGATAGCGAGACAAATCTTGTCTATCAAATGCATTATGCTAAACCAAGTTCAAGAAATAAGCATAAAACTATGAATACAAAAGAATCTTTCGTATCCCAATTTTTTCGGATTTTAAATGTCTTTCATGCTTTGCCAAGATCGCCAAATCACCATATTTCTATTGAAGATTTACTTGAAAGCCTAAAAACAACCTATGAACCATTTCATGCACCGCGTAAAACACTGCAACGTGATTTAAAGACATTAGATGAAATTTTGCATCGAGGTCATATAGATCAAGAGGCAGCAAGTGGTCGTCGTTCGGCTTGTTACCGCTTATCTTCAGATGCTCAACTCAATTTAAATAAAAAAAATATTATTCAAGATGAGTTTCAATCACTTGCAACTATTCATAGTTACAACTTTTTAAAACCTTATTTCCCAGAATCTTGGCAAAAGACACTCTCTCAACAGTTTGAACAAGCTCAAAAGGTTTTAGATCTAAAGAACAAAAATGTATGGCTGACAAAATTTGGCTGTGCGTTGGACGGGGCTTTTCAAACACATCTCAACCCAAAAAATGAAATTAAAGAACTTATTTTTAAGTGCATTCACCAAGATAATTCATGGTTAGAAATTTTATATCACCCTGAAGCTTTTGAAAGAGAAGCTACGCGCTATACGATCAAGCCACACGGGGTCATTGTGAGAGGCAGAAAGCAGTATCTCATCGCGTCTAAAATTAATCAAAATCGTAAAATCCAGATTCGTACTTTTACCATGCATCGAATTTTACATGCCGAACCAACGCCAGAAAGTTTAAGCATCGATATACAAGATATTGATATGCAAAAAGCCATTGAACAGTATGAGTTTGAAGGTTTCTACAATGATGATGATCAACCGAAAGAAATTCAGTTGAATTGCTCAAACGTCTTACTTTCTGAGCTGAAATTTTCAGAAATTCATCCATCACAGCAGATATGGAGTGATGATGCAGACACTTATTTTACCTTAACCGCTGAAATGCCGATTACTCAATCTTTTCTTGAATGGTTGGTGCAAAAGGCTCAATGGATTGAAGTGGAATACCCTGAGGACTTAAGAGAAGAAGTCAAAAATAGAATTATTGAAATGGCACAAAATTATGCACTTGAAGTCATAGATGATGATATTGAATGGCAAGAGGATGTTGAGGAAAATTTCGATGAAGAAAGTGCAATACAGACGCTTGAAAGTATTCTCGCTGAGCCAGAGGACGATAATGTAATAACCCTACATGATCTTTTCCCACAAGCTGTTGAATTTGTTAGTGAGAAAGAGATGATTAGCACAGCTGAACTGCAAAGAAAATTAATGATTTCTTATAACTCGGCTGCAAAAATCATAGATCAGCTGTTACATGTGGATTTTATACAAAAAAGTGAAAGTGCAGGCAAATACTCAGTTTTAATTAAAAAATAAGGAGAGATACATGGAAGATGCTCATGTGATACCACTAGATTTACAAACCGCTCAGAGTAGTTTAGAGCAATTTAAACAACTGATTGAGGCATTGCCTTTAGATCAGGAAGAAGATTCATTTATACCTTTAAGTATTTATCGGGCTGAAAATGCAATTCAAGCTTTTAAGAAGCTGCCTCTGACTAAAACACATCGCAAATCCTTTATTGAAATAATGGGGTTAAGCCATTTAGAAAATGTCAGCTCAAAGACCCTTGCATTTTTTATGGACAGCAAAGAAGAACATAACTTAAAAGACCTTGTAGTCAATGCGTTGTTTAGTGTTATGGGTGAAAGTTTTCCATATCAAATACATACGGAGAATATTGTTCTAGAAAAAAGGACTGAATTAGGTCGCATTGATCTTTGGGTGGAAACTGACGAATACATCCTCGTGATAGAAAATAAGATTCACCATCATGCAAATGATAATCCTTTTTCAGATTATGTTTCACATGCGCGTGCGAATAATCCTAAGGATAAAAAACTAAAATTTATTCTATTAGTCATTAAGGAACCAGAAGAAACGCCTGAAAATTATATCGTCATGACTCACTTTGACTTGTCCAAACATATTTTAAAAGAGCTTGGACAAAAGAGCTTACAGGCAGATCAATATTATCTTACCTACCTCATTGATTATATTTCAGCAATTGAAAAATTTAACCCACATTCGGAGTATGCAAAAATGCAAATGGACATCGTTAATTTTTATCGCAATAACCGTGAAATTTTAGAAAGTATTGAAGATGAAAAAAATAAAGAGTCGGTATATCAGTATTATGAACAAAAGGTTCGTGAAATTGTTGAGTTGTTAAAAGATCAAGAACTAGATTGTTTTTCAGATGCTGCTGAGTTTATAAAGCACGAAGATAACCTATCGTCTATAGGAGGCTCATTAAATAGTAATACGTTGCATACCACACAAGATGATTACCAATTAGAATTCGAGATTTATAAAAGTACAGCATACACCAATTTGTGGTGTCGTCGATTTAAAGCGAAATACATAAAAAAACAAGATTCACTTGAATTCCAAGCCTTTTTAAACAATGAGAATATTCCTTTTATTGAACAAGAGAATCATTATGATGTTCTCTTACTTGAAGAAAATGAATCTATTTCTGCTGAAGAATTTGTAGAAAAAGCTTACCCTATCATAAAAAAAATACTGAATAAAAGTGGTGTAGCTAACCATTAAAGTCCCCGATTTTTTAAAGGCAAATGAACTATACGGATTGTAAAGATCCGTATAGTACGTAGTTTAGCTTGAATGCACAGCTACAAACGGCTTTTAACGACTGCTCTCAGTAACCAGTATTTTATTTTTATAAAGTTATTATTGAAATTAACCTTATACTTTAGATAATTAGCCATTAAATCAAAAGGTTGATTCGGTTATAGTATGGAAATAAAGCATATTTAAAAATATTACTTGAGGGAATAATGAGCAATTTTCAGTTTTTAGAACCTGAATTTAAAAGCTTGGCAGCTACGGCTAAAGAAGCCGAAAAGCTCACGTATATATCCCCACAATTTGCCCTTGCAGCAGCTCGTACATCGCTTGAAAACCTTGTACTGTGGCTGTATCAATACGATAAAAAACTTACTCAGCCTTATGATGCTTCACTACATAACTTACTCAACGATCTGAAATTTAAAGACCTGATTCCACCCTATATTTGGGATAAAATGGATAACATCCGCATGGTCGGCAACAGTGCCGTACATGGGAAAAAGTTCAAACAACTCACAACAGAAGAAACCGTAAAACACATCAGCCATTTATTTTTGATGTATGTGTGGTTTGAACGTAACTACGGTTCACCGTCCAAAGACCGTTCACAGCCGCATATCTTTAAAACCGAACTGATTCCTAACGCAGATAACACACAGCAAATCACCGCAAACAAAGAACAACTACAGAAAGAAACCGAAGCCAAAGAAAAGCAATTTGCAGAACAACACAAAGCCTTACGTGAACGTGAACAGAAACTCTTTGAACTTTCGGCAAGTTTAGAAGAACGTGAAAAAATCCTCGCCAATATTGATGCAGAACTTGCCCAAAAGCGTGCCGAAGTCGAACAAGCCAAAATTGCTAACAGCAAAATTGAAGACCATACCGACTATAAAGAAGACGAAACCCGAAAACTTAAAATTGACCTCATGCTTGAAGAAGCAGGTTGGGAAATTGGTACATCAGTTCGAGAGGAAGTCGCTGTCACAGGCATGCCAAGCCCATCGGGTAAAGGTGCTGTGGATTATGTATTGTATGATGCCAATGGCTTGCCTTTGGCTGTGGTTGAAGCTAAACGTACATCCACCGACCCTGACATTGGACAGCAACAAGCCAAACTCTACGCAGATTGCTTAGAACAACAAACAGGACAACGCCCTGTCATTTTCTATACCAATGGTTACAAAACCCGAATCTGGAATGATGTTCAAGGTGGCCCACCACGTTTGGTTCACGGCTTTTATACGCAAGCAGAACTCAAACGCTTGATCGAAAGACGGAAGAACAACCCTGATTTAAGTAGCTTCCCAATCAATCCGGACATTGTCGAGCGTTACTACCAAACTCGTGCCATCAAAGCCATGCTTGCAGCCTATCAACGTAAAGAACGTGCAGGCTTACTGATTATGGCAACAGGCACAGGTAAAACACGTACTGCCATTGCACTGGTCGATGTGCTAATGAAAGCAAATGTGGTACAAAAGGCGTTATTCCTTGCTGACCGTACATCTTTGGTCAATCAGGCGCACAATGCCTTTAAAGCCAATTTAAAAGATGCTTCATTCGTCAATTTACTTGAGGATAAAAATCAAGTTGGTCGAGTGTATTTCTCGACCTATCAAACCATGATGGGTTTGATTGATGAAATGAATGCCGATGGCACACGTAAATTCGGTACAGGCATGTTTGACCTGATTATTGTCGATGAAGCACACCGCAGCGTCTATCAAAAGTTTGGTGAAATTTTTAAATACTTCGACAGCCTACTGGTGGGCTTAACTGCGACACCGCGGGATGAAGTGGATCGTGATACCTACGCACTGTTTGGCTTAGAAAGCGGTGTCCCAACCGATTACTACGACCTCGATCAAGCCATTGCAGATGGCTATCTTGTGCCACCGAAAGCTTATTCTGTTCCGCTTAAATTTATGCGTGAAGGCGTGAAATATGACGAACTCTCAGAAGAGGAAAAACAACACTGGGACAGTCTAAATTGGGGCGATGAAGATGCACCTGAAGAAGTCTCAGCATCCAAGATTAATAAAGAGCTGTTTAATACAGGCACGATTGATTTAATGCTCAAGCACTTGATGGAAAATGGTATTAAGACCGAAGGTGGAGATCGTTTGGGTAAAACCATTATCTTTGCCGTCAATCAAAAACATGCCCAGTTTATTGCTGATCGCTTCAATGAAAACTATCCGCAATATGATGGCAAGTTTGCCCGTGTCATTACCCATGCCACTAAGTATCCACAAAGCTTAATTGATGACTTTAGCAAGAAAGATTTACCTGAGCCACAGATTGCGATTTCAGTGGATATGCTCGATACAGGCATTGATGTACCTGAAGTGGTCAACTTAGTATTCTTTAAAGCTGTACGTTCTAAAGTGAAGTTTATGCAGATGATTGGGCGTGGTACACGACTCTGCAAAGAATTGTTTAGCCCTGAAGATGATAAAAAAGAATTCTTTATTTTCGATTATTGCTCTAACTTTGAATACTTCAATGAAAACCCTGATGGTGCGCCTGTTGCGACCACAGAGCCACTCGGACAACGCTTGTTTAAAGCGCGTTTAAATATCCTGAGTCTGCTCAATGCGAAGGACGATGCCACAGAAGAGCTAAAAGCTGTTCAGCAAGATATGCGTCAAAGTTTACAGACTGAAGTGAAGTCAATGAACAATGACAATTTCATTGTAAAGTCTGAGCTTGAGCATGTTGAACATTTCAAGAATGATGATGCTTGGAACAACTTAGATGATCTTGCCATCGGTACATTACGAGAACACATCTCTAAATTACCTAATCAGCTTGAGCCTGAAACTTTAGAAGCTAAATTGTTCGATATGTTGTGCTACAACTTGGAACTCGCTGTATTGGAAAAGAACAATACAGCGATTCAGAGTTATGCCAATAAAGTGATTGAAATCGCTTCAAAGCTAGAAAGCAAAGAAAATATTCCTGTTGTTGCTGAACAGATTGCGCTGATTCAAGACATTCAAACCGTTGAATATTGGAAAGGCATCACCTTGCCAATGTTAGAGGCGATGCGTAAACGTATTCGCGGTTTGGTCAAACTTATAGAAAAATCGACCTCGACCATTGTCTATTCCATGCTTGATGATGAAATTGGAGAAATGCAAGCAGTCGATATACCAGTCGTTTCAAGTGGCGTAAACCTTGCCCAGTATCGTAAACGTGTCGAAAGTTTTATTAAAGCCAATGAAAATCATATTACCATCGCAAAGTTAAAGCGTGGTTTAGCTCTTACGCCGACTGACTTAAGTGAGCTTGAACGTTTTGTTTTTGAAGCTCAAGAAGTAGAAAGCCGAGATAAGTTTGAAGAATGCTTTGGTACAGAGAAAACATTGCCTTTATTCATTCGTTCTCTTGTAGGCTTAGATCGTCAAGCGGTTCAGGAAGCCTTTTCCAAGTATTTACAAGGCTCAAGCTATAACGAGAAACAGATTCGTTTTGTTGAGATGATAATTGAGCATCTCACTCAAAATGGTGTGTTAGAAGCAGCACAGTTATATGAGCCTCCATTTAACCAGATCCATTTTGAAGGCATTGATGGTGTGTTTGCTAATGCAGATGCTGACAACATTTTGGGGGTGGTTGAAGCGTTTAATCAGAGTGCTGTGGCGTAAACTTTAAAATTTTATTTAATAATGTACTGGGGTTAATTTATGAATGCACATTCATATGAAATGGAAAAAACAACGTTAATCAATGAAATAGATCGAATAAGCTTATTAATTAACAAATTAATTAGCAACGTAGATTTAGAGCTGTTAAATAGTCAGCAACTTGAAAAACTTAAAAACTATCATGAGAAGAACAAAAAGCTCAAACACAAATTAGAAAGTAATGAGTTTGAAATCGCTATTGTTGGCTTAGAGAAGGCTGGTAAGTCCACTTTTGCTAATGCCCTGATTGATAACTATGTATTACCTTCCGCACCCGAACGATGTACTTTTACTACAACGAGATTAGTTAGCGGATCTGATAAAGCTACTGTAGAGTTTTATACTGAAGCTGAATTTAATCAAATTTTTCAAGACATGCTTTTAGAGCTTGAATATCCAGCAGCAACAAGCGTTAATTTTAAAGATTTAGACAGTAATGAATTTGAGACCTACTTTGCTAATTTAGAAGAAAAAAATAATCAACTACATAAAAATCATGTAGGTAAAACAGATCAAGAGATCTTAGATATTTTGAAATCTAAGTCAAAATTGACACTAAATGGAGGAAAGATAGAATTTCATGGAGATGAGTTAAACGAAGATAAATTTCAAACGTATATTAAAGGAGAAAAAAATGACACTTCAAAACCAAGAAGTGTGAAAAAAATAGAAATTGAATCTTCTAAGTTAAATCAGATTGAAACAGCAATAATTTATGATGTTCCTGGTTTTGACTCTCCAACAAAGCTACACATTCGTCAAACTGAAGAGCGTTTAAAAAATGCTGATGCTATTATTCTAGTTACAAATGCTGGAACCAACCCGAGTATTCAAGGAACATCTTTAAGTGTTATTAAAAATAATACTGATAGTGATGGTATTGCTTTAAAAGATAAGTTATTTGTTTTTGGTAATCAAATTGATAGAGTGAATAATTCTGAACAATTAAATGGTAACTATGAAATATTAAAAAATGATGTCCTAAAATATAAAATTGGTACAGAAAAAAGAGTATTCTCTGGATCAGCATATAAGTATCTTGTTTCTGAAAAATCAATAATTAAAGATAAAGACTATATATGTAAATATGAAATGGATTCGGGTATAGAGGCAATCAGATCTGAATTAGAGCATTATTATCAAACTGAAAGATTTCAAATATTAAAGCAAAAAGTTAATACAAATTTAAAATGTATAAAAATGATTTTTAATGAAATTCATCAAAATAATGATTCAAACTATAACCTTGACATTTCCTCTGATAAGCAAAAAAGTTTGATTATTACTACAGAATATCGAAAAATTCAGAAAAGATTAAGAGAGCAACTAAAAGCATTTATTTTTCATAAAAAACATCAAATCCATAATGAAAAATGGCTATCTGGAAAAATTCAAGAAGAAATTGAAAGTAATAAATATTTTAAAGAAATTGAAGAGGAGTTTTTTGATAAAGTAAGAATTCTTACTGATGAAAGTATTCGTGTCGATTTACAGGTTGAGAAAGTCAATAGACATATGAGAGATGAAATTCATCTCCAGTATTTGGAAGATTATCTTAACTTAATCAAAGAGATTACTAATGAAAACTGTAAAGAAATTGAAGTTTTATTGCTTAAAGAGTTTTCAAGTGCTGTAACTGGTAATACTTCATATAGTGAAGAAATTCAAGAACTATGTGAAAACATAATAAATAAAATTACTTCAGAAGTTGCTCACAATTCATATAGATTTACATATCTTGTGGAAAGATTTTCCAGAGACATATTTGATATCCTTTTAAACTCTCCAATAGCAAGCCATGATCGGATGAATCGTTTTGAAAGATCTAGTCATGAAGTAATACACCTAGATCATTATTATTCTAAAGGGCAAGGTAATCTTGTTAACTTGCTTTTAAGCCAAAATGAAAGTTCTTTAATCATCGATGCTGTAAGTACACTTCCAAAGCTCACAATGGATGTAATTAGACTTGCAAATGGTATTAATGGTTCTAACCAAGCTATTGAATCTTTAAATAAAATACTGAGTACATTTAGAGATGTTGTTCCAGCTTCAATTGTTGAAAAAATCCCTAATCCACAAGTCATCTTAGATAGATATAACATACGTCCTAGTACTACGAAGGAGATGGTAATCAAAGAAATTAACAATGATATTAACAGCCTTAAAAAAATCTTGATTACAGCTGTTATTCCAGCCATAGATCTTGAATTAGTATTTATTAATGGTGTTGATAAGCAGGTTAAGCTATTATTAGCCGCCATGGAAAATGAAAATCATAAATTTGCAAAAACTTTTGATGAGTTTTTATCTAATATAGTTCCAATAGTAAAGAAAAATGATTTAGATAATGTGGAAAGTATTATCGAAAAATTAGAGTTAAAGAAATCGATTCTAGATGGATTGTTACAATAATTTTAATTTTGAATTATGAAGAATTTGATCTGGCAGTCATGGGATGGTTATAGAAACTGCCAGATTAAGTTTGGTCTACTAAAGCATTTTTTAGACTTAATATGGTCGACTTTTGAGTGAACTCAGTCGACTACTCTTAAATGGAGTTAGTGGACTGTTATTGGTGAAATATACATCAATAGCATTGTTATAAAAATTCATAACTAAAAAATTTAATAAAAATCTCAATATCCATAGTACTAGCATCCCAACAACTTAAAAAGTTATCTTTACTTTCTCATTATTCGTTCACCAATTTAAAGATAATTGATAATTTTCCTAAATTTCATTTTTTCATGATGCTTACTTTAATTAATTTCAAATAAAAAAAATAGATAAAAACTAAAGTATATATTTGTTATTCTAACAGAATTATCTAAATAATATCTAGGGAGACAACATGTTAGAAAAAATATTAAAAATCGAAAATATTAAACAGTGGCAACATAAGGGGGGGCTAAATCAAACCTTTGATCAACTAAATTTAATCTACGGAAGAAATGGTTCAGGAAAATCCACGTTATGTAAAATATTTGAAAGTATAAACCTTAAAGATAAATCTAGTATTAAAGCTTTACAGCCAATTGAGTCACAAGGTAAACAAAATCTTCAACTTAAGTTTAACTCTTACAATCTATCATTAGATAATTTACAATCTGATTTCACCTTTCGAGTATTTAACCAAGCATTTATAGACAACAATCTATATATTCCTAATAGTAAAGATCGTAAACAATTATCAAACTACTATGATTTCTCACTTGGATATGTATCAGTTGAAAAAGAAAAAAAAATAGACCATTTAAAGTCTGAAAATGAAAATCTAACAGCTCAAATTTCACCTATTACAATTCCACTATTCACTAAATTTCCTTCAAAAACAATTACTCAAATTCAGTCTATAAAGGAAATTCTAGATTGTGATAAGAAAATTGAGATTTTGAAAGAACAGCTTCAAGATCTTAAAAGCGTTGAACACTTTAAGAAACGTAAAAATCTATCGCTTTTATCACTTGATAAACCAAAATTAGATACCGACATTTTTACTCTCAATATAGAGACTCTTTCCAAAGAGGCAGAAGAAAAAGTAAATCTGCATATCGCACATAATCTTAAGGAACAAGATAAGCAATGGATTGAATTAGGTACAAATTTAGTTACTGAATCAAACCAATGTCCGTTCTGTGCTCAGTCATTGTCATCATCACCAATATTTCATTTATATCAGGAATTTATAAATGAGTCCTACCTAACTGCAAGTAATAACTTCGAGCTCTCTGGTCGTGACTTTGAGTTAAATGTAATAGAGATTGGTATAAAAATTGAAAAACTAGAACAAATTGTAAAGATTAATAAAGAAATAATCCGTGAGTGGGCAGATCGGCTAGATGAGATTTCTTTAGATTATAATTTTTCTCTTCTTGACAGGCTTTCTACTAACCTTGAATTAGAGAGCTATAAACTAGTCAGGGAGAAAAAGAAAGATTTATTATCAAAGATAGATCTAACAATATTTCATGGAATTTTTCATGAAATATTCGATGGTTTAGATTTTACTGATTACAATAATCAAGTTAATAAATTTAATGAAGCCATTAAAAAATTTATAGATAGTTTAGCAAAAGATACAATGCAATCTATACAGTCTCAAATAGATGAAATAGAAGCATCAAAATTAAGATTTTCGCCTGAAATTATAAAAGCACTTAAGGAAATTAAAAGGTTGGAGAGCTTAAAAACTGAAAATACGAGTAAAATAAAAGAACTACGTGAAGAAATAACTAAAGAGCAAGAGGAAAGTATTAAAAATCATAAGGATTCAATCAATGAAATATTACAAAGTTTTCACTCTATGATTCGTATAAAAGAGTTGGAAAAAGACAATCGTGGCAAGGGAGGTTCAACACGATTAAAATATGTCATCACCTTTATTAATAATGAACTTTCTGCTCTAGATGAAGAGCAACATCACCATATTTTTGAGCATATTCTAAGTCTTGGTGATAGATCTGCATTGGCTTTATCTTTTTTCTTATCTAGATTCTCAAAACGTAATAATGATAATTCAATCATCATTCTTGATGATCCAATGTCATCTCTAGATAGGTATCGTAAAGATGCAACTATTATTCAAATTGCAAAACTGCTCCAAAATAAATATCAAACATTCGTCTTTAGTCATGACCCTTTCTTCCTATCTGATATCTATAAACACTCAATTCTATCAAAGAATACCAATTGTTTTGAAATTGAAGTTTCATATAAGGATTTAGATCCTCTCAAGCCTGATAGTGCGAAATATATTTCTAGCAAAATGATTGACAGAGACAATTATGATTCTTATGTACTTCACTCATATCATAAAGAATATAACAAACTTTATGATTTTGTTTCCAATGGCCGTGAAGCAGATAAAGTAGAAATAGCTAGATCTATACGTCCTATTTTGGAAGCTTATTTAAGATTTTTATATCCGAAAGAGTTTATCAAAGGAATGTGGCTAGGCGACATGATTACGAAGATCCGTCAAGAAACCGATCACTCAAGTATATTTTACGATAAACATGGAAAATTTAGTTCTATTGAGAGAATCAATGAGTTTTCAAAAACTTATCATCATGCTGAATCTTTCGATACAAAGATACAAGATTTAGATTTCTCTACAGTTCAATATTACGCTAAAGACACTTTACAATTTATAACTGGTTTGTAATCAGGTCCGCCCCCCGTCATTTGGTTCTTAATAATGAGGAGCTTTTTTTAGGGGGGAGTGCTCAAAAAATACGGAATTTTTTATTCGAAAAAAGAGCTTTTTTAAGTATTTTTTTAATAAAATATGGAATTTTTCATTAAAAAATATTTTTGTATATTTTTAATGAGTTAGTGAAAATTCCTTATTGATAATTATGGTGTATTCACCTTCTAATTTCACCATCAAATGATGTGGCGCACGCACCGAACTTAGTACACCTTTAACCCCAATCGGGTCAGTCGCACCTAAAGCAGCACCTAATAACAACAACACTAATAAATCAACATGATGACCAATTAAGAACTGATAACCATACAGAGCAACACCAAAGAACACCGCACAAAGCACCAAGGCTATACTGGCCAAAATACTGATCGGCTTCCAATGCAAACGTAAATCTGAAACTTTAAATTTCAAGGCAGAAGAGGTCAAAATAAAACAAATCACGCCATTAATTAAAAAGTCATAAAAGTCGATATGACGAACGGCTTCTTCGATATTGTGCAAATTAATCGTCACAAATTGATTGCCATTGAGTAAACTCGCACCCCATTGCAAAATAAAGACAAAAATTGCAGAAACAATGGGAACACCTATGGCTTGTGGAAAACCCAAGATACGTTTATTAAAAATCGTGGTTGCAATCGAAAGTGCAAAAATAACGGTAAAAACCTGTAGAAAAAAATAATTTCCCATTTCGTTCCCAATTTGGTGCTCTGTCGCCTACAGAGTGAGATATAGGTATTTTAAAAATAAATACTAAATTATTTGGTATTTAAAAATAAAATATTTTAACGAATTTTATCTAAATACCGTGTATAAATTCAGTTTTTTTCACATCTTTTATCAAGATCATTTAACATAGCAAGGCTGCATAGATTTTATGCATTCTCATCATCTACATGATTTCTCCTATGCATCAGACTATTAAAACTGTTTTTCGACTCTTTTTTGCTGCGGTGATCTTTATCATTACGGCGGCCCTGATCCTCACTTGCTATAGCAAGACGCAGGAAATTTTACGTGCTGAGCACTATTTTAGTCAGGCAAAAACCATCTCACTGAATTCAACGCCCAAAGAACAATTGGTTTTGGTCTCCAATAATGAATCACCCGATCGTGCGATATTTATCATGCTGGCGAATAATGGTTATCTTGCCAAACTGAATTGTGAAAACTATGCACAAGATATTTGTCTCGATGAATTTAATCAGCAACACACCCGACAAATTCAACACCTCGATTTACTGAAAATCGGACAATTTCAATATATCCAAAATGTGAGTTTCACCAATAGCCGCACTGGACAAAAACAACAATTACGCTATAGCGATGCCCAATTAAAACAGTTCTATCAAAACGATATTTCAGGCCTTAAATATACTGTTTTTGGCGTGGCTTTATTTGCATTTGCCGCCTTGTATGTGAGCTATCGTATTGTTCGAAACTTTAGATCATTTCTCAACAAATGAGCTTCAATCAATTTATCAATGAAAAAAGAGGATGTTTGCATCCTCTTTTTTTGTTTTAAATGGCTTGATTAAAGGTATCGCAGCTATTGATATTGCCTGATTTCAACCCTGTCTGGAACCATTTCATACGTTGTTCACTGGTGCCATGCGTGAAGCTATCTGGTACCACTTGCCCAGTTGCACTTTTCTGTAAATAGTCATCACCAATCTTATGTGCAGCGTCCATCGCTTCTTCTACATCGCCCTGCTCTAAAAATTGGGTACGCTGTTGATTATGATGCGCCCAAATACCCGCAAAGCAGTCTGCTTGTAGTTCTTGCATGACCGAATAACGATTACCTTCAGCTTTTGAGGCTTGCGCACGGGCTTGTTGAACTTGATCAGAAATGCCTAAAATCGTTTGGATATGATGTCCAACTTCATGGGCAACCACATAGGCTTGCGCAAAATCACCCGCCTGATCTTGACGACTCAATTCAGTTTGATTTTGTTCACCCGTAATGCCCATTTGCGTACGCATATCTTTAAAGAATGTAGTATCAATATAGACCTTTTGATCTGCTGGGCAATAAAACGGCCCCATTGCAGCTTGTGCTGTACCACAACCCGAGTTGACCACACCATTAAACATAACCAACTTAGGCGGTTTATACTGGGCATTTAACTGTTCTTGGAAGACTTTAGTCCATGTATCTTCCGTATCAGCCAAAACCGTTCCAACAAAATCCATCGCTTCTTGTTGTTCAGGTGTTGGATTATCCAGACCTTTGACTTCAGCCATTTGCCCCTGTGATGTCACTTGTTTAGTCGCCTGATAAGCTTGCTGCGGATCGACACCAAAAAACTTCCACGCAACAAATGCCACAACCAAACCGAGAATACTGATCCCACCCGCTTTTGCACCGCCACCACCGCGACGGTCTTCTACGTTTGAACTAACTCTTCGACCTTTCCAGCGCATAGTGATCTTCCTTATATAAAATAGTTGATATCCGTGCGTTTACAGATTAATCCTTTTGCGACTTTGGCCATACTTTTTGAACTAAAGATACGACGCACAGCACGATTAAACCTGCAATAAAACCTGTCACTAAATTGATTAAAGTCGGTGTTAATGCACCCACAATACTGCCAACTGTAGGAATATGTTCTGCATAATCTACAGAGCCTTCAATAAAATGGTGTAGCAAAGGTACACCATGGGTAATGATGCCACCACCCACTAAAAACATGGCAATCGTACCTACAATGGTCAATGTCTTCATCAACTTAGGTGCAAATGCCAACAAACCTTGTCCAACGGTCTTTTTAAATTGTGACGCTTGTTGAGTGAGATAAAGTCCTAAGTCATCAATTTTGACAATCATCGCGACAAAACCATAAACACCAACAGTCATTAAGATCGCAATCACCGAAAGCACCATGACCTTAGTCCCAAATGCCGCGGTTGCCACCGTACCCAATGAAATTACGACAATTTCAGCAGATAAAATAAAATCTGTGCGGATTGCACCTTTGACTTTTTCTTTCTCAAAAGTCACCAAATCCGTTTCAATATTAGTCATCTCTTCACGAGCAACTTCTTCTGTTTTGGCTTTTTTATGATGCAAACTATGCAGGACTTTTTCCACACCCTCATAGCACAAAAACAAACCACCAATCATCAAAAGCGGTGTAATCAGCCAAGGTGCAACCACACTGATCAATAAAGCAGCCGGAACCAAAATTAATTTATTAACAAAAGATCCTTTGGCGACAGACCAAACGACAGGAAGTTCACGATCGGAACGGACACCACTGACTTGTTGTGCATTCAGTGCTAAATCATCTCCAAGGACACCCGCTGTTTTTTTGGCTGCCATCTTACTCATCACAGCAACGTCATCCAACACAGTTGCAATATCATCAAGTAAGATTAATAAGCTACTCGCCATTATTTTTATCCTTTAGGCATTTTTTAATATTCTAATTCTATTTAACGCTAAAATTGTATTTAGTTTTTTAATAATTAACAAAATATTCACCCATTTTTCAGTCAATTGTGCTGTGTCAGTAACAATCAAAAATAGAATGCCGTACAATGGGGACATTCTTTGAAAATCAGCCGTAGCTTTGACTACCACTTTGGAACAGATAATGAGTACTCAAGATAATCGTCCAGTGATTTTGACTGGCGACCGTCCGACTGGACAATTACATTTAGGTCATTTTGTAGGTTCTTTACGTTCACGTGTAGGTTTACAAGATTCGCATCATCAACATCTTCTTTTAGCTGATGCTCAAGCCTTAACTGATAATGCCGATAACTTCGAAAAAGTTCGTCGCAATATTATTGAAGTCGCAACCGATTATCTTGCTGTAGGAATTGACCCAACCAAAACCACGATTTGCGTTCAATCATGCTTACCAGCATTGAATGAATTGACCATGTTGTATTTGAACTTTGTGACGGTTTCTCGCTTAGAGCGTAATCCAACCATCAAATCTGAGATTCAAATGCGTGGATTTGAGCGTGATATTCCTGCAGGTTTCTTATGCTATCCAGTAGCTCAAGCTGCCGATATTACAGCGTTTAAAGCATCTGTCGTTCCAGTGGGCGAAGACCAAATTCCAATGATTGAACAAACCAACGAAATTGTTCGTCGTTTAAACCGTCAAATTGGTCGTGACGTACTTCCTGAATGTAAAGCTTTACTCTCTAATGTCGGCCGCTTGCCAGGTTTTGATGGTAAAGCAAAAATGTCTAAATCTTTGGGCAATACCATTGTGCTTGACGCGACTGATAAAGATATCAAGAAAGCTGTTAATGCAATGTATACTGATCCAAATCATTTACGTATTGAAGATCCAGGTCAAGTTGAAGGTAACGTGGTCTTTACTTACCTTGATGCATTCGACCCTGATAAAGACGCTGTTGCAGAACTGAAAGAACACTATCGTCGTGGTGGCCTAGGCGATGGTACTGTAAAAAAACGTCTTGAAGGTGTGCTAAAAGAGCTGATCGGCCCGATCCGTGAACGCCGTTTAGAATTGCAAAAAGATCCTGACTACATCATGGATATTTTAAAAACCGGTACCGATAAATGCCGTGATATTACCCAACAAACGTTAGATGAAATTAAATCTGGACTGGGTGTTTTCCACTTCTAAATTTAAAAAATTCTATACAATTAAGCCTTTCCAATGTGAAAGGCTTTTTTATAGGCACTTTTTGTGAAGGTATTCACAAAATCTCCTTAGTTTTAACGTTAGGTAACATCACTTAACGTGAACACCAATGAAATGACTGACCGTTCACTCTATTATCTATTTATGTTTTAGGAATACCTAAATTCATAACATTTCTCCTTTACCGAACCTGTGGAAACAGATTCGTTGTTATACGCAATGAACACCCCAATCATTGCGTATTTTTTTGTCTGAAAATTAGGGTGTGTTGACATTTACACCCGATAAATTGAGCTAAAGAGGCAACCATATAAATATACAAGCTAAAGCAACAGCGCTTTGATAGTTACGTTTTAGCTTATCGTATCTTGTGGCAATTCCTCTAAATTGTTTTAATCTACAAAATGCATGTTCAACTAAATGTCTGATTTTATACATATACCAGTCCATATCATCATTGCTAGATTTGGCATTTGATCTTCGAGGAATGTTTGCTTTCGTATTACTTTCTCTAATTTTCTTTCTGAAACTTTCTGAATCATAGCCTTTATCTGCACATAAGATTTTCGTTTCTTTTAATTCCAAAGCATCTATTAAAGCAGGTGCAACTTTCACATCATGAGTCGTGCCATCAACAATAATAAACTCGATAGGATTTCCATTCGCATCAACAGCTAAATGGATTTTAGAACTATTTCCACCGATACTTTTAGAATTAGCTTGATAATTAATACCTGTCGCATGCTGATGCGCTCTGACATGACTGGCATCAATAAAGATCCACTCTAAATCTGCATGACTAGACAATAATTTAAATATTCTGAGTAACTTACTGTCTTTACTCCATCGACTAAACTTCTTAAAAATAGAGTTTGGCTTGCCGAAAGTATCGGGTAAATCACGCCAAGCACATCCGGTTCGAATCCGATAAAGGATTACTTCGATAAACAATCTTAAATTATGTTTGAGATAAATACCGAATTTGGAGATGAGGAGCACTGCTCCGTAAGATTTCAGCCTAGACCAGTGTTGATCATTCAGCATTATATGAGGCATAGCGAGAAGTGAATTTAGCTTGGCGATTGAATTCTACTTTCTCGCTATTTTTTTGAACAGCAAATGTCAACAGACCCTAATGTAAATATTTTAAATTTTACTATTGAAACAATAAAAAACCCGCATTAAGCGGGTTTTTTATTTCAAAAACTAAATTAGTTTTTATGACGCATATGTGGGAACAAGATCACTTCACGAATACTTGCAGCATTCGCAAATAACATGACCAAACGGTCAATACCAATACCCTCACCCGCTGTAGGAGGTAAGCCGTATTCCAATGCTTCAATGAAGTCTGCATCGTAATGCATTGCTTCATCATCGCCTGCATCTTTTTCGGCAACTTGAGCTTGGAAACGTTCAGCTTGATCAATTGGGTCATTTAACTCTGAGAAACCATTTGCCAACTCACGACCACCGATGAAGAATTCAAAACGATCGGTAATATGTGGATTATCATCATTACGACGTGCTAATGGTGAAGTTTCCGCAGGGTATTCTGTGATGAATGTCGGTTGACGAAGTTCAGTTTCAACAGTTTCTTCAAATACGATGGTTTGAAGTTTACCTAAACCAAAACCAGGTTTTACTTGCTCTTTCAGTTCATTTTTAACGAAGTTAGCAAGGAACTCACGGTCAGCCACATTTTCAGCAGTGAACGTTGGGTTGTGTTCAAGAATCGCATCAAACATCGAAATTTTCTTGAATGGACCTTTGAAGCTATACACTTCATCACCATAAGGCACATCAGTCGAACCTAAGATGTCGATGGCCAATTTTTCAAGCATATTTTCTGTCAAAGCCATCAGGTCTTTGTAGTCTGCATACGCTTGGTAAAATTCAATCATGGTGAATTCTGGGTTATGACGTGTTGATACACCTTCGTTACGGAAGTTACGGTTAATTTCGAACACACGCTCAAAACCACCAACGACCAAACGTTTTAAGTAAAGCTCAGGCGCAATACGTAAAAATAAAGGCATATCTAATGCGTTGTGGTGAGTTTCGAATGGACGCGCAGACGCACCACCCGGAATCACATGCATCATTGGTGTTTCAACTTCCATGAAACGCTCATTGCTCAAATATGAACGAATACCTGACACCACTTTTGCACGAATTTCAAAAGTTTTACGTGTTTCTTCGTTCATGATGAGGTCTAAATAACGCTTACGGTATTTAACTTCAGTATCAGTCAAACCATGGAATTTGTCTGGAAGAGGACGAAGTGATTTAGTTAAAAGCTCAAAATGTTCAATATGAACATACAGGTCACCTTTACCAGAACGACCAATATAACCTTCAATGGCAATTATATCGCCCAAATCGAGTGCTTTAATAGTTGCAAGAACATCAGCATCCAACTCTTTACGTGGTACATAAAGTTGGATACGACCAGTCATATCTTGGATTACGATGAATGAACCGCGGTTCAACATCACACGACCAGCAACTTTTACATAAACCTTTTCGCCTGCTTCAATTTCTTCTTTTGATTTTTCAGCGAATTGATCTTGTAGGTCTTGTGCATAGTGTTCACGCTTAAATGTGTTAGGCCACGGGCTAACACCTGTTTCCTTGGCGTGCTCTTTGATGTGCTCTAACTTGGCATGACGCTGTGCAATTAAATCGTTTTCGGAAATGGCTTGTTCAGAAGTCGATTGAGCGTTATGTTGCGTCATCTCTGTCTCAAATAGTTAAAAAACGGAAGTTGCATAGCATAGCAGATTTCCTTTGAATTGAGCAGTAAGCAATGCGCGCATTTTTTTAATAAGTAGAAATTTATCGAAGTAAGATGTTTTAATCGTTATACCTTCAGGTAGACATAGAACATATCTTACAGATGTGCAGTAGATAAAAATAAAATACTCAAGCTCGAAAACCTACATTTTAATGATATCAGATGATAACTAAAAGCTTTAAAAATACTTATAATTATCAATACATTAAAATATATATCAATAACTTAATTCAACCTTTTAATCTATTTTCTTTAAGACTAAAGTCTTTTAAATGCCTATAAATTAGACCAAAAGCTAAATTCTCTTTTTGACAATTCTCTCTACAATGAAGTCATAAAATTGTTGAAAAATAAAATATTCAACACATCCAAAAATGTTTGAAAACAGTGTGTAGAAAAACAATGACTTCCTGCTTATCGAAAATTCTGTTTTTACATGGATTGGATTCTTCCCGTGAATCTACGAAGTTCCATGCCATCAATGCAAAACAAAAATTCTGCATTGAAGTGGACTATCGCAACTTAAATTTTCAAACTGTTGCGGACTTTTACCACGAGAGTATTGAAACCATTAAGCCCGATATCATCGTCGGTCATAGTCTCGGGGCATACTGGGCTTTGAAAATGTCGCTGTTTCATCGTATTCCGTGTGTAATTGCCAACCCGAGTCTGCATCCAGACTTTCGCGACGACTACCCTGCAATTAGTGAAATGGATTTGGATCACGATATTCCACAAATTGCATATATCGAACGTGGCGATGAAATCTTAGATATGTATGAAGCAGAACAACAACTCGAAGACTATATGCAAGTTCAAGTGATGGATGGCGGACACCATCGTCTACAATGCCCTGAAAATATTAATGATTTAATCCAACATCTCGAATTAAACTATTTAAAAAAATAAATCATAAGATTAATCATAAGTAGCAACGTCTTTTTTATCAGACATAAAAAAGCCCTGTCATAGACAAGGCTTTTTACATTTTAAAACTGACGCTTAGGCAGCATCTGCTTCAGGACGTGTTTTATCATCTAAAACAGACCAAATATTTAGTCCTAAATCTTTATGCAAGTCAGGCAAATCTAAGAAAATGCTTGCGCCTAAAACTTGGTGTTTACATTTTTCAGCCAATTGTTTCACTGCACGAAGCGTACCGCCCGTCGCCAATACGTCATCCACAATAATTACTTTTTGTGATTCGATTTCAGCTGACATTTCAAGACGATCTAAACCGTATTCAAGGCTGTAACCCACACCGACAACTGGTGGTGGTAATTTGCCTGCTTTACGTACCAAGACCAAACCTTTACCCGTACGCTGGGCAAGTAAGCTTGCCAAAACAAAACCACGCGCTTCAACTGCAATAAAGCTATCTACTTCTGCCAATTGCTCAGCTGGAATACTTGCAATTAGGGCATCAGTTAACGATTCGATGTTATTCATAAATAACGGCGTAAGGTCAAAGAAACAAATTCCTGGTTTTGGAAAATCTTGGACAGTACGAATGTTAGACCACAATGCCGCAGCAGTAGAATTACTCATAATAGGAGAAAATAAATTAAGGAAGGAATGTGTGAATTTTAACGCGATTTGAGAGAAAAGAACAGCTAACCCCCTACCAAAATGCATATTTAAGATACAGTGAATTTACATAAGTTATTGATTATTAATGTTGTATTTATTTAAAAAATATCAAATATATATTTTCCTAATCATAAAATAAAAGATTTTAGAGTTTTTTTCTGCAAGACTTTAGTCTATGAATATAGAAAAAGCGGTATTTAGAACCCAATTCACGGAAATGAATTCCAATATAGCTTTCAATAGGCATAAATATTGTCAGACAATTTTTCCCAGATCTGGGGTTTTGATGATATTTATTGTCCCTCACTGCCATTCTGCTTTTAATTTCACTCATTAAACTCTTAGCCACTTTACTTTATCGTTAGAACTGCGTAAAAATTTAACATAAGAGTCTACTGTATAAGGCGATTTAACCTTAAGGAATAAACTTATACAGTTATGAAGTATTTACTGACTTAATTTTGTGTCAGTTTTTGGAGAATGGAATGAAAAAGTATCAGTGCATCGTTTGTGGATGGATTTATGACGAAGCAGAAGGCTGGCCACAAGACGGTATCGTGGCAGGAACAAAATGGGAAGATATCCCGGATGATTGGACTTGCCCAGACTGTGGCGTCTCAAAAGTAGATTTTGAAATGGTTGAAATCTAATAAATAGAATCTAAGGCCATCATCGTTATGGTCTTTTTTTTGTCTTTAAAAAAATATGAAATGTGTTTGGAGTTGAGTATGCACCCTATTGTCATTATTGGTTCTGGTATGGCGGGATATGCCGTTGCACGTGAATTTCGAAAGTTAAATACTGAACTAGAACTTATTATGATCTGTGCGGATGATGCCATTAACTACGCTAAACCGACATTATCCAATGCGCTCGTTGGTAATAAAACTCCTGAGCAAATCCCTCTAGGGGATGCCGAAAAAATGTCGGCTCAACTCAATATGCAAATCATCAATAAGAGTTGGGTTAAATCCATTGATGCAGCAAAACATGAGCTTACTATTGAAAGCCAAAATGGAACTCAAACACAACTATATTCAAAACTCGTTTTAGCAGTCGGCGCAAATCCAATTCGCTTAGCTATTTCGGGTGATGGCAGTGAAGACATTCACGTCGTCAACAATTTAGATCACTACAAAGCTTTCCGTAAACAGCTTGCAGCACGTGAAGATAAACGTGTGGTGATTTTAGGGGCAGGCTTGATTGGCTGTGAATTTGCCAACGACCTCCAAAATACTGGGGCGAAAGTATCGGTGGTCGATTTAGCTCCGCAACCTTTGGGTCGCCTACTGCCGTCTCATGTTGCAGCTAAATTCCAAAGCAATTTAGAAGAAACGGGTATTCAATTCGTTTTAGGTACGACAGTCGACAAAGTGTCACGTATTGAAAATGGTGACTATCAAGTGAGCCTTGCCAATGGTCAAAGCTTAGTGGCAGATGTTGTGTTGTCTGCGATTGGTCTACAGCCTGAGATTAACTTAGCAAAACAAGCCGGCATTCACACCAGCCGCGGTGTATTAACCAATAAAGGCTTAGAAACCAACTTGGCAGATATCTATGCTGTCGGTGACTGTGCTGAAGTTAATGGTACCCTTCTGCCATACGTGATGCCGATCATGCAACAAGCACGTGCTTTGGCAAAAACCCTCAATGGTGAACATACCGCTGTGCATTATCCAGCCATGCCTGTAGCTGTTAAAACACCTGCTGCACCTTTAACTGTCCTTCCTGCGCCAATTGATGTAGAAACCCAATGGGAAACAGAAGAGCTTGAAGATGGCATGATTGCCCGTGCGATTGATCAAGATGGCGTATTACGTGGATTTGTACTGCTCGGTGCAACTGCTGGGAAGCAACGCTTAACTTTGACTAAGCAGGTTCCGGACTTGATTCCCGCTTCAGTTTAAGGTTTAAATACAAGGACGTCCTGATAATAATAGACGTCCTTTTTAAAGGAAAATAACAATGAATAGTGCCCTTCAGTTTAATATTTCACCTTATGCCTCTTTTATGCATGAAACTCGCGTAGAGTTAGGCAATGGCATTGAACTTCATGTCGAGGTGGGTGGTCATCCTGAAGATCCTGCAATCTTACTGATTATGGGACTCGGCGCACAAATGTTGTATTGGCCCGATTTCTTTTGTAAGTCCCTAATAGATCAAGGTTACCGAGTTATTCGCTTTGATAATCGTGATATAGGTCTATCCAGTAAAATTCGTAACCCAGGTCCACGTCTCAACACCTTTAAATTGATGGGACGTTTTGCCTTAGGTCTAGAGAATCAAGGCGCGCCCTATGATCTATACGATATGGCAGACGATGTTGCACTATTAATTGATCGTATGGGACTGGATAAAGTCCATATTTTAGGTGCTTCGATGGGCGGCATGATCGCTCAAATCGTGGCGGCACGCTATCCCGACAAAGTCCACAACTTAAGCTTACTTTTTACCAGTAACATCCAACCCTTACTTCCACCGCCATTTCCAAAGCAATTATTTAGTCTAATTGAAAAACCTGAATCTAACGATGAAGATGGCATTATTAACCATAGTCTGAAAGTTTTTAATATTATAGGCTCTCCAGGCTATATTAATCAGCTTGAAGCGATACAAACTGCACGTAAACTCTATAAGCGGAGTTATTACCCAGCGGGTGTACTTCAACAGTTTTTAGCAATATTATGTACAGGTTCCCTGCTGCAGTTGGATAAACAAATTCAGCATAAAACCATTGTGGTTCATGGAGCTCGTGACCGTTTGCTGCCGCCAAGCCATGGTAAGGCCGTTGCAAAGGCTATTTCAGGTGCTAAATTTGAATTAATTGATGGAATGGGGCATGATATCCCACCGCATTTTATTCCATATCTTAGCGGTTTGTTTGCTGATCACTTTAAATCATAAATTAGGACACTATGGCTGCATTACCATCCTTAAGACAGCTGTCATATCTAGTAACACTGTCAGAAACGCTACACTTTACTGAAGCTGCGCGTCGTTCTTTTGTCACCCAGTCTACTTTGTCTGGCGGGATCATGGAACTTGAGCGTTTACTAGGTGGCGTATTGGTAGAACGCGACCGTCAAAACGTGCGTTTAACTCCTCTTGGCGAACAAGTTGTCGGACGAGCCCGAGTTCTATTGGCAGATGCGCAAGACCTAATGCGTTTAAGTCGTGAAATGAGCGAACCTCTAACGGGTGATTTACATCTAGGGGTCATTCCTACTATTGCGCCATTCTTACTTGCGCCATTATTAGAAGAAGTGCATAAGCAATTACCAAAAATTCAGTTGCATTTACACGAAGCACAAAGTGAAAAAATTGTTGAGAAACTCGAGCACGGTAATCTAGATATCGTATTACTTGCTCTTCCTTTCGATACACGTAGCTTGAAAGTTGCAGAAGTAAACAAAGAAAAATTGTTCTTGGTGTACAACAAAGCTGACCAAAATGCAGCTCAAGCAAAATCGTTAGACGACTTAGATTTATCTCGTTTAATGTTGCTTGAAGAAGGCCATTGCTTACGTGATCATGCTTTGAGTGCTTGCCCAATTGGTGAGCGTAAAAATGACCATCGTTTAAAAGCAAGCTCATTGCCAACTTTGGTTGAAATGGTTTCCGCAGATTTAGGCTTTACCTTATTGCCTGAAATTGCAGTTCATACCAATATGATCAAAGCCAATGAAGATTTGGCTGTGAAAGAAATAGAAGCTAGTCCTACACGCACATTAGCATTGGTAACGCGTAAAAGTACGCCGCTTCAAAGTGAATTTGATGTATTGCTTCAAATCTTGCAGAAAATCACCAGTAATCTGCACTAATTCAATCCATGAATATTAAAGAGAGCCCTGTGCTCTCTTTTTTATTTTGCAGAAATTAATAATCCAGAAATAATAATATTGAGATGAATTTAAAATTTAAAATAAAAATATAGTATCTAGAAAAAAGAAAAGGCTAACCCAAATAGGTAGCCTGATAAGGTAATATATGACTTGATGTATATCTCAATTCATCGCCTCGATAATATCTTCACACTAGCCAGATAAGTAAGAAGATTAATACATCTTAGTAAAATATAACTTTCGTTAAAATCACTAGTTTCAGGTATTTTAGATAAAGTACGTCTGATTCATTTTCAAAGGGCTTTTTTCATAATTATGTTTTGTGCTATAAAATAACCATACATGAGAAATAAATCACATTATTTTAAATAGTCACTAATATTCATGTTTAAAATAACTAAGCAATAGGTGAATATTAACTCACATCAGAAACAGTTCAATTTATTAGTTGTCAAAATACTGCTTTCACATTTCATTTATTATTTTCAATTCGAATCGAAATCTGATGATTATTTAATCAATATTCTAAAAATAAAAACGAAAAAACTATAAATCTTTGCATTCAACATAATGAAAAACACAAAAAACCATACATTAATTAAATTCTATTATATCACAATAACTTAATTATACTTTGATGTATAAATCACTACTTCTAGGTATATTTTTCTAATTCACTTCCATGCACATTATGGAAATGCAATTTGATTAAAAATAATAAATGAGCGAAATGTATGATGAGTGAATTTTTATTACCAGTACCCGTTTTGATCATTGATCATCAATCAATGACTTCAAAAACAGTGCTGTTTAACATCTTAGGAGACCTCGGTTATCCTGAAGACCTCATTACATTTTCAGAAAATTTAGCAGATGCAGAACAACAAATTTTCAATCAATTGCCCAATTTAATCTTTTTAGTGGTCACGCAACAGTCTGATATCTCATTCATACATAAAATTAAGAAAATCTATCCTTCAAGTAATCTCATCATTTTAGTCAATGAACAGTCTGCAGATTTAACTTTACATGCGATTCAGTTAGGTGCAACTGCCTATATGTTGATTCAACAACCAATTGAAGACACTTATAACCAACTGAAAACCATTTTAAGAGGTGGCGCTGCCCTTCATCCTAGTTTTGCTAAATTTTTATTGAGTGAAACTTTTAGTCCGCAAAATGCAGCGCCGAAGCAGCTCAGTCTAAATCCAGCTGAATATCAAATTTTAGATATGGTCAGCCATAGTGCGACTCAAGAGCAGATGGTCAATGAATTAAAACTTTCTACTTATCAAATTGATGGTTTTGTCAAAAATATCTACCGCAAAATTTGTAGCTACAGCTAAATTTAGCTGAGATAAAGGATTCAAAAACAATTTATAAATTTAAAAAAATAAAGGGAGCAGATGCTCCCTTTTACTTTGTTTAGCATATTTATTTAAATGCATCTAAAAGTACATGCTGTGAATTATGTGCTTCTTCGCCCTCTTGAACATAGGAACGAATCCAACGTCCATCACTTTGGAGTAACCAAGCTTGCTGATTATCTTTTAGATAATTCACTAAACCTAATTGATAAATACGCTTTTTCAAGGCTGGATCTTCAATTGGGAAACAGGCTTCCACACGATTAAATAAATTACGATCCATCCAGTCTGCACTTGAACAGTAAATCCGTGCATCGCCATTATTACTGAAATAATATACTCGGGTATGTTCTAAGAAACGGCCAACAATAGAACGTACGCGAATATTTTCAGACAGCCCCGGTAATCCCGGACGCAAACAACAAATAGAACGAATAATTAAATCAATCTGTACACCCGCTTGTGACGCTTCATACAGTTTATTGATCAACTGAACTTCAGTTAATGCATTAACCTTGACAATGATTTGCGCAGGCTTACCTGCTTTAGCATTAGCAATTTCATTATCAATATAATTGATCAGTTGAGCATGTAAGGTAAATGGCGCATGCAGCAATTTTTTCAACTTCGCCATTTTGCCCATACCGGTCAGCTCTTGGAAAATGCGATGTACATCCTCGCAGAGTTCTTTATCGGTGGTTAATAGGCCATAATCGGTATAGATACGCGCATTGCCCGCGTGATAGTTACCCGTACCTAAATGCACATAACGCACCAATTTATTATTTTCACGGCGTACCACCAAAATCATTTTGGCATGGGTCTTATAACCCACGATGCCATACACCACCACTGCGCCCGCTTCTTGTAATACATTGGCTACAGCAATATTTGATTCTTCATCAAATCGTGCACGAAGCTCAATTACTGCGGTAACCTCTTTGCCATTACGTGCTGCTTCCGCTAAAACTTGCACAATTTCAGAGTCTGCACCACTTCGATAAAGCGTTTGTTTAATGGCCAAAACTTGTGGATCACGTGCAGCTTCACGCAGTAGGTTAATTACAGGTGCGAATGATTCAAAGGGATGGTGTAGCAAAATATCTTGCTTTTGCATCGCACTAAAAATGTTTTCAGATTTTTTGAGTACTTTCGGTATAACAGGAATATGCGCGTCATAACGTAGATGTGGACGTTTAAAGTTTGACAGTAAACGTGCAAGGTTAACTGGTCCATCTACTTTATAGAGTTGCTCTTCTTCTAAATCGAACTCATCAAGCAAATATTCATAAATATGCTGCGGACAATTTTCTGTCACTTCCAAGCGAACGGCGCGACCAAAACGACGTGAATTCAACTCACCTTTGAGGGCTTTAGCCAAATCTTCAACATCTTCATTTAAAGCCAAATCGGCATTACGCGTCACGCGGAATTGGTAGCAACCCGTCGCCGTCATGCCGGGAAACAAATCAGAGACATGTTCATGAATAATTGCCGATAGCATCACATGATGCTCTTTGCCACCGGTTAATTCATCAGGAAGCCGAACGACACGTGGCAGCGAACGTGGTGCAGGTACAACGGCTAAGTCAATCTGACGGCCAAACGCATCCTTCCCTTCTAAAGTCACAATAAAATTCAACGACTTGTTGACCAAGCGAGGGAATGGATGTGCGGGATCTAAGCTAATTGGCGTTAAGACTGGAGCAACTTGCTCTTGAAAATATTTTTTCACCCATGCCGACTGTGCAGGGGTTAACTCACCACGACGTAAGAAGCAAATATCTTCTTCACGCAGTTTGGGTAAAATTTCTTGATTTAAAATACGATACTGGCGCTCAATTGCCGCATGCGCTGTCGCAGAAATTTCATCTAATACTTGTTTTGGTGTTAAGCCATCTGGACTGCGGCTTTCATTACCTAAGTCTAGCTGTTCCATCATTCCCGCAACACGAATTTCAAAAAATTCGTCTAAGTTACGTGAAAAGATCAGCAAGAAATTCATGCGTTCAAGTAATGGATGTATCGGATCAACCGCTTGTTCGAGCACACGCAGATGAAAGTCGAGAATCGATAACTCTCGATTAATATAACGATCATTATAAGTATATTCAGTAGGTACTTGCGCGACTTCAGCTGCGGTATTCATTTCAAACCCATATTAAAAAATGTGTGCTGTACTCAGTTTAGTATGCTTCAAATTTGTGACAATTTCATAAAAAAAGCCCATTAATATGAGCTTTTTGTTGTAATTCAAATCACTGCCATGCCATTTGACGAGTGTTTAGATCGTTCTTAATCTGGGATATGGCTATAACGCATATATTTTTGGATCATGCGCTTACGATAATTTAGCTTACGATCTTGTCGATTTTCATCATAATATTTTGGATTGGGTAAAATAGCCGCAATAAACGCTGCTTGCTCTCGACTCAAACTCCTTGAACTTTTACCAAAGTAGTGCTGTGTTGCAGCTTCTACGCCGTAAATGTTATCCCCAAACTCAACCGAGTTGAGATATACCTCTAAAATGCGTTGCTTCGTCCACATGCGCTCCATCATCCATGTTGCAACGGCTTCCTGCCCTTTTCGAATAAATGAACGCTTGTTATACAAAAATAAGTTTTTTGCCAATTGCTGAGAAATGGTAGACCCACCTGCGACTACTTTGCCTTTATCTTTATTGCGTTCTAAGGCATTTTGCATGCCTTCCCAATCAAAACCTTTGTGTTGTAAAAACTTGCCATCTTCCGCGGCAACAACAGCATGTTTGACATAATCACTGATTTGGTCGTAATCACGCCATTCATGCTTAATCGGTTTAGACGGCTCTGACCAATAATCTAATCGCATCATCATCGTGGATTCCACAGGATGTGTACGCCACCACACCAGACTACCAAAGATCCAAAGCTGCACCAAAAGCACAAGACTGACAAGAATTAACAATGTACGAACAATAAAGGCTTTCATGTCAGTGTGTTACTCCAGAAATTCTGTTTTTTCATGTTAAGCTTATTTTTAAATTTTTTGACACAGTACAAGAATAGCATGTCTGAACTCAGCCCTCCTGCTGTATCAACCCGTAAGCTGCAAATCCAACTGTGGTGGATCACGGCACTCTTAATTACCATCAATGTTGGACTCTTTGGCTGGCAAGTGTTGCATGGAATGAACGTAAGCCAACCCGACACACTGGATGCTTTGCGTTGGGGTGCTGATTATGCACCTTTAACCTTTTTAGAGGAACCCATCCGCTTATTCAGCAGTATGTTTTTTCATTTTGGCCTGATTCACTTGATGTTGAATATGTGGGCTTTGTATATTTTTGGCAGTGTTGCCGAGCAAATGTTAGGTCGTTTCTACTTCCTCGGCCTGTATGTTTTAGCCGGACTGATGGGAAGTTTATTGAGTGGGTATTTAACCATTCAGGACAGCTATGCATTATTGGCCGAAGGTGCAGCCAATCAGCAACTTTTTCCGAGTATTGGTGCAGGCGCATCGGGTGCAGTGATGGGTCTCGGTGCAGCGCTGACGATTATTTCGCTGCTCCCCATTTTACCTAAACAGCAATTTTATCTGGATAAAAAAACTTTATTAATGGTGATGGGCATTAACCTCGCGATGGGCTTTATGATCAGTGGAATTAATAATGCCGCGCATATTGGCGGCATGTTGATGGGGGCTGCGTTGGCTTTTATTTGGTATTTAGGACAAAAAGTACATCAATCCCTAATCATTCAAATGATCGGTCTAATCGCCGCAACTGTCGGATGCTACCTGTTTTATCTGCATTGCCAACAATTAATCCAACCGATTTTACCGCTTTGGGAACACTTTATCCTGCTGATGAAGCAATCTCTCGCAGCACGTTAAACAGTGGAATGAACCCTGTGGCTATCAACACAGATATGTTGAAAACACATCAAATCATGTCTAAACCTGGACTGCGCACTGGGTTCCTGCTCCACTCTTAACTTGCTCGGCTGTTAACCATCTCCCCCCTTAACTATTTAGTTCACGTAAGCTTTCTAAGGGTGGGATGTCGCAAAGATAACTTAAGCGATAACGTCCGATCAATGTACAGACTAAGGTCATGACCAGTGGGAGGATCAACCAAATCTCTACATGTAGCTGGATGGTCAGTTCCATTTTATAACTGACAATCGCACTGATCACTTCAGCAAAAATACATGCCACAACACCCGAAATTAGCCCCATCAAACCAACTTCCAAACTGAGCATCGACTTTAACTTTTGCTTGGAACTGCCGAAGGACCGCAGTAATGCCACTTCTTTTTTGCGTTCATCCATAAATAAGTTCAAACATGCGACCAAAACTAAAATGCCTGAAATACTGACCAACAGCGCCAAGATGGTAATAATCTGAACCAATACACTGACGATGCGTTTGATCTCATCCAAAATTAGACTGACATCAATAAACACGGTATTCGAAAACTGCTGAATTAGACCAATTAACTGATTTTTATCTTGCGGTGGAACATAGAAGCTCCCCAAGTAACTACCGGCATTTTCATCCATGGTTTGGGGAGAAAAAATAAAGAAAAAGTTTGGACTAAAGCTTTCCCACTCCACACTACGAAGGTTGATCACCTTGGCTTGTAAAATCCCTTCAGGAAGGCTAAAACTCAGTCGATCTCCAATTTGAATACCCAGCTCTTGTGCGGTTTTCACCTCTACCGATACTTCATTAACCTGTTGAAACTGCTGACTGCCCGCGATGATTTGATTATCTTTCGGAAAAGTTGCAGCCTGCGTAAGATTCAATTCACGGCGTAATGAATTATTGCTTTTAATTAAGGCATCCGAAAAAGGGAGATCATTTTTGGCAACTAATCGTCCACGAATATTCGGGTACATCGGCGTCCCTTGCCAGCCATGCTGCTTGAGTTGTTGATTAAAATCCTGCAACTCAAATGGCGGTAATCCATAGACAAATTGGTTAGGTGTCCCTTGTGGTAATTGTTGTTGCCAACGTTCCAGCAAATCTGTACGTAATACCGCTAAAACCGTAATCAGACTTAGACCCAATGCTAATGCGGTAATTTGAAATGCCGTTTGATACGGTGTGCGTATATACGCTGAGATTTTCGTCCCCCAACTTTTCAAAGCCTTTAAACTGAGCCAGACCATCATATATAGGCCAACACACAGGAAGATGATGGCGCAAATCAGCCACAGGGTGAGTTGTAAATTTTCAGTTAATACCCCACAAAACACCACCAAACTGAGTGTGCCGAAACTGAGCATCCAAAGTATGGAACGTACAGAACGCTCTTGTTGTCGTATCACCCGTGCTGACGGTGTCCCTAATAATTGCCAAAGACTTGGAAGAACAAATCCTAATAGCACAATCGCACTGGTGAATATTGCAATTGGAAGCGGGCCAAGCAGCATAGACAGGGCTGAAAACTCTAATTGTAAATTTGGAATCAGCTGTAGCATCAGTTGCAATAAGCCAAACCCAAATCCCAGACCAATCAAACTTCCAAACAGGATTGAAAGCCCGAGTACAACCAACAGTAAAGCCAAATAAGCACTTAATATTTGCTGTTTGGTCGACCCAATACAGCGCATCAGTGCAATGGCATCCTGATTTTGTTGGACATAGCGCTGACTGGTTAATGCGATGGCGATACCACAAAGTAGAATGGTTAAAATATTCGCAAGTTGTAAAAACGTTTCTAGGTTGGCAATCGGCTTCATCAAGCGGGTATTGCCTTCACTGGCATTTCTCATTTTTAAACTGCTTTGAGCTGCATCCTGAACCTGCGCATGATCTGATTTAGCAGTACGGTTTTCGCTTTGATCACCAAATTTTTGCTTATACAGTTTTTCAAAGCGCTGGGTATTTTGTGCATCTCCAGCCATTAACAGGCGATATTCAATCCGACTCCCGACTTGGATGGCATTGGTTCTCGCCACCTCAGACTGCGCAATCATAACCGTCGGTGAAAAACCACTGAAGCCAAGCTCTTGATTGGTATCATGAATGATTTTGGCACTGACTTGAAAAGCAGCATCGGCAATATTGATCTGATCTCCAACCTTTACACCCAATAAATCCATGGCACGAGGACTTAACCAGACCTCACCTGCTTGTATGGAACGGTTTAGTTTCGGTTCTGTTTCGAGTTCACCTCTTAATGGAAATGCAGCATCAACGGCTTTGACATTGACCATGACAAATTGCTGATCAGTATGCGCCATGCTGCTAAATAGCGTGACATTGGATTGTTTTAATTGCTGTGTTTTGGCTTGTTGTTGCCACTCTTGTGGAATTGGTTCATTGGCTGTCAGCACCAAATCTGCTGCCAACATTTCAGCAGCTTGTAGCGCTACAGCATTTTGAATTTGTACATTACTAAACTTTAAAGCCGTGGTGGCACTGATCGCCAAGGTCAGTGTGATCAATAATAAATACACACCCGTGGTTTTAAAACTCAGTTGTAAGAGTGGTCGAAACAGTGCCAAAAGATTCATGTAGCATCTCCTGTTCGATGCTCAATCAATTGACCATTGACCAATTCAAAATGGCGCTGACATTGACGGGCCAAATCGGCATCATGCGTCACCAATACCAAAGTGGTTCCCATTTCACGATTTAACTGAAATAACAGTTGTTCAATTTCCTGTGCCGTTGCACTGTCTAAATTACCTGTCGGTTCATCTGCAAAGATCAGATCGGGTTCACTCACCAAAGCACGGGCAATCGCAACCCGTTGCTGCTCACCACCGGATAAAACTTTGGGAGCTTGATGCGCTTGTCGTTCTAGTCCGACCTTTGCTAACAGTTTTAATGCTTTTTCTTCTGCGGCTTTGACCTGAAAATTTGCTTGTAGCCGTAGCGGCAGCATGACATTTTCCAGAGCCGTTAAATGTGGCAACAACTGGAAAGACTGAAAGACAAATCCAATATGAGCCAAACGGACTTGAGCACGCTGTTCTTCATTTAATAAATGAATATCTTGACCACAGACCCGTAATTGTCCCGAACTGGCCTGATCTAGTGTTGCCAAAATACCCAACAAGGTGGATTTACCTGAACCAGAACGACCAGTAATCGCAACTTGTTCCCCTGCAAAGATTTCAAGATCGAGTTGTTCAAAGATCGATAACTGTTTTTGTGGAAGTTGTATCTTTTGTGTCAATTGCTGTGCAGAAATAATCGCCTGTGGCATGATGTCAACATCTGTCGTGAGTTGGGTCATATCTTCCCTATATGCAAAATCGCATTCAAAATAATCGTCTATTGAGTTACTTGCTGGCTATTGCACTGATGTTCTGCCCGATGCTGCTCTCTGCCAAAACCATTATGATTTTGGGCGATAGCTTAAGTGCGGGTTATGGTGTTTCAGTGCAGCAAGGCTGGGTTCACTTATTACAAAAACGTCTAGACCAACAGTATCCGAAACAACATAAAGTGGTCAATGCAAGTGTCAGCGGTGAAACCACCAGTGGTGCTTTGGCACGACTGCCTAAACTGTTGCAGACCCATCGTCCAGACCTTGTGGTGATTGAGTTAGGTGGTAATGACGGTTTACGCGGACAACCCCCTGCACAAATTCAAAAAAATTTAGCGCAGCTGATTCAAAAAAGCCAACAGGCCAAATCGAAAGTGATTTTATTTGGAATGAAAATTCCACCGAATTATGGCAAGGCATATAGCCAAGCTTTTGAAAATAACTATCAAGTGTTGAGCCAACAGTACAAAGTCAAATTATTACCTTTCTTTATGCAAGGGGTGGCGGGACATAAAAACTTAATGCAACAAGATCAGATTCACCCTAATGCCAAAGCGCAACCAATTTTGCTGAACAATGCTTATCCATTAATTAAAGCAAACTTATAAATTTAGTGGGTGAAAATGGATTCGTTAAAAAAGGCGCTTCATTTGAGCGCCTTTTTTTAAATCTTGTATTTACTGTAGTTTGCTTAGAAATCGTAGAAGCTTACTTCACCCGTTTCGAGTGAATACTCAGCGCCCACCACTTTTAATTTGCCTTGCGCAATTAAGTTTTCAAGGACTGCTGAACCATGACGCAGTTGATTCACTGAGGCAAAAACATTTGAACGTACTGCATGCATTGAAAGTTTTTCGAGGTCATCTTTCAATTCAGTTTGCATGAGTATTTCTACAGATGGACGAACGCGGTTCACAATCGACATCAAGTTTGCTGATGGTGGTGTCGCAGGGTTAGTTAAAGCTTCAATCGTAGAATGAATTGCGCCACAGTGTGTATGACCCAATACAATGACCACAGGACATCCAAAGCTTTCTGCTGCAAATTCCACGCTACCGACTTGAGACGGTGCCACAATATTACCTGCAACACGAATCACGAATAAATCGCCTAAGCCTTGATCAAATACCATTTCAGCAGGAACACGTGAGTCTGAACACCCTAAAATAATTGCAAAAGGTTCTTGGCTTTCGGCCATTTCAGCACGTTGTTGATGCGTCAAAAGCTTTGGGTGATTCGTTTCACCGTTTACAAAACGTTGATTCCCTTTTTTTAAACGATCTAAAGCTTCTGCTGCTGCTAGCATGTTCTAATTACCCTTATCCGAAGTTGCAATATTTTAATCCCAGTCGAATCGATTGTCACTTGCAAAAACAATTGCTGTGAATTTTTTCTACGACGATGCAACTTGATAGAAAATGCTACTCTACATTCATCAAAAAAAATTATTTTTTCTGTAATGGTTCACATTATTAAAACGCAAGTTTAACCACGTCAAAAAAGCAATGGATGACAAAGGTCATTTTTAATTTACAATATATTTCATAAATATACGCTTTTGCTATTTCAGCCCATTCTGATAATAGTCATATAAATGATCTAAAAAATATCTCGATTCGATTTAACTGGGGTAAACGTCAATGAAAGGACATCATTCACGCGTTTTTGGCTTTTTCAAGCTAGCAACAATTTGCTGTATGACGTTTACTGCCAACCATGCTTTGGCTGCAAATCCGTCTCCCATCAGCAAAAACTTGGCCGTACCCTCTATCGTGCAAAACTATTTGAGCCAAGAACGTAAAGCGGCTGGTTTAGTTACACATAGCGTTCAAGTCGGCAATGTGAATTGGAGTTATAGCGAAGGCGGTCAACGCTCTAAACCTACCATTTTGCTGATTCATGGTTTAGGCGGCACACGTGATAATTGGAATCGTGTTGCGCATTATTTAACACCGAACTATCACGTGATCATCCCTGACCTTCCGGCCAATGGCGATACGCATGTCCCTGTCGATTTTGATGTCTCAGTGCCGAATGTCACGGAACAACTACGCCAGTTTGTCCTTAAAATAGATATTGAAGATAAACTGAATGTTGCAGGTCACTCATTGGGTGGTTCCATTGCCACGGTATATGCCTCTCAATATCCCTTTGATACCCAAAGCCTATTTTTACTCAACAGCGCGGGCATTTATAAACAGGCCAATACCAGTTATACCCGCGACCCGTATAAACTTAAAAATTTAATCGTTTCAAAACCGGGTGATTTAGATGATGTTATGCATAAACTCATGCAAAATCCGCCCAATGTTCCAACACAGCTTAAAGAAGCGCAGGAAAATATCTTAATTGCGCGTGCGCCCTTCACCAGTAAAATGATCGATCAAGTCGTCACACTCAATCGAATCTACACCCCTGAAACTTTTGCTCGATTAACACGAACGGTGGAAGCACCAACCCTGATCCTTTGGGGCAAACAAGATAAAATCTTTAATGTTGAAGTGGCTGGCGAACTCAAGTCTTTACTGAAACGTGCAGAAACCCCTGTAATTTTAAATAACGTCGGTCATATGCCAATCTTAGAAGCCGAACAACAAGTTGCAGACCATTACTTACCTTTCCTTGCGAAAAGTCAAAAGTTTAAAAATCCTTTGGTAGATAAACTGATTCAGTTAAACTGAGCATTCGCCATTTTTAGATACCCATCACTGGGGCTTCAGGGAAAGTATGCAGAAAAACCCGATGATTGAGCAGTTGATTGACGCTCAACTGAACTTTTTAGATCAGAGCTTTTCACACAATGATACCGTAGCCACTGAATTCACCCATTTTTATCAATGGTTTCGTAAACAATCTTTGCAGCAAATTTGGAGTTTTGATCAAATCAATGCCTTGTTGCAGAAACAAATTATAAATACCCCTGCAAGTCAATTTCTAATTGAGCAAATTGCTGAACATATCAAATTTGCACTGATTCACCCTGCAAATGACAGCACTACGATTGCCGAAATCATTCCAGTGTTGACCATCGATAAAATTGCACAGTATGTGGCAAGTAAACAGGGACATCGTCAGCGTTTAATTCATACCATGGTCAACAATCCTGCATTTTCAGCCATGATCAGTCAATTGATTCAACATGCGATACAAGATTATTTAGATAATTCGGTGATTGCAAAATCGGTCCCCGGTGTTTCACGATTTATGAAAATGGGGAAATCGGTACTGGAAAACGTCACAGATACCAATTTAGATAATGCGGTCAGTAAATATTTGCAAAAGAATATTTTAAAGCTCAGTCAAATGAGTGAAACCGTGTTAAATCAGCACTTTGATGATCATAAGCTGTACCATTTTCAAGCCAATTTGTGGCATAAAATAAAAGCGCTGCCAGTTTCGGTATTAAAGAACTATGTTGAAGTTCAGGACTTGCCGCAAACAGTTGCCATGGGCCATGAAATTTGGGACTTTATGCGACAGTCTGAGTATATGAAACAGCAAGTGCATGATGGCGTATACGCTTGGTACGTGCGTAATGCAGAACGCCCTTTTGATTTATTGCTGCGTGATTTAAATATTGATGAAGCACTGATTCAGCATGAACTTCAAAACTTACTCAATCCAATCGTACAACAGATGATAGAGTCGGGTTATATACGTGAGCGTTCCCGTCTGTATCTAGAACAGTTTTACTACTCATGTGAAGCACTGAAAATTTTAAATATCCAAGCATAAAAAAAGCCGCGTTAAGCGGCTTTTCTTTTGGAAATACTTAGAACTGGTATTTCAAACTTGCATAGTAAGCACGACCCGGCTCGTTATATGTTTGGTTGACCGTTTTATCACGCAGTTTTTGCTCATCAAATAGGTTATTCACACCGATACGAGCACTCAAATCCGCATTAAATTTATAACCAAAGTTAATGCCTGCAATGCCATAACTTTTCACGCTATCCATCGCCAAGCCATCTTTGCTTTCAAGACTGGTTTCTGCATATTGACGTGGTTTTTGACGTCCATATTGGGTATAGACAAAGTTACTGTCTAATCGATCCGTGATGTTGTAGTTCAAAATAGAGTTCAGCGTGTAATTCGGAATAATCGACAGCGGATTACCAGTACGTTTATCTTCAGAGTTGATCATATAGGTAACGTTATTGGTCCACGTGATATCCCCCCAGTCCAAAGAAATACTTCCTTCAACACCTTCTACCAAGGCTTCAGGCGTATTCATCCAACGCAGTACATTATACGTTGTACCATTTACTTCTAGTTCTTCCAGACGCGTATCCCCTGCAACGATCTTATTTTTATAATCATTACGGAACCATGCAAAGCTTGTATTCACGATGTCTTTTTCGAACTGCACACCTAATTCTTTATTCACTGAAGTTTCAGGTTTGAGATCGCCATTACCTTGTAATAGACATTGGCTCAGCCCAATCGGACAACCATTACCGCGAGTACTTAACAGATAACCTTCCGCATTTTGGTACATATTGGGTGCTTTATACGCCTTAGCCACACCACCTTTTAATGTCCAATAATCGCCAAGCTTTTGCGTAATATTGAGACTTGGACTCCAGCTATCGCCCGATTTACTATGATTATCGTAACGCAGTGCCAAAACAACATCGGTGCTTTCGCCCAAGTTCATATTGTTTTCGATATACGCCGACGCAATACGTGAATCCATGTGTGAACGGTCACCTGAGGTCAGCACATCACCAAAACCGCCTGCGCCAGCTTGTGTATTAACCGTATCTGTAAAGTCATCTTCGACCCATTCAGCCCCTAAAGTTAATACTTGTGGTACATACCATTGGAACGGCAGATTGGCTTCTGCATTAAAGCGAATGGTTTCTAGATGTGACGTTTGTTTATTTTCAAGATTATTAATCTGCCCCTCAGTACTACCGCCTGTTCCTTCAGGTAGGCGTTTATTTTTGGTTTTGTCATATTGTGCAATGAGTTTACTATCACCCCACCCCCACGTGCCTTCATGGGTTAATGCAAAACTATCACGATAAATGGTATTGGTTTCTTCCCCAATTAAAGCGGATAAAATTGGCGCTTTATTTGGATCGGCTGGATCAAATACACTGTTTTGACTGTCACCCGCAAAACGGTTGCCTTGGCGGCCAACACTTGCGTCAAACATCAAGACTTGTTGATCATTCAACTGCCAAGCCAAACGCCCTGCGATATCTTTATTTTCAACGCCTTCTCGGCCCGCCATACGCGCGCCATTGTCCATTAAGGCATTAATATCCGCAGCATCTGAATCAGTTTTGTTATAACTTCCGTATAAACGATATGAAAGGACATCTTTGAGAATTGGCCCGCTCAAGTTAAAGCTTTCACGGTGACTTGCACCCTCTTTAGCATCCTCAGGCTGATTAGTAAAGACCTCCACAGAGCCATGCACTTCATTGGTCACTTTCTTGGTTTTAATATTGACCACACCACCCATCGCACCTGAACCATATCGAGCTGCAGCTGGACCACGCAGTACCTCAATCGATTCAATGGCATCTGCAGGCACCCAGTTCGAATCGCCACGTGTATCACGCTCACCGCGCCAGCCATAACGTACTGAGTTTCTCGAATTTACAGGCTTGCCATCAATTAAGATCAACGTGTTTTCAGGCCCCATACCACGGATATCAATCTGACGGTTATTACCACGTTGGCCTGTCGCACTGTTACCAGTCAAATTCACACCTGGCATACGGCGAACATACTCTGAAATATCATTTACAACCGGCATTTTTTCTAAATCTTCTGCCGTAATTTTTGAAGCACCTAATGATTGTTTAACTTGTTCTGCTGCGGTAACAACAATGGTTTCCATCTTCGTTACGGATTCGTCTGTTGCTTCAGTTTGCACATTTTCTGCATGCGACAAACTCACCAATGCACAGAGGATTGAAAGTGTAAGCGTTGATTTGAATAGTTGTTTGGTCATTGAGTGCTTCCAAATGAACATATTTATGAAGAAATCTTGAATATTGTGTTGCACATTGTAAACACAGGAAACAATATTGCAACTAATTTTAATAATCATTCTCATTTATATTTATAATATAGCTTATCATCTCGCTGTAAAAACATCAGAAATCATTTAAAAATCTTCGTTTTATTTGATTTAGACAATAAAAAAAGCCGCATCATTGCGGCTTTTTATAACAATACTGAACTTATTTGAAATAAGCACCTTCAGTATTACTGTGATCCGTTTGGTCAACAACGCGCATTAATTCAGGTACATGCTGCTTCAATGTTGTTTCAACACCTTGTTTCAAGGTTAAATCGATTGAAGAACAACCTTGGCAACCACCACCGAATTTAAGCACAGCAGTTAAACCATGTTCTGCATCTTCAACCACTTCTACCAATGCACAGTTACCACCATGACCTGCAAGGCCAGGATTAATTTCTGACTGTAGAACATAAGTGATACGCTCTTCTACAGAGGCATCTGGACCCACACGTGGCACTTTTGAGTTTGGCGCACGGAAAGTTAACTGACCACCAAAACGGTCTTTGTTATAGTCAATCACCGCATCCAAAAGATATGGAATAGACGGTGTGTCAATAAATGCAGGGAAATCTGGATAGTCTTGTTTATAGTCTGTAGGCACAACTTCTTCTGGTGCACTGTAAGCCATACAACATTCAGCACGTGGCGTACCCGGATTTTCCACAAAAACACGTACACCAATGCCCGGTGTATTTTGTTTATCCAAAAGATCTTTCAAATACTCTTGGGCATTTGGAGTGATCAATAGGTTTGGAATTTCTTCAGCAACTGCTGTGCTGTTGTTCTCAGTCGACATTACAATATTTCCTCAAGCTGAAGTCGCTATTTTAACTTAAGATGCGGGGCATTAGAAAAAAATCAACTAAAATTGTCGGAATTATTCTGAAAGTTCACGCTTTAGGCAGTTTTAATGGCATTATTGAGCATAAATTTTAACAAGTAGAATAGTCATATATGTTGGGTCTACCCTTTAACCACACCGTGACCATTATCCTAATTACGGTGGTGATTTCACTGATTGCATTTTCAAATCAGAAAGTGATGAATCGTTTGTTATTTTGGCCGCCAGCCCTCAGTCGTGGCGAGTATGACCGATTTATTAGCCATGGCTTTATTCATGCAGATGGCGCGCACCTATTGTTCAATATGATTACCTTATTTTTCTTTGGTAGCGTGATTGAAAGTTTTTATCGCCAATATTTCTTCGACATGGGCTTTGTGCTGTTTTATTTAGGCGGTTTGATCGCTGCGATTATTCCGAGTTATTTAAAACATAAGCATGATACCCATTGGGCAAGTTTAGGGGCTTCTGGGGCAGTGTCTGCGGTACTCTTTGCGTATATCTTGTTTGAACCGTGGAAACTGATTTTTGTATTCTTTATTCCTGTTCCCGCGATTATTTTTGCCGTGCTGTATGTAGCTTACAGTATCTGGTCAGGTAAACGTGGCAACAGCAATATTAACCACAGCGCACACCTTTGGGGCGCAGCGTATGGTGTAATCATGACGATTATTCTTGAACCAAAACTCATTCCACATTTCTTAAGTCAGTTATTAAACGTTCCTTTCTAAACGTTAAGTCTAAAAAATCAGCTGGATTTAACCTAAAAAATGACAGCCTAAACCGTTTCAGTTTAGGCTTTTTTTATTGTGCAGCGTTAAGCCGCATGTCCTTTGATCTTTTCTTTAGCCAATTTCCCACATCTACAACACTGCACTTTGAATATCGAGCTATACAATTTCACAGCAGATTGAAACGCTATCTTCCCTTGCCCTGATTTAAACTGAAATGACACAGAATAAAAAAGGGAAAATTCCAATGAGAATAGTCCTGATGTTCTCAAGTTTGTTGTTGACCTGCGTGTTGAGTGCTTGTGCCGTTCACACCCGTGAAGGCAGTATCGTGGTCGACCCAGATCGTAATCACTATCCTTATAAGTACCCAGATCGACATGGCGACTTTTGCCCGCCCGGACAGGCTAAAAAAGGCCGTTGTTGATTTGCCGTTGCTGATTTCATGCCCTCTTCTTTTAAGCCTTCAAACCGAAGGCTTTTTCAATTCCAGCAATAAAATTTGAAGCTGTATATTCTACGAAAGTTCACAAAAGCACATGACAAATCATATAAATCTGGCACTTTATGCCACCCTATTTTTTAATTTGGCATAGATAATGTATACATCTGTATATTAATGACAAAATTAGCTGAGATATTTTGCATGTCGAGTTCAACTGAAGGTCTTCAATTTCCCATTTCGGCTTCAAACCAAAAGCCGAGTACATCTAAAACTGGTCGTGAAATTATCGCTGAAGCCTTAGCTGCAGTTGACCATCACTCTTCTGTACGTGCAAAACAAGAAAAAAACTGGCGTAAAAAATATCCTGAATATTTTAAAGCCTTGGTTGAACAAGGAATTCAATCATCTGAAGCTGCGATCAACATTGCTGAGCAAGGTTTAAATAAAGCGCATCACGTCTTTGAGTTTTATCGTAATCAAGAAAAGTATACGCTCAAAGATGCAGTAGCTTTGACTGCACATCCGCTGCATACCGTGAAATTAAAAGGTGAAAGTGACGCAGCGCCTGAGTGGTATGTGCCCTATCATGGTCAAAAACTTCAAGGTGAGGCTTTACTGGCTCAGATTCAAAAATGGCAAGATGCTGGCATCATTGAAGCCAGTCATGCCGACGCATTACGTGAAGCCATTGCACACCCAGAATGGTTCGATTTGTCAGATCGGACTATGGTGCTTTTTGGTGCTGCCTCCGAAGCTGGCCCTCTGACGTGGTTAACAAAATGGAAAGCCAATATTGTGGCAATCGACCTGAATAATGAACGTGTTTGGGATCGAATCTTAAACACGGTTCAAGCCGGTAATGCCACTTTATATGCACCGAGTCTCGACGCTGTGCATGAAGACACGCCCATTCAAGAACTAAAACACAAATTGGGCGCCAATTTACTGACACACATTCCTGAAATTGCACAGTGGCTTGCACAAAGTGAACATCAACTTGATCTGGCTGCAATTGCCTATTTAGATGGTGAAAAGCATGTTCGTGTTGCAATGGCAATGGACAGCATCATGGCCTATGTCAGCCAGCAAAAAGCCGACACCAGCTTGATGTTTATGTGTACTCCGACCGATGTCTATGCGGTGCCAGAAGAGATTGTTACGGCAGCGCAAGCCAAATTCCAAAACCGTGCTTCTGCACAAAAGCTTTTGACGCAAAGCATTGCGAAAGTCACAGGTCAGCATTTCTTTAAGCAAAATAATGAGCAAACCACCACAGCAGACAATGGAAAATCCTATGGTATCGCTGACTGTCTGGTGGTGGAACAAGGTCCAAACTACGCCCTCGCAAAACGTATCCAACAATGGCGCGCAACTGTGGCACGTCAAAATGGTCAGCGGGTTAGTATCAATATTGCGCCATCCACCACGACTCGCTCAGTGACGAAGAATCCATTATTAAAAGCCGCATTTAATGGGGCGAGTTTATTTGATGTGGAATCGTTTCAACCGGAAACCACCAATGCACTCATGGCTGCTTTATGGATTCACGACTTGAGAAACCCTCAATCGGTTGCTAACCCTGAAACGGCGCTAGACCACCCATTAGAACTCATGATGCATGGTGCCAACCATGGTGGCTTATGGCGTGTGGCTTATTTGGCGCGTACTGCCTTACCTTTTGCAGCGCTGTATGGTTTTGCTGAAGAGAAATTGTCCGTGAAAAAAGTATTGGGACTGTTTAAAAAAGCGTAACTGCATTGGTTCAAATAAGTGTTGAACTTTGCAAAGCTTCAACTCGCTAGTTTGATTGTTCTAATTCAGCTCTCAGTCATCCCATTAAAATCGGTGATGTCTGAGATAAAGCCATAAGAAAACGCTGCCGAAGCAGCGTTTTTTTATATCTGGAATTTGAGTTGCTTAGAACACTTTCAAGAATAACCAGTACAAGCAGCCTGATAGACAGATCGTTGCAGGTAAAGTGAAGACCCAAGCCGATAGAATGGTCTTCACTGTTGCAAAGTTCAGACCCGATTTATTCGCGACCATGGTACCTGCAACCGCAGAGTTCAATACGTGTGTGGTCGATACAGGCATACCAAAACCATCCGCAGCAGCAATCGTTGACATAGCAACAAGCTCGGCAGACATGCCCTGACCATAGGTCATGTGGTTTTTACCAATACGCTCACCTACAGTCACGACAATACGTTTCCAACCCACCATGGTTCCAAGACCCAGTGCCAATGCAACAGCGACTTTCACCCATGTTGGAATGTACTGTAAGAACGAGTCTAAGTGACTACGATATTCCTTCACAGTCTTTTGTTCAGCTTCTGCCATTGCTGGTAGTTGGTCAGCTTTATCTAGACGTTTAAAAGCAGTAGTACTTAAGTACATGTCATTACGAATCGAAGATACTTCTTGTTCAGGAATATCTTTTAAGTCGCCATACTGTGCAACACGCTCACCTAAATGATCGGTCAAACTTGCCAAAGCTGGCACAACTTCTGGGCTGACTTCTTTGGTTTGAATGTATTTGGTGAGTACATCACGTGCTTGTGCATCAGGAATATCCTTATGCTCTGCGTAGATCGCAGTCGCAGTTTGAGCAGATAACTGATGGAAAGATTGAATATGTTGATTATCTAAGTTCTTATTCAATGAATAAGCCAATGGCACACATCCGATCAAAATCAGCATGATCAGACCCATACCTTTTTGACCATCATTTGAACCGTGCGCAAAACTTACACCTGTACAGGTAAAGATCAAGATTGCACGAATCAGTGGTGGTGGCGGCTTGTTGCCTTCTGGTGGCTGAAACAGTTCAAGCTGTTTGCGGAAAATACGCTTCACCAACAAGAAAACGAGAGCTGCAAATGCAAAACCAATCAGTGGCGAGAATAATAAGGCCTTACCGACTTTAAGCACCTGCTCCATATCTACACCGCTCGCACCACCGCCTGCATTTAACAGGTAGTTCATGATGCCAACGCCAAGAATAGAACCAATCAAAGTATGCGAACTAGACGCCGGGATGCCTAAGAACCAAGTCCCTAAATTCCACAAAATCGCTGCGATCAGCATTGCGAAAACCATGGCAAAGCCAGCACCTGAACCGACATTCATAATCAATTCAACAGGTAATAAGGCAATAATGCCGTAAGCGACTGCACCACTGGCAACCATTACACCCAGAAAGTTACAGAAACCTGCCCACATTACCGCAACTGGTGCTGACAAGGCGTTGGTATAAATCACTGTTGCCACTGCGTTTGCAGTGTCATGGAAACCATTTACAAATTCAAAGCCAAGTGCGATGAATAAGGCTGTGCCCAATAAAATCATTGAATAAAGACTTAAAGGCGGAACATGCGCTAAATCGGCAGTCACCTGAAAACCAATATAAATTAACGTTGAAATAATTAACGTTAGAAACACCGGCATAAAAAATTTCGGTGTAGGCACATGAACATTCGTCGACTTATTGTTTGTCGACTGGTGTGCTGAATCTACGGGAGTTTGATTAGAATTCATGCAAGCAAGAATGGAGGATTTAAGAATCCCCATATTGTTCAATTAAATTGTGACAATTATATGACAAAGCGGTGTCATATAAAGCAATATTTCATACTTTATTTTTTACAGCTTGCCATCAATTATGCTTATTTGCATTCAAATCAATCATTAATATTCATAGTGTTACAACCATTTCTGTTCATTTATCATTATTAAAACACGCTGTTTTTGCACCGCAAAAGATCATGTTACAAAACATGAAATATAAGCTGTACTTAAGGGTTCTACAGAACAAGGCATAGCATGCTAGAGAGATATGACAACTTGATGAAGTATTTATGACAATCCAATCTTGCTACAGCAACCACTTTGAGGCACGGCGAAATATTCAACAAGCTCAACTTTGCGCTTAATAATTAAACTCAATATCAGAAATAATGAACTGAATTCTGTTAATATATTTGCCGATTTTATATTCCATCGGATTGGGGTTATTTATGTCCACGCTTACCACCCTAAAAGAGCTGCTCGCTCAAGGAATTCTGATTATTGAAGTCATGGATTTAGAATAACAAAAATACCTAATGCCTTTAGTACTGATTTTATAGACTAAAAATATATTAATAAAAAAAGCCAATCGTTTATATTGGCTTTTTTATAACACAAAAAATAAATTAAATTATTAATAGACCAATCACTAAAATCCTTTAAATCTAAAGCCAGTGAAATAATTAGGTCTACCCATTTTTTCTAAACTTAGTTTAATTTCTTGAATATTTTCATTCGTTTCATTTTCAATTAACGGTCTATACTTTTCAATAATTGAATTTAAAGTAGAAATATATTGTGATGGTATATATGGTAACATTTTTTTAAATGCACTATAGGATTCATCAACTTTCTTCAACTTATAAGAAATAATACAAAATTCATATAAACTCCAGAATGTATAAATTGATGAATTAATAAAAATACGTACCCCACCAGGAAGTGGTATATTTATACTATTCTTTGCATATTCATAAGCCAAATCCAAATCACCCTTATTATGAAAATAATGACACAATCTGTACAAGCATTCAGCACGATTTGGGTCTAATTCAGCACCTTTTTTCCAACATTCAACTGCCTTATCTTTATCTTTTTTATGCCAGTAAACCAAACCTAAATACTCATAACTCACATATAATTCATCATCATATTGCAAATTAGGATTAATAAAGCCTAATCTTTTCTCGTACCATTCTATAGCTTTAGCTACGTACTTCTTATCTTCATGCATAATACCACGGTAGGATTGTGCACAATAAAATGCGTATCGTGATAACAGCTTAACATCTTGTTCTTGCTCAAATGCTTTTTCTAAAATTAGAGCATCATTTAAGCCTTTTTTAGGATCTAAATTACGCGCTCCCTTATGTATAGAAAGTATAGAATATTCTCCATCAATATATGCATCTGTTACCTTTTCAAGTGGCTTAACTACTTCATGTAGTACACCTTCCCATCGACATTTTTGATTATTTTTTACAATTCCGCATCTTGTAAATTTTTGACTACCATCTTCTTCTTTAAAATTTAAATAATAAATATCATGCTCTAATAATGGTAAGACAAAATCCCCTTCGATCAAATCATCCGCATCAAAAAATAAAACAAAGTCGGCTTTTCCAGCACATGCCTCTAAGGCTTTATTTCTATTGTATGCAAAGTCCTGCCATTGATGCTCACAAATTTCACCTGGAATACCTTGTTTTTCAAAGAAATCTTCAATGATTTGAATCGTATTATCCGTAGAACCAGTATCAGAAATCACCCAATAATCCAAATCTACATGCTTACAAATATTCTTTAGAGTCTCTTCAACAACATGTTTTTCATTTTTTACAATCATGTTTAAACATAGTGTGGGTACGTTTAGATTATCTAAAAATTCTGGGTACCCTAATCTCGTTAAATTTTCCTTAATTTTATTAACATTATATTCAGAATCTTCTTGAATAAATTTAAGTAATGATTTAACAACTTGATTCAAAGTCACTAGGTATTCACTAGGTAAATTTGATAAAAGCTTTTTAAAAACTCTATAACACTCATCAAGATTTCGAAGTTTCCACAAAGTTACACATAATTCATATAAGCACCAAAAATCATAAATTGGCTTATTAATAAATAGTCGTATCCCTTCTGGAATTGGCAAATCTACAGACTGTTTCAAACATCTATACGCTTCTTTTAAATCAAAATTTCTCTGATTAATTCTTGCTAAAAAATACCAACACTCAGCTCTATCTGGATCCAAATAGGTAGCTTCCTTAAAATAGTATTTCGCACTTTCAAAATCATTAATATTTTCATAAATAATTCCTAAATTTTGATAAGAAAGATAAATTTCATCATCAAAATCAATATTAGGAATAACAATCTCTGTTCTTTTCTTATACCACTCTATAGCTTTTTCAATATAACTTTCATCATTTAATCTATAGGCATTATAAGATTGAGCACAGTAAAATGCATAACGTGCTTTATATCTAAGATCTGTTTCATTGATAAATGCATTTTCTAGAATTAATGCATCATTTAAAGTTTTCTTAGAGTCGAAATTTCGACTTCCAAGTCTTCTTGAAAGAACTGCATAATCCCCTAAAATAGTTATTTCTTTTACGTACTCTTCAGTATCAATAACTTCGTGAATTACACCTTTCCATTGATATTTTTTATCATTTTTAATGATTAAACGTCTATTATAATGAATACCACTTAGTTCATCTTTAAACTGTAAATAATATGCATCTTCTGTTAATGGAGGTAATGATAATTGGCCTTCAACTAAATCGTCTGCATCAAAAAAAAGTACATAATCAGCTTTTCCCTCACAAGCTTCTAAGGCTTTGTTTCGGTTATAAGCGAAGTCTTGCCATGGTTCTTGGTTTATTTCACCAGCAATACTTTTAGATTTAAAGAAGTTTTCTATAATTTCAATAGTATTATCTGTTGAACCTGTATCAGAAATTACCCAGTAATCTAAATCGAAGTTTTTACAAATATTTTCTAATGTTTCTTCTATGATATGACTTTCATTTTTAACAATCATGTTTAGACATAAAGATGCCATAACATTAAACCCCTAAAATCAGTTATTTGCCTTTATCATACCCCACATTTGCACATACTACATAGTGCATTTACCCTCCACATAAGTCTACAATGCGTTCTAAAACTATCAAACACATCAAATTTTCATATAAAACATATCTATCATTCAAAAAAGCATATCAGAGAATTTAGTTAACTAATCTGTTAAGATTACTCACGTTTTGTTCCTTTCGAGAAAGTCTGAATGTCCACGCTTACCACCCTAAAAGAGCTACTCGCTCAACGGATTCTGATTATCGACGGTGCTATGGGCACTATGATTCAGCGTCATAAACTCGAAGAAGCTGACTACCGTGGTGAGCGTTTTGCAGATTGGGCATCTGACCTCAAAGGCAATAATGACCTATTGGTGTTGACGCAGCCGCAAATTATCCAAGGCATTCATGAAGCCTATCTCGATGCTGGTGCAGACATTATTGAAACCAACAGCTTTAACGGCACAAAAGTTTCAATGTCTGACTACCACATGGAAGATTTGGTATCAGAGATCAACCGTGAAGCAGCGCGTATTGCCAAAGCCGCTTGTGAAAAATACTCAACGCCTGAAAAACCGCGTTTTGTAGCAGGTGTGCTTGGCCCGACTTCACGTACTTGCTCGATCTCGCCAAATGTAAATGACCCCGCATTTCGTAACATTACTTTTGATGAGTTAAAAGAAAACTATATTCAAGCTGCGCATGCCCTGATTGAAGGCGGTGCGGATATTCTACTCATTGAAACTGTATTCGATACCTTAAACTGTAAAGCTGCCATTTTTGCAGTGAAAGAAGTCTTCAACCAAATTGGCTACGAATTGCCATTGATGATTTCAGGCACGATTACCGATGCCTCTGGCCGAACTTTAACTGGCCAAACTGCTGAAGCGTTCTGGAACTCTGTGCGTCATGGTGATTTATTGTCGATTGGCTTTAACTGTGCCCTAGGTGCAGATGCCATGCGTCCGCATGTAAAAACCATTGCTGACGTTGCCGATACTTTTGTTTCGGCGCATCCGAACGCTGGCTTACCAAATGCCTTCGGCGGTTATGATGAAACCCCTGAACAAACCGCTGCCTTTATTAAAGAATTTGCAGAAAGTGGCTTGATTAACATCACGGGCGGCTGCTGCGGTACAACGCCGGATCACATCCGTGCTATTGCCAATGCCGTAAAAGACATTGCGCCGCGCCAAGTGCCAGAAACCAAACCCGCTTGCCGTTTAAGCGGTTTAGAGCCGTTCAACATTACAGAAGATTCGCTGTTTGTAAACGTCGGTGAACGTACCAACGTGACAGGTTCTAAAAAATTCCTACGTTTAATCCGTGAAGAAAACTTTGCCGAAGCTTTAGATGTTGCACAGCAGCAAGTAGAAGCTGGCGCGCAGATTATCGACATCAACATGGATGAAGGCATGCTGGATTCAGAAGGCGCAATGGTGCACTTCCTGAATCTTGTAGCATCTGAGCCTGAAATTTCACGTGTGCCAATCATGATTGACTCATCTAAATGGGACATCATTGAAGCGGGCTTAAAATGCGTACAAGGTAAAGCGGTTGTTAACTCGATCTCGCTCAAAGAAGGCTATGATGAGTTTGTGCATAAAGCGCGTTTGTGCCGTCAGTATGGCGCTGCCGTGATTGTCATGGCCTTTGACGAAAATGGTCAGGCCGACACTGCTGCACGTAAAAAAGAAATCTGTAAACGTTCTTATGATGTATTGGTGAATGAAGTGGGCTTCCCTGCTGAAGACATCATTTTTGACCCGAACGTGTTTGCAGTGGCAACAGGTATTGAAGAACACAACAACTATGCTGTGGACTTTATTGAAGCGACAGGCTGGATTAAACAAAACTTGCCGCATGCGATGATTTCAGGCGGTGTGTCGAACGTATCGTTCTCTTTCCGCGGTAACGAGCCTGTACGTGAAGCGATTCACTCAGTGTTCTTATACCATGCCATTCAGCAAGGCATGACCATGGGTATCGTCAACGCAGGTCAAATGGCGATTTATGATGATATTGATGCTGAACTGAAAGCTGCGGTTGAAGATGTGATCTTGAACCAAAACCAAGGTGAAAGCCATCAAGAAGCAACAGAAAAGCTGCTTGAAGTTGCTGAAAAATACCGTGGTCAAGGCGCTGCACAAAAACAAGTTGAAAACTTGGAATGGCGTGAACTTCCAGTTGAAAAACGTCTTGAACACGCTTTGGTTAAAGGCATCACAACGTTCATCGATGAAGATACTGAAGAAGCACGCCTGAAAGCTAAACGTCCACTCGATGTGATTGAAGGTCCGCTCATGGACGGCATGAATGTGGTAGGTGATTTGTTCGGTTCAGGCAAAATGTTCCTGCCGCAAGTGGTGAAATCTGCACGTGTCATGAAACAGGCTGTAGCTTGGCTGAATCCGTTCATTGAAGCGGAAAAAACAGCTGGCCAATCTAAGGGTAAAGTCCTGATGGCAACCGTGAAAGGTGACGTACATGACATTGGTAAAAATATCGTGGGCGTAGTACTTGGGTGTAATGGTTATGACATCATCGACCTTGGCGTGATGGTACCTTGCGAGAAGATTCTGCAAACTGCCATTGATGAGAAAGTCGACATTATTGGTCTATCTGGGCTAATCACTCCGTCTTTGGATGAAATGGTTTTTGTTGCGAAAGAAATGCAGCGCAAAGGCTTTAATATTCCATTGATGATTGGCGGTGCAACCACTTCTAAAGCGCATACGGCAGTGAAAATTGATCCACAATATTCAAACGATGCAGTCATTTATGTTGCCGATGCATCTCGTGCGGTGGGTGTAGCAACAACTTTACTTTCTAAGGAAATGAAGCCAAAGTTTGTAGCAGAAACCCGTGCTGAATATGAAAAAGTCCGTGAGCGTATTGCTAACAAACAGCCGAAAGCAGCGAAACTGACGTATGCTGAATCGGTTGAAAATGGCTTAAAAATTGACTTTGCTGCCAATGCGCCTGCGAAGCCAAACTTTATTGGTACGCAAACGCTGACCAATTATCCATTGGAAACTTTGGTTGAATACTTTGACTGGACACCGTTCTTCATTTCTTGGAGTTTGGCAGGTAAATTCCCTGCTATCTTAACGGATGAAGTTGTAGGTGAAGCAGCAACTGACTTGTATGAACAAGCACAGACCATGCTAAAAGACATCATCGACAACAAACGTTTTGATGCTCGTGCTGTGTTTGGTATTTACCCTGCTAACCGTTCTGCAGCGGATTCGGTTGAAGTGTATAGCGAAGATGGTCAATCGGTTACGCATACCTTCCATCACATTCGTCAACAGTCTGATAAAGTGACAGGTAAACCAAACTTGTCATTAGCGGACTTTATTGCGCCTAAAGGTGTCGCAGAAGACTACTTGGGCGGTTTCACTGTATCGATCTTTGGTGCAGAAGAAATGGCGAATGAGTACAAAGCCAAAGGCGATGACTACTCTGCTATTTTAGCGCAATCTTTAGGTGACCGTTTTGCTGAAGCTTTTGCGGAACATTTACATGAGCGCATTCGTAAAGAGTTCTGGGGCAACCAAGCGTCTGAAACCTTAAGCAATGAAGAATTGATTAAAGAGAAGTATGTGGGCATCCGTCCTGCACCGGGCTACCCTGCTTGCCCTGAGCATTCTGAAAAAGCGCCGTTGTTTGACTGGTTAGGTTCTACTGACAAGATTGGTACGCAATTGACCACTAGCTTTGCAATGTGGCCGCCTTCATCTGTCAGCGGTTTCTATTATGCAAACCCTGAAAGCCAATACTTTAACGTAGGTAAAATCGCAGGCGATCAGCTTGAGGATTATGCAAAACGTAAAGGCTGGACGTTAGATGAGGCGAAGCGTTGGTTAGCACCGAATTTGGATGATTCGGTTCAATAATTAGTTTGAAAAAATCCCCTCGAATGAGGGGTTTTTTTATTTATAATCAAAAATCTTAAAAACACATAAACGAATTTTATAAAATGAAAAAAATATTCTTACTTTTAGTTTTACCTTTTATTTCATCTTTTGCTTTTGCAAAATGTAAAGCTAGTAATGTTTATGATGAAATTGCCTGTTATGAAAAAGAATTAAAATCTAATAAAACCAAGCTCAACCAAACTTATCAAAAGCTTTATAACACTATGGATGAGGAAGGTAAGAAAATTTTAGAAACCTCTCAAAAGAATTGGTTGTTATATAAAAATAGTCATTGTGATGAACTCGTATCTTATCTATCTAGCAGTGTACAAGGTGCAGGATCTAAGTTAATCAATCTATCATGCAATGCTGATCTTATTGACCAGAGAATCAAGCAATTAAATCAGTTAGAATAATAGCCCCCTACCTTTAGCCTTTAAAAATAAAATGAACTTTTTTTAATTTTGTGAATAGTTGGTGGCTCGAAATGATTATGGAAATAAGCTTTGGTATTGTGTGTTTAATAGGATCCGTTTTTGTATGGAAATACACACATTCACTAATCTGGATTATCATTTTTATGTCATGCTTTGCACACATGGGATCACTTATTATTGATCATTTTCGTACGCAAAAAATTAATGATGCCATGCAATCAAACCATAAAGTCAAAAAATGCGGCACATATACAGGTCATTCAACAATTCTGCGAGGAAGTCATCGCAACTCATGGCAACAAATTATTTTCCATTTCACAATGTTAGATGGTAAAAATCTTAGTTTCCCTGAATCAGATCAAATTTCTATGACTGGAAGCCATTTTGAATATTTGGAAAATCCACCACAATCAGTTTGTTTAACCTATGCAGAAAATTATTCAGATAGATTTGGTTATTATTTTTTGACTGATATCCATTTCAACAAAAACTTAATTAAAAAATAATCTATCCTAGTAAAACAATAGACATGTCTTAAAGAATGAGAATCTCACTAAATCAGATGTATTGGGATTCCTTTATAGGAAATTTCAAAAAACGCTAAAAGATCACTCATCAATCTGTCCTAGCACCTACCCATTCCTCCTCCCCCTTGCTAAGCAATGCGTCTCATCCCAGAGTGAGAGGAAGCTTTCATTGTGAATTAAAAACTTTATGAATTTATTAATGGATATTACCCCTATAATAACCTTTACGCATTGATTTAAAACAAAATGAAAGTAAGGGTTAGGGAGAGGTAAAGTTTCAAAAGCTCAATCTATACTTTCCAAACCATCCGTTTTTACATTATTTAATCAGCAAAAAACTTCAAATTCCTGAATAATTAAAACTTAGAACTCTCCCCTATAAGTACAGATTGGTACATCCATGAAAAAACTCATGAACGGTGCAGAAAACATCGTAATTGAAATGTGCAAAGGCTTCGTTCTTGCGCATCCTGAACTCGCATTTAACGAGTCACACAAAATCATTTCACGTAAAGAAAAACACAATAACGTGGCACTTATCAGTGGTGGTGGTAGCGGTCACGAACCTGCCCATGCAGGCTTTGTAGGCACAGGCATGTTAGACGCTGCTGTGTGCGGCGACGTATTTGCATCTCCGTCGCAAATTCAGGTTTATAAAGCCTTACAGCAAGTCGCAACTGACAAAGGCGTGCTGATGATCATCAAAAACTATTCTGGCGATATGATGAATTTCCAGAATGGCGCAGCCCTTGCAACTGAAGACGGCATTAAAGTTGACTATGTAAAAGTGGCAGATGACATTGCGGTTAAAGACAGCCTATATACAGTCGGTCGTCGTGGTGTTGCAGGCACAGTATTTGTACATAAAATTGCAGGCGCAGCAGCATCAAAAGGCTTAGAACTTGCAGACGTAAAAGCGATTGCTCAAAAAGCTGCGGACAACGTCATTAGCCTTGGTTTTGCTTATAGCTCATGTACTGTTCCAGCCAAAGGCACGCCAACGTTTACTTTGGCTGATGACGAAATGGAATATGGCGTTGGCATTCACGGTGAACCAGGCATCCGCCGTGAAAAAATCTTGCCATCCAAAAAAATGGCACAGCGCATCGTGGATGACCTGTTCCTTGACCGCCCAGACATGAAAGAAGTTGTAATCTTGGTCAATGGCTTTGGTAGTACACCGCTGCAAGAGTTGTACGTCTTTAACCATGACGTATGCGAACACCTCGCACGTAAAGGCATCAAAATTTACCGCACATTTGTCGGCAACTATATGACCAGTATCGACATGAATGGTGCATCTGTGTCCTTGCTTGCTGTCGATGATGAATTGAAAACTTACCTCGATGCAGCAGCAAACACCCCAGCATTTAAAATGGATGGTTCAGTAGCACAGCCTTTAACTTTCGCAACCAAAGATGCTACAACCGAAGCAGTGGTGAACACCCAAGTTGAAACGCAACCTGAACATGCGGTGATCAGCAATGAGCAATTCACCATCGAAAACATGCGCTATGTGGTCGATGTCATGTCTGCCTGTATCATTAGAAATGAAGTGCCATTCTGTGAATTGGATGCCCATGCAGGTGACGGCGACTTCGGTATGAGCGTGGCGAAAGGCTTCAAGCAATTAAAACGCGAATGGCAAAGTCTGATCCAAGCTCAGCAGATGGATAAATTCATGCTGAACTGCTCAATGATCATTATGGAACATTGTGGTGGCGCGTCTGGCCCAATCTGGGGTTCAGCATTCCGTGCGGCAGCGAAATCAATTCAAGGCAAATCAGTTTTAACTGTCGCTGATTTTGCCGAGATGCTGCAAGCAGCGGTCAAAGGCATTCAAACTACAGGTGAGCGTTCATTTGGACGTGGCGCAGTGGTGGGTGATAAAACCCTGATTGATGCACTTGTACCATGCGCAGATTCTTGGTCTGCCCATACCGATAAATCCTTTAAAGAAAACTTTGTACTTGGTGCAAAAGCGGCGGTTCAAGGCGCTGAAAATACCAAAGAGATCGTAGCGCGTATGGGACGTGCGGGAACTGTAGGCGACCGTAGTCTTGGCTATCCAGATGCTGGCGCACATGGTTTAGGTGTAATCTTTACGGATATTGCAGAACATATTAAATAACTGAGCATCTTTAAAAATTGCCAGACCACATCAAAAGCATCGATTCGTCGGTGCTTTTTTTATGGCTATTTTAAAGCACTTTTTTCATCAAATATCTCATGCATACAATACCGTTAGCATGAAATCCATTTTCAAATAATGCTTAAAAATTAACACAATTGAGCTGCTTTATCGCCTAGCGCTTTGCTAAGTTAAAACATATAACGATAAAAAAGGATGAGACATGGATTTAGCCCAAATATTCATCCATGACACCACATGGACTTTTGCTGCCGAAGTGATTTTGCGTAGCGTCATTATGTTCGTTTTAATCATCGTATTCTTACGCCTAACAGGCAAACGCGGCGTACGTCAGTTATCCATCTTTGAAGTTGCTATCCTCCTTGCTTTGGGTTCTATTGCAGGCGACCCAATGTTTGAAGAGGAGCTCCCCCTCCTGCAAACTCTCATTGTGATGACAGTGGTGATTGGTTTATACCGCGTAATCACTTGGCTCATGATGAAATACCAACCCTTTGAAGATTTAATTGAAGGCAAAGCCCTCTACATTGTTGAAGATGGTGAATTGGTTTTAGAAAAGATTAAACAAGGTAAAATGTCACATGATGAATTCTTCTCTGAAATGCGTCAGCAAAATGTGGAGCATCTTGGACAAGTTCGAGTTGGTTTATTAGAAAGTGATGGAAAATTTAGTATTTTGTTTTATCCACCTGAACAAGTGCGTTAGGGACTGCCACTATTTCCGAAACCCTATAAAGCGGTTCGCGATATCAAAATGCATCAGCTGTATGCCTGTACGCACTGTGGCAAAACCATGTACATTTACGGTGCTCAGGATACCTGCCCGCGCTGCGGATGTTGTGACTGGGCTGAAGCGATTAATACACAGCGTTTAGCTTAAGCATTCAACGCTTAAACTTAAAACTCCTGTGCCGCTTCAATTAAACACGTCATCAAATACAGTTAGATCCAACGACCATCACCACAGATTCACCCCTTGAATGTTTTTCGCCATCTAAAAGTGCAGCAGCAGAGATTTCATTGGTTAATATCTGTGCATTAATTCAGTTCAGGCAAGACATACAGATTTCAAGTTTTAATTACCCCAAGATGCTCAGACAGACTACCAAAAATGTATCATTCGTCAATTTTCAGTTTCATTCTCGCACTAACATCTATCATTCAGATAAAAATACAAAATAATGGGCTGCCCTGAATTAACTCAGAAATGGCGCTATTTGTTTTTCATTTTTTAAACAGATTCAAAAAACATAGTTTTTCACTTAATAATCATTCATTTAATTTTCTCATTGCAAAACACAATTGCACCACTTTGGTGCATTATTATTACACTCTTGCAAGCCTTTGCTTTATATCGAGTCTTCTACATTTTTTAGTTTTTTTAATCAAAATTTCCCTCTCTCACTCCTCTTTTCGAAATTATTCCGCTCGATATACTGAACTTCTTTTCGTGAACTAGCGCACTAAACTGGAACACCTTATGCAAAATATAGATCTCCTCTTTCTCCTTCTTGGTGCAGTCTTGGTTCTTGCCATGCATGCTGGCTTTGCATTTTTAGAATTAGGTACAGTACGACATAAAAATCAGGTCAATGCGCTGAGTAAAATTTTGACTGACTTTTCTATTTCCGCAATTGCATACTTTTTTGTGGGTTATTACATCTCTTATGGTCAGCACTTTTTCCATATTGGGGACACTTTAGCAGCCGATCATGGCTACAACTTAATGCGTTGTTTCTTCCTGCTGACATTTGCCGCAGCCATTCCAGCGATTATTTCGGGTGGTATTGCTGAACGTGCAAAAATGCGGACTCAAGCGATTGCCACATTATTATTGGTCGCTTTGGTCTATCCATTTTTTGAAGGCATGGCGTGGAATGGTAATTTTGGGCTACAAGCATGGTTAGAACGCACATTTGGCGCAGCCTTTCATGACTTTGCAGGTTCGGTCGTGGTACATGCCATGGGCGGTTGGATCGCTTTAGCTGCAGTACTTTTACTTGGCGCACGTCATGGACGCTATAAAAAAGACGGTCGTATCAGCGCGCACCCGCCTTCAAGTATTCCATTCCTTGCCTTAGGTTCTTGGATTTTAATCGTCGGTTGGTTTGGCTTTAACGTGATGAGTGCACAACGTTTGGATGCCATTTCAGGACTGGTTGCGATTAACTCTCTCATGGCAATGGTGGGTGGCACGCTTGCAGCAAACTTTATGGGTAAAAATGACCCCGGTTTCTTACATAATGGTCCCTTAGCAGGTTTGGTTGCAATCTGTGCAGGCTCAGATGTAGTTCATCCTGTCGGTGCGTTGATTATCGGCGCTATCGCAGGTCTGATCTTTGTCAAACTATTTACATACACTCAAAACAAACTCAAAGTCGATGATGTACTTGGCGTATGGCCACTACACGGTGTTTGTGGTGCTTTCGGTGGTATTGCAGTGGGTGTATTTGGACAAAAATGGTTGGGCGGTTTAGGCGGTATTTCAATGATCTCTCAATGTATCGGTACGCTGCTCGCGATCGTGATTGCATTGGCTGGTGGATTCATCATTTATGGTCTACTCAAAGTAACGATGGGCATTCGCCTAGATCAAGAAGAAGAATTCCGTGGTGCAGACTTAAGTATTCACCGCATTTCGGCAAACTCTGAAGAAAACATGTTCTAAACAACACAATCTAAAGCGGCTTTTAAAGCCGCTTTTTTAACCCTGAAATGCACTCAAAGCTCTATTTTTAGAAATCCTTATTTCAGAAAATTTAAGACCTGATCCAAATGCTGAATTTTATTCGGAATGCTGTGCTGTTGTTCTGCACTTAAAGCATGAAAGCCTTCTAATAAAACGGCAGACATCCCTGCTTGGCTCGCACCATAAATATCATTGACAGGATGATCACCAATAAATAAACACTCGATTTCCGTCACGCCCAACGCACGACAACTGTGCTGAAATATTTCAACTTTGGGCTTACTGATCCCTGCACTTTCCGAGCTGATGATCTGATCAAAATACGATGCAAATCCCAGTCCATTTAATATGTTCAGTCGCGTGGCATGTCCTCCATTTGACACCACAGCCAATTTATACTGCTGTTGTTTTAGTTGCTGCAGCAAGGTCAAAGCCCCAGGCATCGCCACGGCAAACTGACCAAAGTGCTGAAACCAAAATTGTGTGAGTTCATCAAAATCGGGTTGATGTATCCAATCCAGCTCCGTTTGTAGAGCATAAGCGACAGATGCCCCAATACTCGGATGAGTAAGGAGTTCTTTTTTCGGATATCCCCCATTATCTATACGATTAATAATACGTTTAATCTGTACAAGGTCTACCTCCACCAGCGTCGACTGATAAGACTCGGCTAAATACTGCGTATAGGCCTGAACGCTGTGATCTCGATGAGTCAAAGTATTATCTAAATCAAAAAGGACTGCACGTATGCTCATAAATCTTTATTACTGAGTTTTCAAAAACTTTAACACAATGCCCGTTTTGCTTTATGCACCTTCTTCACTATCGATATCAATACAGTTCAAATAGCCGATTAAGTCTGATTTAAGTTTTGTGGTTTCAAATAGCAGCATTCAAACAAAATAATTTCAGCACATCACACGACTTATGCTCTCGAACCGTTCCTTTTTATTACGACAAGCGCTGCTGCTCACACTCAGTTTGGTTGGCCTCCTTTATGTTTTCCCCGTCGGTGGTTCGCTCGACCAAGCTTTTATTCAGCCTTGGGTCGACCTACATGGTAGTTTTCCTCATCGTAATGATTGGGCACTTGCTGTGCTGAACCATCGCTATATCAAGAATATCGTCATAGGCGTTTATGTTCTCTATATCGCAGCATGGATATGCAGTTTTAAATATCCTCATCTGAAAGCACGCAAGTTTGAATTCGGTTATTTTATCGTAGTGGCTCTACTCAGCACGGCAATTATTGGTTTGCTCAAATCACAATCTGCGCATGCCTGCCCTTGGAATATGACCGTCGCCACAGCCCAAGGCTTTTCTTGGGATTTTTCAGCACGCCAAGGACACTGCTTCCCCGGTGGCCATGCTGCGACTGGTTTTGCCCTAATTACGGGATATTTTGTTTATCGAATACATCGACCTGCCCGTGCTTACTTCTTTTTATCTGCTGGGCTGATTTTAGGATTTGCTTTTGGCTGGGCGCAAATGATGCGGGGTGCGCATTTTCTGAGTCATAACCTTTGGACAGCATGGATCATTTGGGCATTTAATTGTGTCATGTATGTGTTGTTTTCTCGCCATCTCACTACATCAACTACGCAGCAAAACAGCAAAGCATTTACATGGATCTAATCTTTAAGTATCTAAATTGAGCTTGATCCGAAAATGATTGAGTCACTCATGATTCACTGAATGGGATCTGTAAACTCACTTTCAGACCACCTAGTGTTTCACTTTGAGAAAACTCCAATTCCGCACCGATATGTTTTGCGGCTTTATCCACGATCGCTAGCCCTAAACCACTTCCAATTTCTTCATGATTATAAATTCGATAAAAGCGTTTTCGAATTTGCTCATATAAAGCTGGGTCGATGCCAGGCCCACTATCTTCAACCTTTACAACCGCCTGCCCCGCATGTTCAAAGACGGAGACATTAATCATGCCCTGTGCAGGGGTATATTTAATGGCATTATCAATCAAATTAAAAATGATTGAATGTACCGTTGGCTCAAGACTATATAAGGCAATGCTTTGTTGTTGCTCCATGCCAAGGTCAATATCTTTTTGCATGGCCAAATGCACCAGTTGCTCCACGCAATTGGTTGCGACTTGCTTGAGATCAAAATGTTGTTTGCGCTCAAGTTCAAAGACCGAGGCATCTTGTTTTGCCAAACTCAATAATTGACTGACCAAATGCTGAATACGAATTAAACCTTTACTCAAATTTTGTAGAGCGTCATCTTGTGGAAATTTTTGTAGCAAAATCTGCATTTGCAAATTCAGTGCGGTAATTGGGGTCCGTAACTCATGCGCTGCGTCGGCAATAAACTGGCGTTGTTCCTGCTGCGACAACGAAATTCGTTCAAACAACTGGTTCATTTCAATGATAGTCGGTGCAATTTCCTCTGGATATGGCATTTGAGAGATTGGAGAAAGTTCAAAGGCATCCCGTTTTGCCAGTTCTTTTTTAAATTTTTCCAGTGGGTTTAAACTGCGTTGAATCAACCATCCCAAAGCGATTAATGCAAAAGGTATAAAAACCAAATAGGGAATAAACATGCTACTAGCCAATTCTGCTGCAAGATGCTGCCGAACCGACTCTTGCTGACTGACCTGAATTTGCCGATCTGCGAGTGGCAAAATATAGGTATGCCACTCATCCTGTTGGGTACTGTGTGTATAAAAACCGGCTTTGGGCTGAGGCGCGACCAATAATTTTAATTGATGAGTTTGATGTGCATTGGACTGATAAGTCCACACATCAACAAATAAATCTTCTTCGTGATAACGCTTATGTTGATCAAATTCACTGCGAATGGGCTGCGGATCATGCTCTGCAACACGTTCCGCCAAATTTTGCATTTGCGCATCTAAAATTTCATTAATTTCTTCAAGTGCAATTCGATAAGCTGAAAACACCAAAAGACAGCCCAAAAGCATACTGAAAACAGACACATAAATAATTAGTCTCTTTTTCAGAGAATAAGGCTGTTGCATGGTTGATAATTCCTTTGCCTTAACCGAGTCGATAACCTAAACCACGAATGGTGCGAATAAAATCTTTGTCTAATTTTGTTCTAAGATGATGCACATACACTTCAATAGTATTACTGCTGATATCACTATCAAAATCATAAAGCTTATCTTCTAAATTGGCTTTCGAAAAAATCTTATTCGGATGCGTCACCAGTGGAATCAATATGGCCCATTCACGGTTAGATAATTCGACATATTGCCCCTTATAGCGTGCAAGATGCTGCTCAATATCTAAAATCAATTCACCATGTTTTAAAATTTTCTGTGGTGCTTCGACTGAACTCAGCCCTGTGCGTCGAAGGAGCGCATGAATCCGTGCAAGTAATTCATCAAACTCATAAGGCTTAATCAGATAGTCATCTGCCCCATGGTTTAAACCATCTACACGATTTTGTAATTGATCACGTGCCGAGATGATTAACACTGGCAATTTAGGCTGCATTTGACGAATTTGTTTCAGGACTTGCATACCATCCATCATCGGCAAACCCAGATCTAGTAAGACGATATCAATCCCCCCTTGCATTATGAGCTTTAAGCCATCGATACCATTATTCACCCACTCGACTTCAAACTGTTGATAGTTCAACAAGGTTTTAGTCGATTCGGCAATCATGAAATCATCTTCAATAATAAGTATTTTGTGCATGGCTTAAGTCCTGCGCTGTACTGAAGTACATTGTTGCAACATATTGTTTTTTTCATCAATCACTTGAGTCTGCACATCGAGCAAACTCAATAGCGATGGAAATAGATTATCCTGACTTAATTTTTGGCTTTTTTGTGCCATTAAACAAGTATATTGCGCTGAATTATTTTTTTGCCACGCCGGTGAAAACCACATCAACATCGGTACATGGGTTTGCTGTGACGGTGCAATTGCGTATGGAGAACCGTGTAAATACAAACCATGCTCACCTGTCGACTCGCCATGATCGGACAAATACCACAGTCCTGTTTGATAGTGGTCAGTCACTTTTAAGGTGTTAATCAATTCACTCAGCACATGGTCGGTATAGATAATACTGTTGTCATAACTATTTATTAATTCTATAGAGCTACATCCCTGTATGGCATTGCTATTACAGGTTGGCTTAAATTTTTGAAACGCTGCGGTACTTCGTTTGAAATAAGCAGGGCCATGACTGCCCATTTGGTGTAATACAATCAAACGGGGAGTTGGATCTGCTTTGGGGATCGAAGCCAAATATGCCTTCAAACCATCCACTAAGATTTCATCATGACATTCGCCATCGGCATCACACCACTTTTTCTTCAGCGCTTCAGGAAATTCATATTTTTCAACACGTGTGCATGTGCCCTTACAGCCTGAATTATTATCTAGCCACGTCACCTTATAGCCTGCACGCTGTGCAATATCGAGTAAACCTTCGCGATGACTTGCAAGCTGTTCATCATATTCGGTTCTCGGCATACCCGAGAACATACAAGGAACAGACACAGCGGTTGCGGTGCCACATGAGCTGACTTGGCTAAAATTGATAATATTTTGCTGACTGAGTTCAGGATTGGTATTTTTAGCATAACCATTGAGTGAAAAACTTTCCGCGCGCGCAGTTTCACCAACCACTAAGACCATCAATTTTGGTAAGCTTTTGGCGCTTACGTTTTCAACCATATGTGCATCTTCACCATAGTTCAGCAATGGCAAATTCTGTTTCGGTGCTTTTTTGTGATAATAGGAAAATGTCGAAGCGATACTGTTTTGTGGTGAGAGCATGCCTTTTAAGTCACGATGCTCACGAAAGATCGCAGCATAATCGACAAAATAAACAAACAGCAAAGCACCCAAAAGGATGAGCGATAGCACTATATGTAGCCCCTTTTTGGCTACGACCGTGCTTAGGGCTTCTTTATGCAGTGGCAAAAGCCAGATCAATAGCACTGGCAAAATAACCAGTCCAAAGACCCAGATAAAAAATTGTGGCGAGATTAAATCCTGCACTTCCTTTACATCTGTTTGCATCATGTTCTGCACTTGGTCAGATGTAATGGTCACGCCTAAACTATTGACGAAATAAGCACTCAAGCCACCAATGATAAGCAAAACACTCGCCAAAAGTTTTGAGTTCCATCGCCATTGCAGGAGTTGCATCAGCACATTATAAAGTGCCACTACCACCAGTACGGTTGCCGCTAAAAATAGTCCGGCCTTCAATCCCGTATAAGGTGTGAGCTGCTGGATTTGCTGATAAAACGCGAGGTTCAAAACCACCCCAAGCCATAAGGCAAGCACGAGGTTAAATTGACTTAAACTAAGTCTTGGAATTTTTTGCTGTATTTTAGCTATGACCTGAAGCATATTGGCATCAATTATTGATCTTTGATGCCCTAATCTAAAAATTCAAACTTAAAAATCACTTAAAACTGATCAAAACAAAGCAAGAAAAATCAAAAAAGGCGATGTAAAACATCGCCTTTTGAACAACTTAAATCAAAGTTTTAGAATTTAAATTCTAGACCTGTACCTAGAACAGGTTGTTCACTTTCATTCGAACCTTTTTCAAGTGCTAAGTAACCTGCATAACCATAAGCTTTCACTTGTTTGCTAAATGCATAATCCGCACCTGCAATGAATTGCTGAGCTTCGTAATCCTCACCTGCTTTATAAGTCGTGGTATTTTGACTATATTGTGCTTTTACTGTCCAAGCTTTTGCAGAAGGTAGATTGTATTCTGCGCCGACTAACCAACCTTGAGCATCATCAATATTTGCTGCTGCAACATCATTACCTTTAGCAGCCTCAACCTCTGATGTTTGATACAGTGCTTTGAGTGCCAAACCGCCCTCAAGATTTACGCGACCAATCGCACGAATTGTATTTGCAGCAGCAAATACTTTGGTTCCAGTTATTTCAGAATTTGAAACAACTTTATCATTCACGGTATATGTACCACTATTTAGCGTCCCTACGCCACCAAAGTTCGATGGAATGGCTTTGTCATAGGCTAAACCTGCGACAACAACGGGGCTGTCATAGACAACAGACGCCGACCAAGCATCGCCAAGACCACGACCTGCAGTTTTTACTACACCTTTGTCGCTCTTGATTCCTGAAGATTCACCTGTAGCAAGCAATGCATTAACTTTAATTGCACCTTCAGCAATTTTAAATGCTGGTGATTCATAGACAACAACGTTATCTACACGGTTTTCACCCGTCATGATGCCTGTAACATCAGCACGGTTACCCACGTAGTTGTTGAATGTATCAACCGGACTAGACAATTGTTTTAATGGTGTATCGTGTGCACCGACTTTCAATGTACCAAGTTTCGCGTCTTTCAAACCAACGAAGCGGTTACGCTTAGACCAGTCATCGCCTTCGCCGTCTGAGTTAAATGCCCATTCAATTGCATAAACTGCGCTTAAACGGTCAGTTAGTTTTTCATCACCCTTTAAACCCAAGAAAGAACTGTTTGAACTGATTTCAACCACATCTTTGTCTGAAACACCCGTTTTATTATCTTCAGGTAAATAATCAACAGACGCATCAATTTCACCATAGAAGGTTGGTACTGCAAAGGTTGACCCAGCCAAAAGGCTCAATGTGATAGCCGCTGCTAACTTAGTTTTCATCAAAAATTTTCCTTAAATTATTTTGTAACAGATATTACACACGCGAAACATATTACAAAATTATTAAAATAATATTTGCATTGCTCTTTTAGTGCTTTAGCTGATGAAAAACAACCAAAATTATGATTTAGAAGTGATTTTGGTCATTTTTTGATGCTTTTCCCCAAAATAGAATCGGGACTAAGCTCAATGCAGCCAAACCTGTGATCCAAAATAAATAATTGCTATAACCCAACTGATCGGCCACTATGCCACTGATGCTATACAGCCCCCCACTCACCGTCGCCATAATGGCAACCTGAAATGTAAAGTCCGTTGCTGCAAATGCTTTACGACTATATTGCATCACCAAAGTCAGCATGATCACGAGCAGCATGGCTGAAATCATGTCTTCGGCAGCATTAATGCCATAGATCAGACATTCATGGACTGGCCGTTTAGCCTCGAACTGCAAAGCCAGCCATGCATAGGCTAATAAGCTGAATATTTTCAATACCGAATAGAAAACCAATGCCTGCGCCCGAGAAATATACTTCAAGCTAAGACCTGCAAGCCCCGCCCCAATTAAAGCAGCCACTGCACCTAGCATGGTGACATATAGACCGATTTGACTAAAACTCAATCCTAAATCGACCATCAGCGGCTTAAGTAAGGGTCCTGCTAGACCATCTGCAAGCTTAAAACTCAATAAGATCATCAGCCACAGTGTGAGGGTTTTAGTTTGGGTAAAATACTTCAAATACTGGCGAATGGCGTAGAACAAGCCTGAAGTATGTTTATGGTTGTTATCATGCTCTTGAGAGGATTTTATATTGAGCTGTGGCTTTGAAGGTTCTCGATAGAGAAAAATAGGGATGGTATTGATGAACACCAATGCCGCTAAAAACAGAAAGGTGGCTTGCCAATCCAACCAATCCAAGGCCCAAAGTACAGCACCACCACCGACAATAAAGCCGAGTCTGGAACCAATCACCTGAAAGGTATTGCCCCAGTGCTGTTGGTCAGTTTTTAAAATATTGACGGCCAAGCCATCGGTTGCGACATCTTGAGTCGCACCAACCAAATTCATACTGAGTAAAGCCACAAAAAACAGCAGCAAATACATTGGTTCATTCAAGCTTTGGATCGGCAAAAAAGACAGGAAGACCAAGACCACCACGGACAATAACTGCATTGGAATAATCCAACTCCGATAGTGCCCTTTGGACCTTGAACCATGCCGATCAATCCACGGTGCCCAGAAAACTTTGATCGACCATGGCAGCATGAGTAATCCAAAGCCACCAATATGCGCCAAAGATACACCTTGCGCTCTTAAAATCACTGGTAAAGCATGCGTCATAAAACCGACAGGTAACCCTTGCGCCCAATATAAGGAAAACAGTAAAAGATAGAGCTGACGAAGCTGGATCATAAGTTCCTAAATGTTGAATGCGCTTAAGTTACATTTAGAGTAGTCAAAATACGGCTATTTTGCCAATGATCTAAAAAAATCATCAACCTAAGATAAGGTCAATGCTTATGCCGTACTTTTAAATGTGCATCACATCAAAAATGGATTTCACTTATATAAGAATATGCAATGAATCAAAAGACTCAATTATTTCCAGTTTTGCCCGATCAAGTTCCATCACGCGGTTCCACTCTGAGCCGCGCAATATTTAAAAAACTTTTCTTGACACAAGGATGGAAATTTGACGGCGAATTTCCCAACCTTGCCAAAGCTGTGGCAATCATTTCTCCGCATACTTCTAATATAGATGCATGGCATGGTTTTCTCGCCTTGCTTGGAATTGGGATAAAAATCACCATTTTTGGTAAAAACACCCTATTTGATACCCCCTTAAAACCACTTTTGGATTGGGTCGGCGTGATTCCTGTGCAGCGTGAAAATCCACATGGACTGACGCGTGAAATTGCTGAGATTGTCCAAGCGACAGATCAAATTTGGATTGGAATGGCACCTGAGGGAACACGAAAAAAAGCCGATAAAATCCGTAGTGGTTTTTACTATATTGCCTATGAAGCACAGATACCTATTGTGATGTTTAGCTTTGATTATGCAAAGAAAACCATTCATTGCTTGGGTGTTTTTGAACCGAGTGGAGATTTTGAAACTGATCTCGAAAAAATTTTGAAGATATATGACGGGAAGTTTTCCCCGAAAAATCCCGAATGGTTGGCCTTGCCGTTACAAAAGCACTGGAAAAAGCCCTAGTCAAATGGCTATTTTTTTGATGTGATGTGCACTTTGTATATTTAACCATCAGATTTCACCCATGAAACTTTTGCATTACCTGATTCCTAGCCTCTTCGTATTAGCACTCACTGGCTGTGATTCTGCAACCAAAACGCCTGCAACCACGACACCTACACCAGCCAAAGCACGTGAACCGGTGATCGCGATTGCGCTCGGTGGTGGCGGTGCCAAAGGTTTTGCTCATATTGGCGTGCTTAAAGTGCTTGAATCGCACGGTATTAAACCTAAAATTGTGACTGGGACCAGTGCGGGTAGTTTTGTCGGTAGCTTGTACGCCAGCGGTAAAACGCCTTATCAAATGCAGCAATTGGCCTTAAACTTTAAAGAGTCCGATATTCGTGACTTAACCTTAAATAGCCAAGGCATTATTCAAGGGCAAAAACTGCAAGACTTTGTCAATAAAAACGTCGGCAATAAACCAATTGAACAGTTTCCAAAACGCTTTGCTGCTGTAGCCACCCGTTTAGATAATGGCAGCAAAACTGAATTTAACCGCGGCAATGCTGGCCAAGCAGTGCGTGCATCGTGCAGCATTCCAAATGTATTTGTACCTGCGACTATTGCAGGGGTTAAATATGTCGATGGGGGTTTAGTCAGCCCGATTCCAGTGAAAACGGCACGTGATATGGGTGCAGATATCGTGATTGCTGTTGATATTTCTGCGCGTCCTGACGGTAGCAAAGCCGTAAGCATGTTTGGTTTACTCGATCAAACCATTAACATCATGGGACAACAAAGTATTAATGAAGAACTGAAAAATGCTAATTTCGTGATTCAACCTAAAGTGGGACATATCGGCACACTCGATTTGAAGTCGAGCAATGCGACGATTTTAGAAGGTGAAAAAGCCGCACAGCTCAAAGTGAATAGCATTATTAAGGCGATCGATAACTTTAAACAGTCCCCTGCGGCCTTTAAACCAGCACCAAAAGCGAAAATATAATTCAACGATTTTTTTTATATTCATTGAGTTATACATCTGCTACATTGATATAGATACTGGTTCATCTATATCAATTCACCCTTATATAAGAGTAGATGTATGGAATTTATTTTAGAACCTTGGCACTGGTTTGTATTGGGCGTCGCTTTGATGCTTTTTGAACTAATTTTGCCGTCTTTTGCTGCGCTCTGGTTTGGCGTTTCTGCAATTTTGGTTGGGATCTTATATTGGATCTTTCCATCCATGGACTTTAATGTCCAAATTGTGGTTTGGATTATTTTTGCCGTGCTCTGCACATTTTTGTGGTTCAAATTTATTAAGCCTTTATCCATCGATAAAACCAAAGCAGGTCTGTCGCGTGAAGCAACGATTGGCCAAGTGGGTATGGTGATTCAAACCCAACTCAATCATGGCAGCGTTAAAGTTCGCTTCCCGATGCCTGTTTTAGGTTCAGACGAATGGCATTGCCGTACCCAAGATGCACTTCAAGTCGGCGACCGTGTTCGCGTGACCGATATTTTAGGCAATGATTTAGTCGTCCAACTGCACAGCAGCAACAACCCCACTGACAATCCATAAATAAGTGAGAAATGACATGTCTGGTGTTTCTATTGTTTTTTTAGCGCTCTTAGTTTTTGTAGCCGTCACCATTTTTAAAGGTGTCCGTATTGTTCCCCAAGGTTATAAATGGATTGTTCAGCGTTTAGGTAAATACCATACAACGCTCAATCCGGGGCTGAACTTTGTGATTCCGTATGTCGATGAAGTGGCTTATAAAGTCACAACCAAAGATATCGTGTTAGATATTCCCTCTCAGGAAGTGATCACACGTGACAATGCGGTACTGCTGATGAATGCTGTGGCTTATATCAACTTAACCACGCCTGAAAAAGCAGTTTATGGTATTGAAAACTACACATGGGCGATTCAAAACTTAGTTCAAACCTCTTTGCGGTCTATTGTCGGTGAAATGGACCTCGATGATGCACTTTCATCGCGTGATCATATTAAGGCTAAACTTAAAGCTGCTATTTCTGATGATATCTCTGACTGGGGCATTACGCTTAAAACTGTAGAAATTCAAGATATTAAACCTTCTCATACCATGCAAGCTGCGATGGAAGAGCAAGCGGCCGCTGAACGTCAACGTCGTGCGACAGTCACCAAGGCAGACGGTGAAAAACAAGCGGCTATTTTGGAAGCAGATGGTCGTTTAGAAGCCTCTCGTCGGGATGCAGAAGCTCAAGTGGTACTGGCAGAGTCTTCTCAACGTGCAATTGAAATGGTGAGTTCAGCCGTCGGCGATAAAGAAATTCCAGTTGCGTACTTACTGGGTGAACAATACGTCAAAGCCATGCAAGATATGGCTAAATCTAATAATGCCAAAACTGTGGTATTACCTGCAGATGTACTGAATACGATTCGTGGTATTATGGGTCGTAATAACTAAATCTTCACATTAATTAAAATGGGTCGTGATATACGGCCCATTTTTATGCCCAAAATAAAAAAGAAGGCAAAGTTTGTGAATTTATGTTTAAATTTCACGTTATTTTTTTGACGTTTTAGGACTTATCGTTCGATTTCACCTACTTGGCTTAGGCAAATCCCATTGAGTCCCCTGATTAAACGCAATTGTCCAACGCCAAAGCGGATACCGTATGAGCTCCCTGAATCCCACCCTAATTACCTTTCTCTTTTATATTGTCGCCATGGTCGTGATCGGTTTACTTGCATACCGTGCGACCAGTAACTTTTCTGACTACATTTTAGGTGGCCGCCGATTAGGGAGCTTTGTCACTGCCCTTTCTGCAGGTGCATCAGATATGAGTGGTTGGTTGCTCATGGGTCTTCCGGGTGCGATTTACCTTTCAGGTTTATCTGAAATGTGGATTGCAATTGGTCTGATCATCGGTGCTTGGCTCAACTGGCTACTTGTTGCAGGTCGTCTCCGGGTACATACCGAAGTTCAAAATAATGCCTTGACCCTACCTGACTATTTCTCAAATCGTTTTAACGATCAAAAGAAAATCTTACGTATCGTGTCTGCTGTGATTATTTTGATTTTCTTCGCAATTTACTGTGCTTCAGGCATGGTTGCAGGCGCTCGATTATTTGAAAGTATGTTTGGTATGTCGTATAGCACTGCGCTTTGGATCAGTGCCATTGCAACGGTGAGCTATGTGTTTATTGGTGGCTTCCTTGCTGTCAGTTGGACCGATACCATTCAAGCGGGCTTTATGATTTTTGCCTTGCTACTTACCCCTATCGTGGTCATGTTGTCATTCTCTGATTTAAGCCAGTTCACTCTGGCACTAGAAGCGGCACGCCCTCAAGCGATGAATGTATTTGCTGACTTAAGTTTTGTCGCAATCATGTCTTTATTAGCATGGGGCTTAGGCTATTTTGGTCAACCGCATATCTTAGTCCGCTTCATGGCAGCAGATTCTGTTAAATCGATTCCCAATGCACGTCGTATTGGTATGACATGGATGACGCTCTGCCTCGGTGGCGCAGTTGCAGCAGGCTTCTTCGGTATTGCTTATTTCCAACAGCATCCAGAACTGGCAGGTGTCGTTACAGCAAACCCTGAAACGGTCTTTATGGAATTGACTAAAATTCTATTTAACCCATGGGTTGCAGGTATCGTACTGGCCGCGATATTAGCTGCGATCATGAGTACCCTAAGCTGTCAGCTTTTAGTATGTTCAAGTACCTTAACTGAAGACTTTTATAAATCATTCTTACGTAAAAATGCTTCACAAAAAGAATTGGTTTGGGTCGGCCGTATCATGGTGTTAATGATTGCGTTGCTAGCGATCTATATGGCGGGTAATCCTGACTCTAAAGTCCTTGGTCTCGTAGCATATGCATGGGCAGGCTTTGGTGCTGCATTTGGCCCACTGATTATCATGTCATTGTTTTGGAAACGCATGACACTCAATGGTGCTTTAGCAGGTATGGTGGTTGGTGCTGTTATGGTTATTCTATGGAAAAACCTCTGGGGCGACACAGGCGTTTATGAAATTATTCCGGGCTTCATCTGCTCACTACTTGCAATCATCATTGTGAGCTTAATGGGCAAAGCACCATCTGCCGAAGTCACTGAAAAATTTGAAGAAGCAGATCGTATCTATAAAGAAAGTATTTAAGACCAATAGCACTTAAATTTAATTTCTAAGTTTTAATATCTGCAAAAAAGGACGCCTAGCGTCCTTTTTTTATCATGTCATCCATTTAGATATTCCGTAGATGGTTTATTTACTTCTGTTCCAAATATACAAAATATAAAAAAGCCCACAACATGTTAAATGTGTGGGCTAATGTCTTTACTACGTCATATTAACTTTGACGTTTTAATAAAAACTGCGTGATCTTGTGTAATTCTGCCGCATCTTCTGCAAAATAATCCAAAGCTTGAAGTGCTTGTGCATGTAATTCTTCTGCATAAGCTTGGGCTTGCTCGAGACCCATTAACGCAGGATATGTGGATTTATCCACTTGTTGATCTTTACCCGCTGTTTTACCCAATGCTTCAGTGTCAGCAATAATATCTAAAATATCATCTTGAACTTGGAACGCTAAACCAATCGCGAGACCAAATTCACGGAGTTTAGGAATGGCTTGATCTGTGCCATTAAATATTGTCACTGCCGCCATCATGATTGCAGCAGAAATTAAAGCACCAGTTTTATTTCGATGAATATTTTCCAGTTCATCCTGACTGACATGCTTGCCTTCCGCTTGTAAGTCTAGAACTTGGCCATTGACCATTTTTGAAGTTGCAGTCGCTAAAATTTGCATTTGCTTTAAGATGATCGGCGCTTCAACGGCTGGGCCTTGATCAAAGAGACGGCTGCCTAAAACTTCAAAAGCCATCGATTGTAAAATATCGCCAGCAAGTAAAGCCGTATCTTCACCAAAAGCCACATGACAGGTTGGTTGACCACGACGGAGTAAATCGTTGTCCATACACGGCAAATCATCGTGTGCCAATGAATAGCAATGAATAAATTCGATCGCCACTGCAGCACGGCGTACGGCTGCAAAATTTGTATTGGGTTTTAATGCTGCTGTTGCATAACAAAGTGCCGGTCGAACACGTTTTCCACCCAACATCACAGCATGATACACCGCCCCTTTTAAGGGTTCTGGAATTGAAAATGCATCAAGCGCTGTCAGTAAATCCTGCTGAATACGCTGCTGCGCTTCTGTCAGGGCATGTGTGGAAACGTCTGTTAAAGAAGACACATTCACCTCAAATACTTTAAATATTTAACTGCTTCGTTCATTAGCAAATCGACTGCCAATGTTTTCTGTCAATTTTGACCTGTTGCATCATACTGCTTTCTCAAATCTTTCTCTATGTTACGGCCTAAATCTATGTGTTTTTCCCACAGTCTGATGGTTTTTTAAATGTCGTTTCCTCAAATAGCGCCACATTTTGTCCATCATTAAAACAGGTACAATTTTTCGAGCCTTTCTTGGCTTGATACAAAGCCCGATCGGCACGTGCCAATGTTTCAAAAAATGACTCTGTACCATCCCACAAGGCCACTCCGCATGAGATACTCAGTTGTAAAGCCTTATCCGCATAATTCATCGAAGAAGCATAGATTTGCTCACAACATTGTTGTGCAATCGAACATGCAGTCGATATAGCCGTGCGTGGCATAATCATTGCAAACTCTTCCCCACCCATGCGATATATTTGTGCATCTGCATGTTGACTAATTTGCATCCTTAAAAGCTGCGCACTTTTTCTTAAAACTTCATCGCCAAACGCATGACCGTAGATATCATTGATTTGCTTAAAATTGTCTAAGTCGAGCATAATCAAACAAATTTCATTGGCTTGTTCAACCGCGAAGCTTTTTTGCCACTGAGAAAGGTCTAAATCAAATCCACGTCGATTTTTTATCCCTGTCAGATAATCAAAATAAACTTGTTGTTCGAGTTGTTGGTTATGTTTCAACAGCGATAATTCGAATTGCTTTAAATTTGTAATATCCGCACAGCACAACAACACATGTTCCAAATCGCCACTTTGTTTAAACTTTGGTTTGAGCGTGAACCAATAATGCCGTTCGTTTTCACTATACATAAAGGGTTCAATGCTATCGTTCTCAAAACAGCGTAAATCAAACTCAGAACTTGTGGCTTTGGTCTTTTGCTGCATCTCAGACACGTGATTTAATACGATCTCTTGTAAGTCTGACTGAAATCGATGTTTAAATATTTGATTGGCGCATATCAGCTCAGCTGTGGCAGAAAATAACGCAGCAGGCATTGGCAACGCTTCTAATACAGCCAATTGTTCAGTAGGTAGGTCCGATTTTATTAAGTCTTTTTTAAGCATGGTTTCGCTACTTTTTTTCAGGGTAAAGCTACGCAAAATGCTAACAAAATTAATCTGACATAAATCACAGAAACTTTCTAATATTAAATGCAGTTCATATTATATAAAAATATATACCAATTCATGATTTGCTTATTCATATAAAAGATAAAGGCAAAAAAAAGCCCCTGCAAAGCAGAGGCTGATTTCAAATGAGATGTTAAATGCTTAATCCAAACTATCCGCAGGAATACGCACCCAACCTTCCATTAAGACACGCGCACTTCGGCTCATTACGGCTTTTTTAACGACCCACTGACCATTTTCATAAATCGCTTGCGCACCTACACGTAACGTCCCAGATGGATGTCCGAAACGCACGGCTTCTCGCTCCCCACCACCCGCGGCTAAGTTCACAAGTGTCCCCGGTATCGCAGCTGCTGTACCAATGGCAACTGCCGCTGTGCCCATCATGGCATGATGCAGTTTCCCCATCGACAAGGCACGAACCAATAAGTCCGTATCTTGTTCTGAAATTTGTTTAGAACTCGAAGATGTATAAGCTTTCGGTTTTGAAACAAATGCAATCTTTGGGGTATGTTGACGTTGCTCTGCTTCAGCAATATCTGAAATCAAACCCATTTGCTGCGCACCATAAGCACGGATTTTTTCAAAACGGGCCAATGCCTTAGCATCACCGTTGATCGCATCTTGTAGTTCAGTGCCGACATAACCAATATCTTCTGCATTTAAGAAAATCGTTGGAATACCTGCATTAATGAATGTTGCAGGGAAACTGCCTTCATCGGGTACGGTTAAGGTATCGACCAAATTCCCTGTAGGGAACATAGCGCCGCCATCTTCACCATCATCTGCGGGGTCTAAAAATTCAATTTGAACTTCGGCTGCTGGGAAGGTCACACCATCTAGTTCAAAATCACCGGTTTCTTGTACTGCACCATCAGTAATAGGTACATGCGCAATAATGGTTTTTTGAATATTGGCTTGCCAAATACGAACCGTACATAAACCATTTTCAGGAATACGTGATGCCTCAACCAAACCATTTGAAATGGCAAATGCACCAACAGCTGCTGTTAGGTTTCCGCAGTTACCACTCCAGTCGACAAATGCTTTATCAATCGACACTTGTCCAAATAGATAGTCTACATCATGCTCAGGCTGTGAACTTTTTGCCAAAATCACGGTTTTACTGGTACTTGATGTCGCTCCACCCATCCCATCAATTTGTTTGCCATAAGGATCTGGACTGCCAATCACACGTAATAAAAGTTGGTCGCGAACTTGTCCAGCTTGTTGTGCTGCAAGCGGTAAATCATCTAACTTGAAAAATACACCTTTACTAGTACCACCACGCATATAAGTCGCTGCAATCTTAATTTGGGGAGCAAAACTCATTTTTATTGAATCCTTAATCTTTATCATTGTGTTTTGGCAGAGCGTTCTTTTCTGCGCTTTTGCATCATACAATGTTTAATTGAAGTTTTAACAATCACATGACTTAAGTATAAAAAAACAACATTCGATACCTTTTCCATATAAAGCCAAGCATCAGAATTTCAATTAAAATAAAATTAATCTATTGATTCATAAATTTTTAATTCAGCATTTAAAACGAAAAATAGGTTATTAAACCTATAAATATTTTTCATAAATTTTGAGCTACTAGGCTATTCATTCTCTATACATTACAATTACCAAAATTAAACCATTCTCGGGAAGAGTAACTTGACTACCAATTCCTCCGAACTCAAGCGTGGCTTAAAGAATCGTCATATTCAATTGATTGCCATGGGTGGTGCAATTGGTACAGGCTTATTCTTGGGCTCAGCGCATGTGATTCAATCTGCTGGACCATCCATTATTCTTGGCTACGCCATTGGCGGTTTGATCGCCTTTCTAATTATGCGTCAGTTGGGTGAAATGATCGTCCATGAACCTGTAGCGGGTTCATTTAGCCATTTTGCATATAAATATTGGGGGAAATTTCCAGGTTTCTTAACAGGTTGGAACTACTGGATTCTCTATATTTTAGTGGCAATGACAGAACTCACCGCTGTTGCGAAATACATCAATTACTGGTGGCCTCATATTCCAGCATGGGCATCTGTACTGTTCTTCTTCGTGATCATTACTTTAGTAAACTTAGGTAATGTGAAGTTTTATGGTGAATCTGAGTTTTGGCTGTCGATTATTAAAGTCACTGCAGTTATTTCGATGATCGTATTTGGTTTGTATTTGCTACTGACTGCAGATGCCAACTCAACAGCATCATTTACCAACTTATGGAGTCAGGGCGGTTTCTTCCCAAATGGTTTTGAAGGCTTATTCTTCATGCTGGCTTTCTTGATGTTCGCCTTCGGTGGTATTGAACTGATTGGTATGGCAGCAGCGGAAGCTGAAAATCCAAAAGAAACTATTCCTAAAGCGATTAACCAAGTTGTTTTCCGTATTTTGATTTTCTACGTGGGTTCTTTAACTATTCTATTGTCACTTGTGCCATGGAATCAGCTTGAACTAGGTGGTCTAGACAAAAGTCCATTTGTGATGATCTTTAGCCAACTGGGTATTGATTGGGCTGCACATTTACTGAACTTCATTATCTTAACTGCAGCACTGTCTGTTTATAACAGCGGTATGTATGCCAATAGCCGTATGCTTTACAGCTTGGCGAAGCAAGGTAATGCTCCAAAAGTTTTCGCTAAAACCAACAAAAGTGGCGTGCCAATTCCAGCGGTATTACTTTCTGCAGTCCTGATTTTCGGTTGCGTACTCTTAAACTACTTCGTACCTGAAGATGCGCTTGGTCACTTAATGTATGTGGTGGTTGGTGCACTTGTCCTTAACTGGGCGATGATTACCATGACTCACTTACAGTTCCGTCGTGCAAAACGTATTTTGAATTTTACAACGTCTTATCCTGCACTTTGGGCACCAGTCAGCAACTACATCGTTCTGATCTTTATTGCTTTAGTTCTCTTTATTATGTGGACTCAGGGCTTTATGGAATCTGTTCTAATGATCCCTGTTTGGATTACAGTCATGTTATTAATGTTTAACTATCTTAATCCTAAAGATTTGAGCGACATTGACCCCAATGAAGTTCATAAAGACTAAGTAATTTAAAAAGTTATTGTTTCGGCAATAACTTTTTTTTTAGCTAAAATAGGAGTACATTAGCCTCCGTCTTGCGCTCTTAGCTTAACTGGATAGAGCAGTTGCCTCCTAAGCGACCGACGTGGGTTCGAGTCCCGCAGAGCGCACAATTTCTGAAATATCCCTCCTCCCTGTATTTGTAATCCCCCATATACCAATAAATATAAAGAAAGAACCTTTCACACTAAAAACCCATCAATTACAGTTTTTAACTTAATTATTGTTTTTACAAAGATTACTGTTCAAAGACTATTTTTAAGAACAGTTAAATAGCGCTTTAAAATGTGCTAACCACCTACCTCTCAATGAAAAAAACGACACATAGTATGGTCCATAAGGCCAAAAAATCAATTTATGACTGCCCATATCAAAATATTTTCAATTATTTTTAGGTTTAGAAAATAATGCAGTAACTAAAAATATTAAATAATAATCAAAATGTTATATATATTAATTAGTACAATTACTCTAAATTGGGTAATTTTCAATCATATTTTTTAATCTAGAGCATTTACTCTTATTTTAATTGTGCTATTTTTGTCACATGGAGTAACAATTAAGCCCAAGAGTATTAAAAAGTTTTCCATAACGAATATTTGCCGTAACCATAAAAATCAAATTCGTATCTCAAGGAATGACGAAGAATGAAATTAAAAACTTTAACTACAGCCATGATTCTTGCTTCAGTTCCAATGACAGGGGCTTTTGCAGCTGCACTAGATCGTTCAGGACAATCTATGTCTGCATTTTTACAACCAGGGAACTATTTTGAAGCAGGTATTTCGGTTTTAGATCCAACAGTAGAAGGTAAAGCTAAAGCTGCATATGGTGGTGGGAATCTATCCGATATGGCGGGTGATTATTATTTCCCAACAGCAGCAATTAAAGTTCAACCTACAAAAAACTTCTCATTCGGTTTGCTTTATGACCAACCTTTTGGAGCTGACGCAGCATATTCAGCAAATGACCCATTAGTAGCTGCTGGAACGGGCTTATTTCATTTAAATGGTGAAAATACTGAAGTTGAAGTTACTACTCAAAACCTTTCTTTCGTTGTTGGCTATCAGCCTGTTGAAAGTATCAATATTTATGGTGGTGCAGTTTATCAAACTGTGAAAGGTGATGTGCAACTTCGTGGTGCAGCTTATGGTTCAGCAAATGGTTTGGGTAAATATAATGCAACAATGAAGGAAGATTCAGCTGTAGGTTGGTTAGCTGGTTTTGCTTATCAAATTCCTGAAATTGCTTTAAAAGCATCGGTTACATACCGTTCTGAAATTGAACATGAAGCATCAACTCGTGAATTTGGCCAAAGTAACATAATGGCGTTAGTTACAAGCAATCCAGCAAACGCCATTTTCGATGAAAATACAACAACAAACATTACTACACCTCAATCCGTAAACCTTGATTTCCAAACAGGTATCATGGCGGATACAGTTGCATTTGCAAATGTGCGTTGGGTAAATTGGAAAGATTTTAGCATCCGCCCAGAAAAATTTGATCAAATTGGCCGCACTTTAGGCGCAGTAGGTCAAACACCAGATAACCCGAATGGTTTTGATTTAGTGTCTTATACTGATGATCAAATTTCAGCAACTGTAGGTGTTGGTCGTAAGTTAAGTGAAAAATGGGCTGGTAATGTCTCTGTAGGTTACGACACAGGTGCAGGCAACCCAGTTTCTACCCTTGGCCCAACTGAAGGTTATTGGAACGTCGGTTTAGGTTTACAATTTAGCCCTGCACCGAACTACTTCATTGCTGGTGGTGTGAAATACTTAATGCTAGGTGATGCTGATGCACAACCTGCGTCAATGTTTGGCACTAACAACTCAATTGCATCATTTGAAGATAACGATGCATGGGCTTACGGTCTAAAAATCGGTTACCGCTTCTAATTCTCGGTATTAGTAGATTGGAAATATATCCAATCTACTATTGTAAAAAATAATTTAATTCAAATGTTCATAGATTGAGCATTTGAATTTTTTATGTTTAAAGATAAACATTAAGTTAAATACTCTATTTTTTTATTTATAAATCATAAACATAAATAACACCTTCTAGAATAATTACTCTAGCATTGCTTATTTTTTAACTTATACAGTTCATTTTTAGAGTAGCAACTCTTATTTACTGTTTTTCTATTTATGTTACTTTCCACACATTGAAATAACATCAAAAGTTACAAACAGGGAAAAGTATGCGCTTAAATCACCTTAGCTACGCAATTTTACTTACCGCTTTACCAACAGCATCATTATTTGCAGCGGGTCTAGATCGTTCAGGTCAGTCTATTTCAGCATTCTTACAACCTGGTAACTACGCAGAAGCAGGTATTTCTGTTTTAGATCCAACAGTTGAAGGTAAAGCCACACATTCTCTTGGTGGTGAAGATCTTTCAGATATGGGTGATGACTACTACTTCCCATCTGCCGCAATCAAAGTACAAGCATCTGATAAAATTTCTTTAGGTCTTTTATATGATCAACCTTTTGGTGCTGATGCCACTTATGGTATTGATTCCGGCGTTTTCAACCAAGGCTCTGAAAGCACTAATGTTAAAGTTCGAACTAATAATCTAACAGCACTGATAGGTTACCAACCCACTGAAAACTGGAACTTCTATGCTGGACCAGTTTGGCAAACAGTAAAAGCAGATATCCAATTACGTGGCGAAGCATATAGCTTGCTTAGTGGTTATAATATTAATGTAGAAGAAGAAGATGCGTATGGCTGGTTAGCAGGTTTTGCCTACTCTATTCCTGAAATTGCTTTAAAGGCGGCTGTAACCTATCGTTCAGAAATCAAACATAAAGCAAAAGCTGTGGAAACAACAACTTTAGCCTCACTAAATCCAGCCTATTCATTTCTTTCATTCAAAGAAAGTAATGTAGACGCAACTACTCCACAATCAGTCAATGTTGATTTGCAAACAGGCATAGCCGCTAATACACTAGTATTTGCTAACCTTCGTTGGGTACATTGGGATCAATTTGCTGTCAAACCAGCATTACTAGCTCAAGCGTCAACTTTAGCAAAAGGCAAAGCACAAAACCTGATTGATTATTCTGACGATCAGTACTCAATCACTACGGGTATTTCTCGTAAGTTTAATGATAAATGGGCGGGTACAGCAGCTGTAGGTTATGACTCTGGTGCAGGCAACCCTGTAACAACACTTGGCCCAACTGAAGGCTACTGGAGTGTTGGTCTAGGCGGTCAATATAGCCCTGCTGAAAACTATTTCATTCAAGCTGGTGTGAAATACTTCTGGTTAGGGGACGCTACGGCTCAAACTGGTAGCACTCCAGTAGCTGAATTTGAAGACAACCATGCGCTTGGCTATGGTTTAAAAATTGGCTATCGCTTCTAAGTTGTTAGAACAGCTTTGCATTAAACAAGAAAGGGCGCATAAGCGCCCTTTTCTATAACCAGCTATACAGAATTAAGCTGGAATATCACGAACTGAAGCATTACGAATCGCTTCTTTTAATGCAGCATAGCCATGAATTGGTGGGAATTGTGGAAATTCTGCAATCACATTGTCAGGCGCATCAAATAAGAAACCCGCATCTGCTTCACCAAGCATCGTCGTATCGTTATAAGAATCACCTGCTGCAATCACCCGGAAGTTTAACCCATGCAATGCTTGAACGGCTTTACGCTTTTGATCAGGTTGACGAAGCTTATAAGCTGAGATCATACCATTTTCATCAGTTTCTAATTTGTGGCAGAAAATCGTTGGCCAACCAAGTTGCTGCATTAATGGATGTGCAAACTCATAGAAAGTATCTGAAAGAATAATCAATTGAAAATGAGTACGCACCCACTCTACAAACTCTTTTGCACCTTCAAATGGCCCCATATCTGCGATTACGTCTTGAATATCGTTTAAACCCAAACCGTGTTGTTTTAGGATATTTAAACGCTGAGTCATCAACACATCGTAATCTGGAATGTCACGAGTCGTTGCTTCAAGTTCTTTAATGCCTGTTTTTTTCGCAAAATTAATCCAAATTTCAGGTACTAAAACCCCTTCTAGATCTAAACAAACGACTTCCATGCACTCTACCCTCTGTTAAGTGAAAAAATTTTTTCAATATCATAGCGGAAGAATAAAAAAATGCATTGTTCTTTTTTAAATCTATTTTTTTCATAAGTATCTATTTTTTAGTGATAAGTGTGTTTTAGCATTTCAATTAAAATAGTTCTAAAATAAATTAATATAGGTTTTAACGTTCCAAGCCTATAGCCAGGACATTCATGACTACCATCCCTACTATTGACCTTGTCGATGCACTTGCATCCGAATATGCAGATAAATCACCTTCTGAGATTATGAAACTTGCGCTAAGCCAGCAAGGTGAAGTTGCGATTTCCTTTTCTGGTGCAGAAGATGTTGTACTGATTGATCTTGCATCGAACTTAGGAATTCCTTTTCGTGTATTTAGTTTAGATACCGGTCGCTTACACCCTGAAACTTACCAATTTTTAGATACTGTCCGTAAACATTATAAAATTGATATTGAAATCTGTTTCCCAGAAAGTGATGCCGTACAAAAACTGGTAACAGAAAAGGGCTTTTTTAGCTTCTATCAAGATGAACATAAAGAATGCTGTGGTATCCGTAAAGTACAACCTTTGCGTAAAAAACTAGCCACTTTAGATGGCTGGATCACAGGTCAACGTAAGGACCAAAGCCCAGGCACACGTAATGAAATTCCAGTGGTACAAGCTGACCCAGGTTTTTCAGGTCCGGGCAAGCAATTGATTAAATATAATCCTTTGGCAAACTGGTCTAGCGCTGATGTATGGAACTATATCCGTCTCATGGAAATTCCATATAATCCACTACACGAACGTGGCTTTATCTCGATTGGCTGTGAACCATGTACTCGACCTGTTTTACCAAATCAACACGAACGTGAAGGTCGCTGGTGGTGGGAAGATGCAACCCATAAAGAATGCGGCTTACACGCAGGCAACATGAAAAAATAAAGATCACAAAACCACTGCATAGCAGTGGTTTTTTTCAACGCATAGATACACATAATTCCGTATCATTTCAACGTAAAAACGCTATACTGCAAATGACAATTTAATAATTCTAACAATGCTACTCATACATGAGCAGCTGTAGAAATTGCAGTGAGGCAATCAACGCTATGCGTCCATTACATCCTATTGATTTCATATTCTTAAATTTAGAGAAACGGCAACAACCGATGCACGTAGGTGGTCTATTTTTATTTCAGATCCCTGACAATGCACCAGATACTTTTATTCAAGATTTAGTCGCAGATATTCGTAATTCAAAATCCATTCCTATTCCTCCTTTTAACAATAAACTCAACGGCTTCTTTTGGGATGAAGACGAAGAGTTTGATTTAGATCATCACTTCCGCCATATCGCACTGCCGCATCCCGGTCGTATCCGTGAACTTTTGACTTATATTTCACAGGAACACAGTGCGCTGATTGACCGTGCAAAACCGCTTTGGACCTGCCATATTATTGAAGGCATTGAAGGCAATCGTTTTGCCATGTACTTCAAAATCCACCACGCGATGGTCGATGGCATTGCAGGTATGCGTTTAGTTGAAAAATCGCTTTCGCATGACCCAGATGCTAAAAGTATTGTGCCACCATGGTGTGTAGAAGGCCCTCGTGCAAAACGCCTGAAGCAGCCTAAAGCCAGTCGTATGAAAGGTCTGTTATCGACCATTAAGGGACAACTTGACTCTACTCCACGAGTTTTGTACGAACTGTCACAAACCGTGATGAAAGATATGGGGCGTAACCCAGATTATGTGTCTAGCTTCCAAGCACCAAGTTCAATATTAAACCAACGGGTTAGTTCTTCACGTCGTTTTGCTGCTCAATCTTTTGAATTTTCACGTTTGTCACATATTGCCAAGTCTCTCGGCGTAACAATTAACGATATTGTGCTTGCAATTTGTTCAGGCGCATTACGTGAGTATTTAATTACACAAAATGCATTACCTAAAAAGCCATTGATCGCTATGGTGCCTGCATCTGTGCGTACCGATGATTCAGATATGTCTAACCGTATTACCATGATTTTGGCCAATCTTGGAACCCATAAAGAAGATCCGCTAGAACGGTTGAAGATTGTGCGTCGTAGCGTGCTCAATGCCAAAGAGCGCTTTAAGCGGATGAACTCGAATCAAATTTTAAACTACAGTGCTTTTGTCTACAGTGCAGCAGGTTTGAATATTGCTTCAGGCTTTATGCCAAAACGTCAGGCCTTTAACTTGGTCATTTCGAATGTTCCCGGCCCACAAGAGCCGTTATATTGGAATGGTGCACGTTTAGAAGCACTCTACCCTGCGTCCATTGTTTTGGATGGTCAAGCGCTTAATATCACCATGACCAGCTATTTAGATAAGCTTGAAGTGGGTTTAACGGCATGTCGTAATGCGCTGCCAAAAATGCAAAATTTACTCACGCATTTGGAAGAAGAAATCCAACGATTTGAAACTATTGTGAACCAAGATTCCCCAAAGTTACAGGCGGTTAGCTAACCGCCTGCTTCACAACTTAGTATCAGTTCATCAGCAGATTGAACCATCCAAAAAGATAAAAACCCGTCTACATTGCAAAATCTAGACGGGTTTTTAGTATTTGAACTTTGATTGATTTTTTGGAGCAATTTATGTGTATAAGCTAAAATTTAGGTGAACAAATCCGTTGTTATTGTTTAATTATGACTTGTAGATACGAACTGATAATTAAGTTTATTTTCCATTATTTATAAAATTTTAGCGCATTAAAAAATTTTAGAATCGCGCGTTAGTGCTTTAACCCTCTGGATTACATTATTTATATTTCAATATTTAAGCTTTGATAGCTCGGCACTGTTTAAGTAACTGATGACAAGCAGAACGAATCATAGACGCTGTAATTTGAACTTCATTACCACGCTCATCCACGATATAACCTGAATGGATCGCTTTTGCTTCAACAACAGTTTTAAGACCACTTTTCATTACTGTTTTACTAACACCCATAGTACACCTCTTTTTGCTAAGCCATTTTCAAGTCCAATGCAGGAAAATGGCTTTGGCTATTTGATGTGTCTAGTATTCAAAATAACAGTTCAAAAGTAAAATCTCAGTTGTAACAAGTGTTTAACGATATTCTGTTACAATTTCAGCTCAGAATGATATCGTATTGCTCTTGCGTATATAAATTTTCCACCTGGAACTTGATCACACGGCTAATAAAGTGCTCTAAATCAGCTACCGCAGGTGCTTCAGCAGTTAACAATCGGTCAATCACCGACGGATGTGCCACTACGGTAAAACCACTTTGTGACTCATAAGCACGAGCATATCTCAAGATTTCACGGAAAATTTCATAGCAAACTGTTTCAGCAGTTTTCACATAACCACGCCCCTGACAGGTCGGGCAAGAATCACAAAGGAGATGCTCTAAAGATTCACGGGTGCGTTTCCGAGTCATTTCCACCAAACCCAGCTCAGAAACTTGAGTGATCTTGGTTTTTGCATGATCGCGCTCGAGCATTTTCTCAAACTGGCTCATCACTTCTTCTCGATGATGTGCTTCTTGCATATCAATGAAGTCAATAATGATAATCCCGCCCAAGTTACGTAGTCGAAGCTGACGTGCAATGACCTGTGTGGCTTCCATATTGGTTTTAAACACAGTGTCTTCAAGCGAACGACCACCTACGTAGGAGCCAGTATTGACATCAATCGTGGTCATGGCTTCAGTTTGATCGATCATCAGATAGCCGCCAGACTTAAGTGCGACACGTGTCTGTAAGGCTTTCTGAATATCTTCTTCGACATTGTACAAGTCAAAAATTGGACGCTCACCTGGATAATGCAGTAAGCGATTTTGCATACTCGGTACAAATTCTTGGACAAACTCTTGCAATTTGCCATGTACTTCGCGTGAGTCGACCTGAATTTTAGACGTTTCTTCGTTGGCTAAATCACGGATGACGCGTTGCGGTAAAGGTAGCTCTTCAAAAATCAAAGATGGTACGACAATACTGCGTTGTTTACGTTGTATGTATTCCCACAGTTTTGCTAAATAGGCCATGTCCTGCGCAATTTCACATTCAGGAATACCTTCGGCAGCAGTACGAACGATGACTGAACCCGGTAAGTTGTGTTCCTTTTGAATGCGTTCAATCATGCTACGCAAGCGATCTCGTTCTTCTTCAGACTCAATGCGCTGAGAAACACCGGTATGACTGCCATATGGCATTAAAACAAGGTAACGAGAAGGAATAGAAAGATCAGTTGATAGTCGTGCACCTTTGGTACCCAACATATCTTTCATGACTTGTACGGTGAGTACTTGCCCTGGTTGTAACAGCTCAAAAACATTCGGGGTTGGTTGATTGCGCTGCCAGACCATATCATTGATATGTAAAAAAGCCGTTCTCGACAATCCAATATCAATAAAAGCAGCCTGCATACCCGGAAGCACGCGAACAACTTTCCCTTTATAAATATTGCCCACTAACCCACGCTTCACGGTGCGCTCAACAAATAATTCATTGACCGTACCGTTTTGAATCAACGCCACACGACATTCCATCGGTGTGACGTTAATCAACAACTCGTCAGACATATCAAAACTCAAAACATTATAAAAATTCTTGTGTTGCAGCAGTTAATTTAATGCCTTAACTGTCTGTAATAACTGTACGGTTTCATGCAAAGGCAGCCCAACGACATTGCTGTAGCTCCCTTCAATACAAGGAATATAGCGCGCAGCAATTCCTTGAATGGCGTAGGCTCCCGCCTTGCCGATTGGTTCACCTGTTGCCCAATAGCTTTCCATGTCAGCTAGACTCAGCGTTTGAAATTCAACCTGTGTGCGCACTACTATACTGTATATTTGATCTTTTGTACTGACACAAACACCTGAAAACACATCATGTTTTCGTCCAAAGATCATTTCCCACATAGAAAAAGCATGTGCTTTCGACGCTGGTTTTCCTAAAATGTGCTCATCAACGCCTAAACTGGTATCGGCGGCAATAACAATAGCATCAGGGAATTGTTGTTGTACTGCGCAAGCTTTAGCACGTGCTAAACGCTCTACATAATCCGCTACAGGTTCTCCTTCCAACACGGACTCATCAATATCTGGACTGAAAATTTCAAATTCCAGACCTAATTGTTGCAATAGTTCGCGTCGTCGAGGAGAACTCGAAGCTAAAATTATATGCGCCATTTTCTCAAGAAGTAATACATGATTGGCCAAATGAGTAAGCTAGTAACAATTGGCTGCCAATGGCGGGCAAATGAAAACTGTGCTCCACCCATCACTTGAACAATCCACACAAACAGTAAATGCGCGAAAATTGCCATTGCAGCAATAATCCATAAATTACCAAATGTGAGGATACGACGTTCACGGGTCAAAAAGCGTGTCACAAATGCAATGACCACAAAACTCAGTGCGTTCATGCCAAATGGCGCATCAGTCAATAAGTCCGTAAAGAGACCTGTGGCAAATGCAAACCAAACACCGCACCATGTCGGCTGACAGAGGACCCAAAATAACATGATCATCATCATGAATAATGGGCGCCAACCCGATAGGTCATAAGAAAGCGGATACACCATCAGCACGGATGCCAAAATGATGGAAAAGATAATCGGAAATAATGGGTCGCGCTCTGTATGACGACTAAGCTTAGCGAGTGACATGCGGTTGCTCCATCGCTAAAGAATCGGAAAATAGCACAACCACATGATGACCACCTGCCAATTGGGCAGCAGGATTGATATCAATTTGGGCAAATTCACCGCTATTGTGACGACTGACTTTCGACACTGTACCCACCAAATAACCCGCTGGGAAATGTGCCCCTAGACCTGAGCTATAGACTTTTTCACCGACTTTGATATTGGCACTGGTTGGCACGTATTCCATCTTAAGCCGACCTAAGTCACCTGTACCCGTAACGATTGCGCGCATACCGGTATGCTCCATCCGCACGGATAAAGAGTGCTCTTTGTCTGAGAGCAACATGACACGGCTACTATGCGGGTAAACATTGATAATTTGCCCCATAATACCCTTGTCATCGAGTACAGTTTGTCCCACTTTAAGCTGACTGCTGGCTCCACGGTTAATCACAATAATATGACGTAAGGGATCAGCATCAGTACCAATGACTTCGGCAATCTCCATACGACCATCAATGATGAGTGGTGTATCGAGTAGTCCACGTAGTCGAGTATTTTCAGCAGAAAGTTCAGAAAGTTTCTGTAAACGGACTTGAGCCTGAATTAACTCTGCTTGCATCGCGGTATTTTCACGACGTAATTGAGCTTCAGACTTGGTTTGTTGATTCAGCCATTCTCGCGATAACACTGGATAGCTTGCAAGGGCATAAATTGGATTATATGCCGCATACAAGACGTCTCTGGCCGGTTGAATTACATGTGGCATGCGCCAATCAAAGAAAAGCACCACCAAGCATGTAATCACCGCAATGATAAATGAGCGAAAAGATGGCGGTTGTCTTGAAAACAGTTGCGTTTGCACCCGCCGAGTCCTTTTCTTAGCCTACAAATAACATGTCATGATTTGGGTTATCGAAGAATTCGAGAACCTTACCACCACCACGTGTAACACATGATAGTGGATCTTCTGCAACCACGACAGGAAGACCTGTTTCTTTTGCAAGAAGCTTATCAAGATTGCGAAGTAATGCACCGCCACCAGTCAACACAATACCGCGTTCTGCGATGTCTGAAGACAACTCAGGTGGCGTTTGCTCTAGTGCAGATTTAACCGCAGCCACAATGTTTTGCAGTGGATCAGAAATCGCTTGAGTCACTTCATCAGAAGTTACGGTAATCGCACGAGGTACACCTTCAGCCAAGTTCCGACCACGGACTTCGATTTCCAAAGGTTTTGCACCTTCTTCTGGAAGCGCCATACCAACTTCTTTTTTGATGTTTTCTGCAGTGGTTTCACCAATCACACAACCATGTGCTTTACGCACGTAATTAATGATTTGTTCATCAAATACATCACCACCGATACGTAGTGAGTCTGCATAGACACAACCTTGAAGTGAAATGATCGCGATTTCAGTTGTACCACCACCAACATCGACAACCATCGAACCACAAGCTTGCTCAACAGGCATACCTGCACCAATTGCAGCAGCCATTGGCTCTTCAATTAAGCGAACTTCACGTGCACCTGCATTGTATACAGCTTCACGGATTGCACGGCGTTCCACCAACGTCGATTTACATGGCACACACACCACGACACGCGGTGCAGGTGGGAACAAACGTTTTTCGTGCACTTTGCCAATGAATTGATTCAACATCGTTTCAGTGACTTCAAAATCTGCAATCACACCATCTTTCATTGGGCGAATCGCAGAAATATTTGCAGGTGTACGACCTAGCATTTGCTTCGCGTCAAGACCTACTGCGGCAACGATTTTTTGTGAACCACTGTGGCGAATTGCCACCACCGTCGGTTCATTTAATATAATGCCTCGTCCTGGCGCATAAATAAGTGTATTTGCAGTGCCTAAATCAATGGCAAGATCCGGCGAAAACAAGCCAATTAGTCGTTTTAGAATCACGGGGACGTTCTCAGTTAAACTTTTATATGGACGCAAGGTGGCAACTTTAACTAAATGTGATGATTTGAACAAGTCAATCGCTTATTATAAGCCACGATATTTTGAATTTTTTTAATACTGATTAGGTAATGTTATGTCTACATCGGATGCACAGCATTCTGCAGATCTAAATGCACAAACAGTTTCAGCGATTGCCCATCTGGCTCGATTGTCGCTAGATGAAGCGCAATCTGCTGACTATGCTCAAAGTTTAAATAAAATTTTAGGCATGATGGAAACCCTGAAAGGCATCGATACTGACGGTGTTGAACCACTAAAAAGTCCATTCGACAATCCACAGCCCTTACGTGAAGACGTGGTATCTGAGACCAATCATCGCGAAGCATATCAAGCAGTTGCTCCTGCCGTACAGGATGGCTTGTACCTTGTTCCGCGTGTGATTGAATAATTTTTATTCAGATCAACATTTTTTCAAATTAAACGTAAAGAAATATTTCTCATGACAGATTTACATCGCTTATCAATTCGTGAATTGTCTGAAGGTTTGGCTGGCGCTAAATTTTCTTCACGCGAATTGACTGAACACTATTTAAAACGCATTGAAAAAATCGATGCTCAAGTCAAGTCATACGTGACCGTGACAGCTGAACAAGCACTTGCGCAAGCAGATGCGGCTGATGCTGCAATTAAATCAGGCAATGCAAGTGCGTTGACTGGTGTACCAATTGCACATAAAGATATTTTCTGTACCCAAGGCATTAAAACCACTGCTGGTTCTAAAATGCTGGACAATTTTATCTCTCCTTACGACGCGACCGTTGTAGCGAAAGGTAAAGCTGCGGGCCTTGTCACTTTAGGTAAAGTGAACATGGATGAATTCGCCATGGGTTCGACCTCTGAAAATTCATTTTATGGCGCAACGGCTAACCCTTGGAACTTAAACCATGTTCCGGGTGGTTCTTCAGGCGGTTCTGCGGCAGCGGTAGCGGCTGACCTTGCACCGTTCGCAACAGGTACAGATACAGGCGGTTCAATCCGTCAACCTGCGTCTTTCTGTGGCTTGACTGGTCTTAAACCGACTTACGGTCGTGTTTCTCGTTTCGGTATGATCGCGTATGCATCATCTTTAGACCAAGGCGGCCCAATGGCGCGTTCGGCTGAAGACTGTGCTTACCTCATGAACGTGATGGCAGGTCATGATGCGAAAGATTCAACTTCGGTTGAAAAAGACGTAGATAACTACGTGGCGAACCTGAACGGCACTTCAGTAAAAGGTTTACGCATTGGTATTCCTAAGCAGTACTTTAATGTTGCTGGTTTAGATGCAGACGTAAAAGCGCGCGTTGAAGAATCGTTGAAAAAGTTAGAAGAAATGGGCGCAATCTTGGTTGAGATTGACCTGAACATGACTGAAAGCTACGTACCAACGTATTACTTGATCGCACCTGCTGAAGCATCGTCTAACTTATCTCGTTTCGACGGTGTACGTTATGGCTACCGCGCAGAAAATCCAGTTGATTTGATGGATCTTTACAAACGTTCACGTTCTGAAGGTTTTGGTAAAGAAGTTCAGCAACGTATCTTGATTGGTACATACGCGCTTTCTGCCGGTTACTACGATGCTTATTATGTGAAAGCGCAAAAAGTACGTCGTTTAATTCAACAAGATTTCTTAAAAGCATTTGAATCTGTAGACGTGATTGCGGCTCCTGCTGCACCAACGACTGCATATAAGATTGGTGCAAACTTATCTCCTGTAGAAATGTACTTAGGCGACATCTACACTATTGCAGTGAACTTGGCAGGCTTACCTGCGATTAACGCGCCTGTTGGTTTTGACAAAGACAACTTGCCTGTTGGCTTACAGTTGATTGGTAACTACTGGTCAGAATCTCAATTGTTGTCTGTGGTGCATCAGTACCAACAAGCAACCGATTGGCATACACAACGCGCTGCAATTGCTGAGGAGAATGCATAATGGCTAAAAACGCTGCGAAACCAAAATCTAACCTGATTGATGGTTGGGAAGTGGTGATTGGTATCGAGATTCACACTCAGCTTGCAACCAATACCAAAATTTTCTCAGGTTCATCAACTACGTTTGGTCAAGACCCAAATACGCAAGCGAGCCTTGTTGACTTGGCAATGCCGGGCGTATTGCCAGTACTCAACAAAGAAGTGGTTGATCTCGCGATCCGCTTTGGTTTGGGTATCGATGCTTACATCGACCAAGCGTCTGTGTTTGCACGTAAAAACTATTTCTACCCTGACTCTCCAAAAGGCTACCAAATCAGCCAAATGGATAACCCGATTGTGGGCTTGGGTCATATCGACATCCAACTTGAAGATGGCACAGTAAAACGCATTGGCGTAACACGTGCGCACCTTGAGGAAGATGCTGGTAAATCGATCCATGACCAATTTGAAGGCCAATCTGGTATCGATTTAAACCGTGCAGGCACACCTTTACTTGAAATCGTATCTGAACCTGATATGCGTTCGGTTGAAGAAGCAGTTGCCTACATTAAAGCGATTCACACGCTGGTACGTTGGTTAGGTATTTCTGACGGTAACATGGCAGAAGGTTCGTTCCGTGCGGACTGTAACGTGTCACTTCGTCGTCCGGGCCAACCATTTGGTACGCGTTGTGAGTTGAAAAACCTCAACTCTTTCCGCTTCATTGAACAAGCGATTAACGTTGAAATTGAACGTCAAATGGAAATCCTAGAATGGGGTGGCACGATTGACCAAGAAACACGGTTGTTCGACCCTGTGAAGATGGAAACGCGTTCAATGCGTTCGAAAGAAGAAGCAAACGATTACCGCTACTTCCCAGATCCTGACTTGTTGCCTGTTGTGATTGCAGATGCGCAAATTGAAGCGGCACGTGCTGCCCTTCCTGAGTTGCCTGCTGCACGTCGTGCGCGTTTCGTGGCTGACTTTGGTGTAACTGAATACGATGCTCACGTTTTAACACTGACTCGTGAAATGTCTGAGTTTTATGAAGATGTAGTGAAAGCTGCTGGCGGTGCTGCCCAAGGTAAAGTGTCTGCAAACTGGGTCATGGGCGAATTCTCTGGTGCTTTAAACAAAGCGGGCTTAGAGCTTCATGACTCTCCTGTATCTGCTGAAAAACTTGGCGGTATGATCGCGCGTATTGTAGACAACACCATTAACGGTAAGATCGCGAAGCAAGTATTCGGCTTTATGTGGGATGAAGGCAAAACTGCGGACGACATTATTGCTGAAAAAGGCTTGAAACAGGAAACTGATACAGGTGCAATTGAAGCAATTATTAAGGAAGTACTTGCTGCCAACGAGAAGATGGTTGAAGAGTATAAATCTGGTAAAGAGAAAGCCTTTAACGGTCTTGTTGGTCAAGTGATGAAAGCAGCAAAAGGTAAAGCAAACCCTGCGCAAGTAAATGAATTGATGAAGAAATTGATTGGTTAATACCAATTGATTTTGAAATAAAAAACCCGCTTTAGAGCGGGTTTTTTAAACCTATAATGAAGCTCTTTTTTGCTCAGGAAATAAAGAATTAATTTCTTCAATTTCTTTCGGCTTTGTAATAGCATAATCCACTATTAAATTAATATAAGTAAAAATAGCAGGATTAATATCTTCTAAAACTTCATCACCAATAATCCCTGGATGTACATTTGCATTTCCAATCAATCTAATATTATCAGCAGCTTGTGCAACTCTTAATGGAATAATTTGTTGTTTTGCCAACTCTTCAATTGACTCTTTAATATTCTTCTTTTTAACACCTAAATGCTCGCATAATTTTTCCAATGCTAAACGTATTAAAGCCGCAGCAGAACGTGGTGACAATTCAAAGATCAAAGCCGCTTCTTTATATAATACCTTTACATCATTTGGCATATCAGGTGAATAATCAGGAATATCTTGATTGCTTATTTCTTGTATTGGAAATAATCTCACTAAGTCGGAGTCCTGACTAGGTCTTGGAATAAGACTAAGAAAATTGCTTCCAACTTTTTGATTATACCAAATATTATTTTGACTACATGATGCACAGTTTGCTTGATGAACTCTAGTTGGAATATTGTGTTCTAAACCATTTTCATCATATGAAATAAAAAATAAATTTTCCCACTTCATATGTGAAAAAGCCCCACAATGAGGACATTTGAAACTATTTTGATCAAGAATAGTTTTAGATTGTTCTGGTATTTTCATAACTTATACTAACATTAGTTTTTCTTTATTTAACAAGTTTACATACAAATCTGTAAGTTTTAAAACTATTATTACTTTGAAAAATTTAAAGAAATTTTTCTTTAAATAATTACCACTAAATACATAAACGCCTACTAAATATTTTCCATCGTCAAACTCAAAGACTTAGGACTTATCCCCCCTCATCCCCACCTTCTCCCAATGGGAGAAGGAGCATCCATTACTAATTTAATACCGTTATAGGTTCTGCAATAGAAATTCCCTCACTTTTAAAAAGAGGGTTAGGGAGAAGTAAATATTTAATTTTCATATTTTTAACCATACAATCAATCCAAATACTTCACACTAAAAACAACATGACCATCAAAAAAGTATCCTCTATCGCCAAACTCGAAGACTTAGGACGTATTCAACTGTCAAAGTCTTTTTTTATGCGTGATTTCCTCTATAGCGAAATCGCAAATTGGTACGGTGTACCTAACTTCCCCGACCATCCTGACATTGCGATTCGTATGGGCTCAAAACTCTGCGAAGAACTACTTGAACCACTGCAAGAAAAGTTTGGACGTATTGCCATTCGTTCCGCGTACCGTTCACCAAGCGTGAACCAAATCGGCAATGAAAAAGGACACAACTGCGCGAGCAATGAGAAAAACTTTGCAAGCCATATTTGGGACTATCCTGACGCAAAAGGCTACGGTGCAACGGCGTGTATCGTCATTCCATCATTTTTAAAACTTTATGAAAAAGACCAAAGCAATTGGCAACAACTCGCCTATTGGATTCATAACCATCTGAACTATAGCCATTTGCAATTTTTCCCAAAACTCTGTGCTTTTAACATTGGCTGGCATGAACAACCCGCACGGAAAATTTATAGTTATATCCAACCGAAAGGCTATTTGCTGCGAGGTGAAGCGGTGAATGAGGGATTTGAGAAATTTTATCCTGATCTGATTTAATTTTTTAAGTTTCCCTCTACCCCCCGCCTTCTCCCAGTGGGAGAAGGTGCTTCCATTGCTAATTTAATACCGTTATGGATTGTTACTTACCTCTCCATTTAGTAGATGAACAGCACTGCTGCACAAGGGAGAGGTAAATATTTAACTTTTTAAAACTTTGTGAAAAACACTAAAGTCATTAATAATTGATAACAGCTAGCCTACTAGACTCATCATAATTTGAACTATAACCATCCATAACTTTTTATAAATCTAAATAAAAATATACAACTAAAGAATTTACAGCCTGCTTAAAACTGTCATTTCAATATGCTAAGGTAAATGAAAAATTGATATAAATCATATTTCAACAGAGGGTTACATCATGTCAAAACAAATTCTTATGCTCGTGGGCGACTATGCTGAAGACTACGAAACAATGGTACCTTTTCAATTTTTAGTTGGTCTTGGTTATACCGTACATGCAGTCTGTCCAGACAAGAAAGCTGGTGACACAGTGGCAACTGCTATACACGACTTTGAAGGTGACCAGACCTATAGCGAAAAACGCGGCCATAACTTTGCCATTAACTATGACTTTAGTACGGTAAATACCGAAGACTATGTTGGTCTGGTGATCCCAGGTGGTCGTGCACCGGAATACCTGCGCATGAATAATCGTGTAATCGAAATCGTACGTGAATTTGACAGTGTGAAAAAACCAATTGCAGCCGTGTGTCATGGCGCACAGATCCTTGCAGCAGCAGATGTACTCAAAGGCCGCACCTGTTCCGCTTACCCGGCTTGTGCCGCTGAAGTCAAATTGGCAGGCGGACAGTATGCCGATATTGCAGTCACGGATGCAGTGACCGACGGTCATTTAGTTACTGCTCCTGCTTGGCCTGCTCACCCTGCGTGGATGGCGCAATTTGTTAAAGCATTAGGCGCGACGATTACCATTTAATGCTTGAGTCACGAAACTAAAACGCATTGGATCATCATCCATTTAGGGTGAATCCATAAAAAATGCTCCTTGTATAAAAGGAGCATTTTTTATTTACTCAAAATAAAATTAACGAACCACACCTAACTTATTCCAAATTTCTGGGGTTAAAAATTTAGTCACCAATTTATTCAAATCGACATAACGCAGTACGCCTTGTAATTGTTGTTTAATTTCAGGCGTCTTTAATATTTCATCCCCTGTGATACTACCAAGCTCTTGAAAACTTTCGCCTACAGCCTGTAGACCGTCGGCTTTAATTACGGCCTGCGTTTGCGTAGAACATTGCTCAACCAAGATTCGTTGCATGACCTGCGCCAAATTTTTATCGAGTTGCGTTTTTTGCGCATCACTGACATTACTGTACTGTTTTAAATCTGGATGTGCTGCCAATGCAGAAAAGGTCCATTGTAAAACCGCCTTTTTATCCGCCGCAGTAGTCGATTTCACTAAACATTGACTGAGCTGATCGACCGTCGGACTCGCCAAACTCACCTGAGTCGTTCCGAGCATCATGAGCGTCAATAAAGCCAAACCTGTTGGTCGTGAAAAACGTAGATGTAATTTTTTAGATAAACCGTAAGCCATAGACCAAACTCCCAAAACTTGAGTCACCTTTGTATCATGAAGTGCTGTATTTGCTGTTTGGTCTATGTAACTCAACTATTCATTTTTGCTAGTCGGTGCATAGATGAGAGGATGAATCGTTGGCCTTCTATTCCAATACCAGTAAAAATGTCCATGGGTATCGAGCAAACTATGGGTGGTCAATGTCGATTTATTGCTATCCCCTCGCCAACATGCAAGTGCTGCATTACGGTTATTATGTAGGTCAATAAACTCAGGATTCGAATATTTGGGTTTCGCAGGAATATATAAAGCATCTCCGGGATTAACCCATAAATCTGCCAAGTAAATCTTGCCTAGATTTGGAAAATAGCGCCCTACTGAGATGACCAGTGGCAGTTGATCTTGATCGGTCGAGCAAAAAATATGCGGAAAGTCATGATGTTCTAAATCAGTAGCCACATAAGGAAATAAGGTTTTTCCACTACAGTCAGGCTTACCGCCATCTAGATAGGCAAAACAATGACCTGCCATCATGCCGTATTCATAATGAATCTCTGACAGTCGTTTTTGATTTGAATGAATCTGAATCGCTTCACCTGCCTGAACTAAGGTGATACCAAAAGCTGCCGCGGTTTCTTTGCTTGCCACCAATGGCATAAACTCGAAGTGTTGCCCTTCAAATTCAAGCTCCGTTTGCTCCCCCCAATTGGTAATTTTAGTCGAAATTTCGGAAGGTACATCGTAGGGATTTCCCATCGTCATTTTCGCATTGGTGGCTGACTCGGTAATTAAATGAATTCCTGCCCCAAGTGATGCTAAATATGTTGGATGCCCACGATCATTCAAAAAGAAGGGTGTTTGCTCGATATTGACTGTAATCTCTGTTAATTCTCGGTCAAATAATGGTGCATTAAAATAAGTTTCATTTACTGAACTCATGGTTTTTCCTTATTATTTTTTAAAATTTTATCTGAGTACATCATTGGATCAGGATAAAAGCTTATTTCCCCAAATGGCTTTTATCCTGTTGAAGTTTATTTCATACGATTCAACATATTTTTTGCCCCTGCGTGGTTATAGTTGGTCGCTAAGTTTTGTAGGATGCCTTTTGCTCTTGCATTGGCGTTTGGATAACTTTTGCTATATGCAGGCACTGAGGTTAAGCATTTTGCAACGAGCATACCTGATTCAGCATAGGCTCTATTGGCATTTGCACCATTTAATTTGCCATAGCTATAAGCGCGCTGTGCATTATTACAAGCGGTGACTTGGTTTTTTCCGGCATTCAGATCGCGTCGTGCATTCACATATAAGCGCATTTGTATCTGCTGAGATGTTTCAGCAACTGGTTTCACTATAGGTTTGTTTTCAGGCTCTTTGGCTTTGGTTTCTTTTTTAGTCTCTACTTCTTTTTTTGCTTCATCTTTCGCATTGCTTTTTGTTGTCGTTGCTTTTGCTTTTGCTTTGCTTGGTGTGGCTTTTTTAGCTACAGTTTCTTCTTGTTTATTATAGTTTTTGCGACGTTCTTCGGGTCCAATAATTGCTGTATACAAACTCACTAAGCGGGTTTCAGAACGGTCATTTAATTTACGCTCTGAAACGGGTTCAATAGCAACCATCCAACGTTGTCCATCTGCCTGACTACACTGAAACACACCTGTGCTCTGTTTTATACTGCTATAGGTCGCTAATAATTTACGACTCCATGCATTTTTGACTTGGTTCAAATTGCTTTTATTCAGTTGAATAAATTTGCCATTTTTGGCTTGGCAGTAACTGCTCATATTTTGCTTGGGTATGAGCGATTCTGCTTCCATATTTTTCTTTTGTGGTCCCCAATCATAGACGTATTCTTTCGCCTTGCCATTTGCGCTATTAAGCCCTTTTTGATTGATCACTTCTTGTGGTGATGCATAATGATTAAATGAATTTGGGTTTAAACTCTGCATGGTGGTACAACCATGTAATGCAAATCCAATACTCCCCACCCATAAAATTGCCTTTAAATTCACAGCAAAAATCTCAAAAATTTCACCCTTAAAAAATAGCGTAATTTAGTGCCTTTCACAATTTTATAATCTTGATTTTATTTATTATTTTTAAAAATTTAATCACTAAAATCGCATACGTTTGAGATCTATACATATGTTGTTCATTTTAATTTGATGAATTTCACATTTTATTTAAGTGTATTTGTTTATCCTTGGTGAACGGTCATCATCGTTCCCTTTTAGGTTATTTCGCAAGCATTTATGTATCGCTATGTGCTTATCAAATCTGTCATCAGAACAAGCCTCTATTATTAATCATGATATAAAACTAGGCTTATCTAGGATTCGAGCGACAATATGGAATCGAGTAAAAAAAACAGCTCATCTAAAAATGTTAATCTATTGATTTTATTGAAATATATTAACTTAAAATTAAAGCCATAAAAAAACCTGCATTTTATTGCAGGTTTTTTTATGACTTTATAAACTCAATTGTTAATTTTTTCTTCAAATGCTCTTAAGCGCTTATAAATAGACATTAATTCGATAATGGTTGTCCATGAGGAAATCAGGTATTGGAAAGAATCACGTACACGCCCAAAGACATTTAAAATTTGCATTAATATACCGAGCGTAATTGTTCCCGCAGCAATACTTGGAAACAAAATAAAATATCCATAAATATTATCCAGTTGCATGTACCAAATACGAACCAGATTGAAATAAGCGTAGTGGAAATACAGTCTAAAATAATTAAAACGAACTTTAGTAAATAATTCTTTTAATGTGAAAGGGTCTGCTCGATCTGCATGATCTTCACCATAAACTAACTCTTTACGATATGCCGCTTCGACTTTTTGATTATTAAACTCCAAACCCGGTAGTTTATAACCCACCAGCATTAAAATAACCGTCCCTAAAACCGCCCAAAGGACTGCCGCCCAAACCAATGCATAGGCGATTTCCCCCACGACAGGTAATTTCTTTACATGTGTTGATAAAGTTAGCAGCACAGGTAGAAATGCAATTAAGGTCATCACCGATTCAACTAAGCTAACCCCAAGTCCTTCTGTGGTTTTTGCAAAGCGCATCGTGTCTTCTTGAATACGCTGTGAGGCACCTTCGATGGTTCTCAGTTTTTCCCAATGCGCAGTATAAAAGTCATTCATTGCAGTACGCCAACGAAAAACATAATGACTGACGAAAAACAGGTTCAATACAGCCAGTGTGACATACACCATGGCCACATAGAGAAAAGTCAGTATCTCAGAATATAGCATCGTCACTTCGCCCCCACCACCTGAAAGCATTTTCTGGATCAGGTCATAGAATGGGTTATACCAAGCATTGATCACGACATTACATTCCACACTAAACCAAACATTAAATAGAATAAGTGCGGTTCCCCACACTGACCATCGCTGCCAAGGATTATCTGATTTGATCTTCCAAAAGGCTGCAAAAAGCGCCGTTGCTACAAAAAACCAAACATAGAACCATAAAAATTTGGGACTCCAAAATCGGCTGACAGCAATTGGCAACTCTGCAAGATGATAATTTGCAGGTAAACCGAACATCGTCCCCCAACTATGACCACCGCTATACCATAAGGCGATATTAATTATGAACCATATAAGGAATGATCCAAAAAACCATTTTGGATTTGGAAAAAAAGATTTAAACATTAGTCCTACATTTCCCTGAATCTTTGTTTTTAGTTTGAGTTGCTGATGATAAGTTTTATTTCATTAATTTTCTTGTTCAGATTGAATATTTAACGCTGTTTAATCTGAAATTTAACAATCAAATACAAGACGACACATCATTCTGTTAGCTTAAGCATGAAAACTGAAGTTCACCTTAAATTCATTATTAATCATGCCCTTTTGATGATCTGGTCATTGTTTGTGGAACAAAAGACGCATCTTAGGACATATAATTACAGTTAAAAAGTTTGTCATATTTTAAAATTATTTTTTGATATCAATAGATTAAAAACCATAATTTATTTAACCATTATTTAAACTTAAGTTATGGAATTCTCTAAAATATTTTCTGCGATGTAGCTCACGTCATTTACAAAACATGTTTCTTCACCAATAATATGCTAAGTTCAATTAACAACCTATGCTTGGGGAAGTAAAATGGAAAGTGCAATTGTTGAATTACTCAAACCAATTACATTAAATAAAGAAAATTGCAGTCCTTTGGTTTTTGAAACTGGTACCGTTCTAAAAGTGATTATGCAAACGCCAGAAGGCCTTTTGGTAAGTAATGATGACAAATTTAACTTTGTGATTTCATTGAAAGATAAGAATGAAGTTTGGCGCGAAATTTAATTTTCGCCTCACTTTGTGATTTGTTTTTAAATCATATTTATTCTAAGAATTTAATCATACAATTATTGAATAAACAGGATAAGGTTCTTAAATTCCATAAAAAAAGAACCCTCCTTTTAAGCAAATATTTTTCATAACTTAGCTTAACGTTTAAATCCGTAAATCATATTTTTCTAAAATCGCATTGGTTTTCTGATGCAATCCCTCAAAATAGACTTTACTCACCAGTGCTGAAGGCTTGTTTTTTGGCAATGGCCGAATTTCATGTGCGTGCGGAAAACGTTCAGTAAAATCAAATCGTTGAACCACTTTTTTAAATTCATCAATCACAAGATTTTCATCTTTACAAAAAACATCGTAGGCTTGCTGTTTTTCTGCATCCCAAAACTGCTTAAATGCATCTTGAACACTTTGACCATTCAGCATTCGTGGCATTTGTTCATCAATAAACTTCTGAATCAAATCCATTTTTTTATACATTTTTCGGTCATTACTGAGTAAAGATTGGAGTTGTTGCTGCTGTTTAGCCCTTTGAATCGAGGATGGTGGCGCAGCAGCAATCATATTTAATAATGTATAAATATAATCCTGATTTACATAATCACTAATAATAAAATCTAAAGCAAAATTCACGTCACGTAGCACTGAATCTTTTTCAACTGCTGTACCTTTATTTATTCTGTCATATAAATCTTTATATTTAGATTTATAGTCTTCAAGTTCTTGCGGCACTATAACTGCGTTATCAACATCAAAGTCTGTATACATTTTCAGTTGTGAATGTAGACGAATCACATCACGAAAAGCTTGAATAAACTGCAACTGCTGACTTTCGAGTTTTAGATCATCTACTGACTGACACTCAGGTGTTATTTTTCTTAATTCACTAACACACTTATTAAATTCTGCTAATTGTTGATCCAACGGTGGCACAATCACTTGCTCAAAATTTTGGTCGTCTGCAAAAGTAGAAAGAGCTTTATCTGTTGCCTGCTTTAAATTTCTAAAACACACGACATTGCCAAAAGCTTTTGTTGGCTTATAAATACGGTTTGTACGCGAAAAAGCCTGAATTAAACCGTGATATTTTAAGTTCTTGTCGACATAAATCGTATTAAGTGGCAATGAGTCAAAACCTGTCAGGAACATATTCACCACCAACAGCAAATCAATTGGCGGACCTTTCAACTCCCCAACTTCTTTAGGTGGTTTAGGGACTTTGAAGTACTTAACGCGATCACCTAGATTTTTATAATATTCATAAAATCCTTCGTCACAGTTATAGCTAGTCAGATGGCGCGTATTAAATTCTGCAATGATCCGTTCAAGTTGCGCTTTACGCCCCATATCAACTTGACTCGGCTGTTCAAGTTCTTCTTCAGAAATCGTACCTGTTGTGGAGTCATTGGCGTCGTTTGTCGTGTCCTGCGCTCCAAAAGAAAAAATCGTACCAATCACTAAAGGGGTATAAATTTCTTCCTTCTTGTCCGCTTCTGCAACCAACTCTGCTTGGACTTTGGCAAATATTGCATAATATTGAAGCAGGACATCTACTGAGCTGACACAAAACATTGAACAAAATTCGCGTTTTGCCGTTTTTTTGTCATGATTTTTTAAAATATAACGTACAATTTTTTCTAAGCGCTCAGGGTTGTCATACAGTTCTTTAGTATCGATGCCTTGTATTTTTTCATCACCTGCATTCACCTGATGAGCGGTAAATTGTCCTACGTAATCAATTTGAAATGGTAAAACATTTTTATCTGCTATCGCATCGACAATCACATATTTATGCAGTCGTTTAGGGAATAGATATTCTGTGGTGTATTTCACGCCACCAATGCTTTGACAGTTCACAGGAAAAATAGGCGTGCCTGTAAAACCGAACATTTGCGCCTGTTTAAAGAAGCGTTTGATATTTTGGTGAGTATCACCAAATTGACTGCGGTGGCATTCATCAAAAATAAATACGACTTTTTTATCTGCCAAATCAGCGATCAATTCTCTGAATTTAGGGAGTGTAATTGCGTTATTCAGCTTTTGAATGGTCGTCACGACCAATTTATCTGTGAGTATATTGCTTTCATTTTTTCGTGAGTTCAGCCGTTTACCGATGAGCTGTTCGACCAATGTTTTGGTGTTGGTCGTTTGGTCTACGCAGTCGGGAACAAAGGCATTGAACTCTTTAGTGGTTTGATTATCTAGGTCTTTTCGGTCCACGACAAAGATAACTTTTTCTATTTCAGGCAACTGACGCATGATTTCACTGGCTTTAAATGCCGTGAGGGTTTTACCCGAACCCGTTGTATGCCAAATATAAGCATGATCGGTTGAGGTTTTCATATGCTGAATCATGTTTTCAACTGCATAGACTTGATAAGGTCGTAGCACCATTAAGCATTCATTGGTTTGATGCTGAACGATGTATTTACTGATCATTTTCGTAATATGTGGTGCGTTTAAAAATGCTTCGGTAAATTTACTCAAATCATTAATTGCTTTGTTGTTTTCATCGGCCCATGGAAATGTGAAATCAAACAATGGTGTGCCATGTGAATAATATAAGCAATTTACGCTGTTACTAATGACAAATAGCTGGATGTATCCAAACAGACCTTGTCCTGATGTATAGGCATTTTTGCTGTAGTTATGCACTTGGTGAAACGCTTGTGCGATTTCTACGCCACTACGCTTAAGTTCAACTTGTACCAACGGAAAGCCGTTGATCAATAGCGTGACATCAAAACGGCTGGTTTCTGTACCGCTCTCACCGTATTGAACCGTCACTTGGTTAGTCACTTGAAAAATATTTTTTTCTGCATCATCACTTAAAAATCGCAGTGTTTGGGTCGTACCGTCATCATGTTTAAGCTGGTATGAACCACGCAATAGTTTGGCTTTGCCGAAAATCGTATGTTCACTGCTCAGGTAATTCCACACCTGTTCCCATTGCTCATGTGTAAGTGGTGCAGTCAATGCGTTAAATTTCTCTATTTGATTTTTTAAGTTTAGGAGTAAAGCTGTTTCGTTTCTGTACTGAACACGTTCGTACCCTAAAGTTGTTAAATGCGCTATAAATTGGTTTTCGAGTTCGAGTTCTTTTTGGGTCGACATTTATAATACTGCTCAGTTTTTAACTATTGGTATGCATATCTATTGATTCTAATAGATTTATTATATTTTTCAATCTTTTAAATTCATCAAATAAACATCTAAACTGATGATACAGATCACTGTTTTTTCTTTTAGGAATCCTTCAATACTTTCTTAAATAAAAAAATTCCCACATTTGAATAAATGTAGGAATTTTATGAAACCCTATAAACAATCAGACAAACATTTGCTGTAACAAGCCTTTTTTCCATTGTTTAGTTTGTGCAATTTGCTGTGCAACGACTTCAATTTTTTGATCAATGGCAGTTAGGAAGTTGGCGATTTTGGTTTGTTCTTCTATGCAGGGGACTTTAATAATTAGCTTATTCAAATTCGTAATAGTTAAAGCTTTCTGTGTTGATCCAATAGCACTTCCTACAACATCTTTTTTAAAAGCATCCAACATAATCATTAAAAATTTAGGATTAGCTTTAATTTCTTTAAGCCAAATTAAATTTCCATCTTTAAAATAAAAATCATAATTTGTATTAATCAGATAAGTATTCGCTATAGTACCAACTGCTGTGATAAGAATTTCACCATTCTTAGGTGCATCAAATTTATTTTTAATATTATTAAATTGCTCTCTAGATATATACAAAATATCTGATGGGAAAACACCGGATTTCAATTCTGAAATTTCTTTCCCTCTAAAAAATGGAATTCCTTCTGCGACATAATCAGATAGATGTACACGCTTGCTTGATGTTAATAAGGCAATATCTGAGAGCTTTTTCTCCTCCCACTCCCCAAAATCCCTACCATCATCCGCTTTAAAACGAATCTGCTGGCTAAACAGCTTTTGCATCATGCCTTGTTTATATTGGCTCAGCAGTTCATGTTTTTGCGTCAGTTGGCTAATTTTTTCATCCACTGCTGAAAGAAAAGAAGCGATTTTGCTCTGTTCTTCTTTGGGTGGGTAATTTACTTCAATTGAGTTTAATAACTTTACAGTTAATTGAGGTTGCGCACTTCCAAAAGCATTTTTATTTAACCATTTTTCAAATAAATCTGATTTTAAAAATTGATTAATATAATCAGCGATTACATTATCTTTACATCGTGCAAGCACCATCCCCGAATTAATTCGCATATTTTCAAAAGGAATACTTTTATCAAAATATGCAACATTACCAACCGTACCACGAGTTGTAATAACTAAATCATTTCTTTTTAATTTTCCTTTACGTAATAGGCTATCTTTTTCTTTAGTAATGAATTGAGTATTTTCAAAACTAAAACCGTATTTAGTGACATTGCCAGCATTCAAAAATAAACAGAATTCTTCATCATGAAAATCGTCTGATTTTGGGTAATTATTACCTCTATCACCATCAATAATTTGAACCATTGCTTTTGTAAAATCTGATTTAACCAAATCACCACTGAACTCTTTAAACCGCAATTTAGGCGAAGCCATTACTTTACCTCCGCAAACGGAGAATCAATGCCTAACTCTTTACAAAAACCTGCAATCACTACATCAGTCTTTTGACTTTCAACCTCTAAGGCTTGAAGCTGTTTCGCTATAGCATCTAAATCAATTTCAGCTTCTGCTTCAAAAGTATCCACATAACGAGGAATATTCAAATTGTAATCATTGTCAGCAACTTCTTGCAGACTCGCCACATGTGCATATTTTTCAATATTCTGACGGTTTTCAAATGCACCAATAATATTGTCTAAATGCTCTGGCAAGAGCTTGTTTTGATTCTTTTGCTTATCAAACTCGTTACTCGCATCAATAAATAAAATATTGTCGCTATGCTCACGGTTTTTCTTCAACACCAACACACAGGTTGGAATAGTCGTGCCATAGAAAATATTGGCAGGCAAGCCAATAATCGTATCAATCACATTTAACTTTTCGATTAAATGCTTACGAATATGCCCTTCACTCGAACCACGGAACAAAACCCCATGCGGCAGTACAATCGCCAAAGTCCCATTTTCATCTAACTGATAAAGCATGTGCTGTAAAAACGCCATATCTGCCTTAGAACTTGGAGCTAATTTGCCAAAATCACGGAAACGCGGATCGCTTAAGTATGACTCACTCGCAGACCACTTTGCCGAAAATGGTGGATTCGCTACAATCGCATCAAATTTCAGTTCCATATGCTGTGGACGTTTTAAAGTATCTTCCTGCTTAATTTCAAACTTTGAATAATGCACATCATGCAAAATCATGTTCATGCGCGCCAAGTTATAGGTCGTACGATTCATTTCTTGACCGTAAATCGCATCTACATCGCCAACTTCACGCTTTACACGTAGCAATAAAGATCCTGAACCACAAGTCGGGTCATATACACTGCGTAGACGTTCTTTACCTAAGGTGACAAGTTTTGCAAGCAAAGTCGAAACCATTTGCGGTGTATAAAACTCACCTGCTTTTTTACCAGCACCTGAAGCAAATTCACCAATGAGAAACTCATAAGCATCGCCTAAAATATCAGACTCAGTATTCGACAGATCAAAATTAATATCGTCTAAATGTACGATCACACGGCTAATCAACTCATTACGGTCATCAGGCGTATTTCCTAACTTGGTCGAACTTAAATCCATGTCTTCAAACAAATGCGAAAAATCATCGGCCGCATCTGTACGCAATGTACTTTGCTCAATTGCCTTAAGGGTTTTAATTACATCATCCAAAATATATTTTTTTGCTCGAGCCAATGTTGCCATACTGTGGAACAATTCTTGTGGCGCTAAGAAATAGCCCATACTGGCAAGACATTCTTCACGCACAGCACTCAAATATGCATGATTATTTTCAGTATCTTCGACCAATTCTGTAAACTTAATTTGATCCGGCGCCAAAATGTCGTTGGCATTATTTTGAATTTTTTCAGACAAATATTTATAGAAGATCAAGCCCAAAATGTAATCACGGAATTCATCTGCCCCCATTTTACCGCGCAAAGTATTGGCAATATTCCAGAGTTGTTTTTGCAGTTCTTGAAGCTGGACTTGAGTCATTGTTGTACCAAAAAATGTTTTTAATTAATCATAAAAAAAGCCGAACCCGAAGGTTCGACTTTTTAGAATTTTGGTGGAGATGGCGGGAGTTGAACCCGCGTCCGCCAGCACTACGCTCGAGAATACTACATGCTTAGATATCGTCTATTGATTTAGCTCTTTGTGACCCGACGAACAGGGTACAAATCGCGATCCTTTAAGATTTAGTATAAGACCCCAAGGCTTGATCTTATACGGACTTGTGTGCGTTCGCTTCAGTCGGGACCCCTAACCACAAGTATTCAGGGATGCGGACAAGCTGCCCTTAGGCAGCTAGAGCGTAAGTTTCGTCGTTTGCGACTAAAATATGCAAATTTGATTTACGAGAGAAAATGCGCTCTCGACATGCATCTATGAGTTTCATCACCAGCGTCGAAGCCAGAAACATCCCCAAAGTAGCGTCATCATAGCATAACTGCAAAAAATTGCGATGCAATTTCGAAACAATTACACATTGATCTGCGCTTAATTACATAATTGCGTTAATATTTTATTTTTCAAGACCGCAAAAGAAAAATATATGAGCTATTTATTGGCACTCGATCAAGGAACGACTTCAAGTCGTGCGATCATTTTTAACGAACATGGACAAGTTCAAGCTACAGCTCAACGGGAAACCCACATTCAAACCCCACATTCGGGCTGGGTGGAGCAAGATGCTCAAGAAATTTGGAGTACCCAAATTGCCGTCGTGCAACAAGCACTCGCTTCTGCTCGTATCCTTGCCAAAGACATCAAAGCCATTGGACTGACCAATCAGCGTGAGACCACTGTGGTTTGGGATAAACGCACAGGTCAACCACTTGCTCCTGCAATTGTTTGGCAAGACCGTCGTGCAACCGAGTGGTGTGGGCAACTAACTCAACAAAACCTCAATGACCTCATTCACAAAAAGACCGGTTTACGTATCGACCCCTATTTTAGTGCTGGGAAATTGGTCTGGTTATTAGAACACACTCAAGGACTACGTGAACTCGCAGAGCAAGGTCATGTGGCTTTCGGTACGATTGACAGTTGGTTGGTGTGGAACCTGACACAAGGTGCAGAGCATGTGATTGAAGCAAGCAATGCCTCACGAACCATGCTAATGAACTTGCAGCAACAAGCTTGGGATGAAGAACTCTTAGAATTATTTGATATTCCCCTTTCGGTCCTTCCTAAAATCATCAGTTCAGATGAATATATTGCAGATACCGCTACAGGTTTACTTGGCGCAAACATTCCCATTACCGGCATTTTAGGTGATCAGCAATCTGCGCTATTTGGACAGTCATGCTTTGAATCAGGAACAGCAAAAAATACCTATGGTACAGGCTGTTTCATGCTCTTTAACACCGGCACTGAAGTTCAATATAGCCACAATAAATTACTCTCGACACTTGCATGGCAAGCTCAAGGTCAAACCCATTATGCACTAGAAGGCAGTGTATTTATGGCTGGCGCAATCGTGCAATGGCTAAGAGACGGTTTAGGGATTATTCAAAAAAGCAGTGATGTTGAAAAACTCGCGTGCCAAGTGGAGCATACCGATGGCGTGGTTTTGGTTCCTGCCTTTACTGGGCTAGGCGCTCCGCATTGGGATAGTGATGCCCGTGCCCTCCTCTGTGGAATGTCACGTGGTACAAATAAATCCCACATAGCTCGTGCCGCCTTAGAGGCCATTGCCTTTCAAGTGTCGGATGTATTGACCGCCATGCAGTCAGACCTGTCTAGTCCACTTAAAGAACTCAGGGTCGATGGCGGTGCCAGTAGCAATGATATGCTGATGCAATTTCAGGCCGATATTTTAAATGTGCCTGTACTGCGTCCTAAACTTTTAGAATCAACAGCATGGGGCACTGCCGCAATGGCTGGACTCAAAGCGGGTGTGTTTTCAAATCTTGATGAAATTGCCGCATCATGGCAATTAGAACGTGCTTTTGAACCAAAAATGAATGCTGATCAACGTGAATTTCATTTGGCTCAGTGGCAGTCTGCACTCAAACGGGCGCGCTCGGACCTTTAATTTTTTCCAATCAACGCCGTACGCAAAAAAACCGCTCGAATGAGCGGTTTTTTTATACTTGATGATATTTAGTGTGCATGACCACCACCCACACCTGCTTTAGGTCGTGGACAGAGCCAAATGATGAGTGCAGCGAATATAAAGACACCCGCCAGTACTAAAAACACATGATTGGCTGAAAGCGTTAAGGCTTCTTTATCCACCAAACTGGAGATATATCCCAAAGCAGCTTCTGAACTCATTCCATGATTCACCAAGGTGTTTTGTACCTCAGTAACATGTAAATTACTGACCATTTCACTGCGTGCGACTTTGGTGTGATCATCCCAAATGGTTACTGCAATCGACGCTCCAATTGCCCCTGCCATGGTTCTTAAGAAGTTCATCAAACCTGCCGCAGATGCCATATCTTGTGGCAGTACAGATGCTAAAGCCATATTGGACAAGGGAATAAAGAAAAATGGCACGGCAAAACCTTGTAATATTTGCGGTAAAGCCAAAGCCATAAAGTCTGCATCCGTAGTCCAAAAGGCGCGCATAAGGGTTACACCACCCAAGATACTTAAACCAAAACTCGCCAAAGCACGTTGATCGTATTTGGTTGCAAGCTTCGCAACAATTGGCGACATGGTCAAACTACCGACGCCCATCGTTGCAGTGAGATAACCTGCCCACGTTGCGGTATAGCCCAAGTTGATTTGTAACCACTGCGGAATCAGGACAATACTGCCAAAGAAGGCACCAAAACCAAAGGCCAAAGCCAAGACCGAAATGGTAAAACTTCGGTACTTAAACAGCAGTATATTCACCACCGGATGCCGCTCAGTCAGCTCCCAAATCGTGAAAACGATCAGCCCAACAAATGCCGTCAGTGCCAGCACCACGATAAATGGATGATTAAACCAATCTCGTTCATGACCCAAGTCCAACATCAATTGCAAAGCACCGATCCACAACACCAACAGCAGTAAACCACCGCGGTCAATTTTCAATTTCTGTGTAGGTGTTTCAGCCGTTTTCAGTAAGCGCATCGCTGCGATAGCACAACCGATCCCGACAGGAATATTGATAAAGAAAATCCAATGCCAAGATAAATTATCACTGATCGTACCACCCAAAATTGGACCTAAAATGGGACCAACGACGGTAGTCATCGCCCACATCCCCATGGCTTGGGATTGCTTTTCAGGAGGGAAAATGCGCATTAACAACGTTTGGCTCAGTGGCATAATCGGACCACCAAACAAACCTTGTCCAATTCGGCAAAACACCAACATTTCCAAACTGGTCGATAAACCACACAGTATCGAAAATACCGTAAAGCCAAACAGGCTGATCACAAAAACCCGTACAGAACCAAAGCGCCCAGCGAGCCAACCGGTCAATGGCACGCAAATCGCTTCTGCCACAGCATAGGAGGTAATGACCCATGTCCCTTGGGATGCTGACACTGCAAGACTACCGGTGATATGCGGCACTGAAACATTGGCAATGGTCATATCGAGCACAACCATAAAGTTCGCCAATGCCAAGACCAAGGCAGCGAGAATCAGACGACCACCTTTTAGGTCAGTCATTTGCATTTGCTGATTCATAGGCAATTACTTCGATTTCAAGTCAATCGTCGCTTCCATAGACAGCCCCACACGTAGTGGGTGTTCTGCCAACTCTTTTGGATCCAAACGAATCCTCACAGGTAAACGCTGAACCACTTTAATCCAGTTTCCTGTGGCATTTTGTGCTGGAATCAAGGCAAATGCTGAACCTGTGCCACCAGAAAAACCGGTCACTGTGCCATTAAATTTAACTTTGTCACCATACAGATCAGACGTCAGTTCAACTTTTTGACCCGCTTGCACCCCTGCCAATTGGCTTTCTTTAAAGTTGGCATCGACATATAACTGAGAAACTGGCACCACCATCATTAATGACGTTCCCGGTGCAATGCGTTGCCCAACTTGAATATTACGACGTGTCACTACACCATCAAAGGGTGCTTTAATTTGTGTACGTTCTAAGTCCAACTGAGCTTGTTGTAGACGTGCTTGTGCAATTAAAACATCTGGGGTTGAATTTTCATTGCTGTCTTGAATTAATGCATCATTTGCAGCTTTATTACTTTGTGCCGCTTTTTGACTAGATTTGGCTTGAGCGAGTCCTGCTTGTGCCACATCAAAACTGGCTTTAGCGGTATTCACAGCACTCTGCGCTGTGCTTAATTCTTCTTTAGAAATCGCACCCGAAGCAGCCAATTGTTGACGACGTTGTAATTCATCTTGTGCTTTATTCAGATCGGCTTGTGCTTTGGCCACTTGTGCGCTTGCACTATGAATTGCATCATCACTGACAAAGATTTGTGAGTTTAAAGAGCTACTATTCGCCGCAGTTTGTTTGTATTGGCGTTTTGCTTTAAGTAATTCAGCCTGAGCTTGAGCTAAGGCAATTTCAGCATCACGAGCATCAATGCGAACAAGCACATCGCCTTTTTTCACTTGCTGCGTATCACTCACCAAAACCTCTGCCACTTGCCCCGTGACCATCGAGGTAATCGACGCTGTTTCTGCACCGACATAGGCATTATCGGTACTGACGGAATGATTTAGAAATATTGACCAAATCAAATACATCACCAAAGCAATCACGATCAATACAGCCACTATACCAAGGCCTTTTTTTCTGCGTGCTTTTAATTCCTGATCGGTGGGCTGCTCTGTAGATGGGGTTTCTGGCAGGTTACTAACGGTATCTGTCATAGATTTGTCCTAAATCTAGCAGACTTGGTCATGGCATCATGAGCTTTGCAAAGCATGTCAACTTTGCTGTCAGATAATGGTGTCGTGAGAAAGTCTATCTTCTTCAATTTTCCGGCATTTTAAAGCTAAAAAATCATATCCTGAGAATAGAAAATGTAACTCGTCAGTCTTTTTTTCGTCGGCAACAGGATAAAATCATGCCCTGCTGCCAATACTGGACTTTATTTTTTCATCATTTTGAATGTGTTAACTTAAAAATGGCTTAATAAGCATACGATGCAATCGCCGTTGCAATCGCTTTACCTTCATCATTAACCATGGTCATACGCATAGTGCAACCCTTACGGCCTAAACGTAAGGTTTCAGCTCGTGCAACGAAATACTGTCCACGTCCTGGCGCCAAATAATCCACACGCATATCGACGGTCGCTAAGCGAGATACCTTTTTACTCGTTTCTGCTAGATCTTCAGCTGTGGCCTTTTTATACAATTCTGCCATTGCAGAGATACCACCGATACTGTCGAGTAAGGTTGCCGCTACACCACCATGTAAAATTTGGAATGCGACATTTCCAATTAAATTACTGGCCATGTCGACACGTGCTTCGATCTGACCATCAATCACCGTCATTTTCATGGCATTGTGTACAAAAAATGGGGAGCTGTTAAATGCTTGAGCAATGTTATTTAATAAAGTATCGATTTCAATCTTCGAGTTTAGGTCAATATTACCGGTCCAACTCTTATTTACATCTGTCATAGCCTACTCGAATCGCTGTCATTGAATAAAAAAATAATACGGGGTGCGCCAAACCCTCATTATGCGTCTACAATAGTCAAAGTTTAATACTGATCAATGAGATTGTTATGACCTATACGTTCAATCGTCCAGCTTTTCCTGCTACCCGCATGCGTCGCATTCGTAAAAATGACCAGCTTCGCGCTATGGTGCGTGAAACTCAACTGACGACTGATCATCTCATTTATCCAGTATTTGTGTTGCCAGGCCAGCAACAAACTCAAGATATTCCAAGCATGCCAAACGTACAGCGTCTATCTGCTGACTTGTTACTAAAAAAGGCAGAACGTTTACTCGAATTGGGTGTTTCAAAATTAGCTTTGTTCCCAGTTACACCACAGGAAGATAAAAGTTTAACGGCTGAAGCAGCTTGGCATGAAGATGGCTTAGTCCAAAGCACCATCCGCTTATTAAAAAAAGAACTACCAGAAATGGTTCTCATCACTGATGGTGCGCTCGACCCATACACCACACATGGTCAAGACGGTATCATTGATGATACCGGCTATGTACTGAATGATGAAACCGTTGAATGCTTAATTAAACAAGCACTCAGCCATGCCGAAGCGGGTGCAGATGTGGTTGCACCAAGTGACATGATGGATGGTCGTATCGGTGCGATTCGCCAAGCGCTTGAAGCCAATGGCCATATCTATACCAACATCATGGCTTATTCTGCAAAATATGCGTCTAGCTTTTACGGGCCATTCCGTGATGCGGTAGGTTCTTCAAGCAACCTCAAAGGTGGCAATAAATATAACTATCAAATGGACATCGGTAACCGTGCTGAAGCTTTACATGAAATCGCACTGGATATCCAAGAAGGCGCCGACATGGTGATTGTAAAACCGGGTATGCCGTATTTAGATATCGTCCGTGAAGTCAAAGATAATTTCGGTGTTCCAACATTTGTCTATCAAGTGAGTGGCGAATACGCCATGTTGGCAGGTGCCATTCAAAATGGTTGGCTGTCTGAAAACGTGATTATCGAATCGCTTATGAGCTGCCGCCGTGCAGGTGCAGATGGGATCTGGACTTACTTTGCTGAAGATGCAGCACTCATGTTGAAAGACATGAAATAACCTGCAAAGCCTTCCTGAAATGGTAACGTTCAGAAAGGCTTTTTTTATATCTGTAAAATTTAAAAAACAGTCTTGGAAGAAAAACTTCGGCGTTGCTGAAGTTAAGATCAAACTCATACATTCATCGGTTAAAAGAACATGAATATTGCCATTATTGGGGCGGGTATTAGTGGTTTACTCAGCGCATTGGAACTCGTTGAACGCGGTTGTACGGTGACGATTTTCGACCAACAACGCACAGGTTCTGCCGCATCATGGGCTGGTGGTGGCATCCTCTCCCCGATGTATCCTTGGCGATATCCCAATGAAGTCAATGCGCTCGCACGTTATGGCAAGCAGAGCTACCAAAAATGGAATGAAAAATTAAAACCTATGACTGGGATTGATTTTGAAATTCATGAAACTGGCATGCTGATTTTTGATGAAGATGATTTTGAAATTGGCTTAGATTATGCCCGTTTGCACCAAGACCCAATGCAACACGCTGATTATTTACAATCCGATCAAATTGAGCAGATTAATCCTCACATTTCAGCACGCTTTGCACATGGAATTTATTTTTCGCAATTAGCCAACATCCGTAATCCACGACTTTTGCAGTCATTAACGGCTTATTTACAGCAGCATCCTAAAGTTCAGATTTATGAACATTGCCCGATCCACCAATTAAACCGTTCGGATAATCGTATCCAGTCCATCACCACCGCAGATGGTACGCAACATACAGCAGATCAATTCGTTATTGCCACGGGCGCTTGGTCAGCCGAGTGGAGTGAACAACTGGACATTGAGATACCCGTACAACCTGTGCAGGGACAAATGCTTCTTTTTAAAACCCCGCAGAACTGGTTGCCGACCATGTGCATGAATAAAGTCATGTACTTGATTCCACGCCAAGATGGTCATGTGGTTTGCGGCTCAAGTATGCGCCAATGTGGTTTTGATACTCAGACCACAGATGCAACCTTACAGCATATTCAAGAATCGTGCTTTGACATGGTGCCAGAGCTTGCCAACTTTCCGATTGTGAAATCTTGGGCTGGCCTGCGTCCATCTTCCCCTGAAGGGATTCCGTATATTGGGCAGATGCCAAATTTCGACAATCTATGGGCAAATTTTGGGCATTTTAGAAATGGTTTATGTATGGGACCTGCTTCAGCTCAGTTATTGGCTGAACTGATGACTGGGGAAACGCCTTCATTCAATGCAGACAACTATAGTCCAACTCGCCTGTTTCAAGATGCATTGTTAAGCGTCGAATAATGGTCAATAGGTCAAATTCAACTAAGCCAATAAATCCTGCAAGGCTTCTTTTAACGTCGGAAATTTAAACTCAAAGCCTTGCTGTAATAAAGCAGCTGGCTGAACCAGTTGACCATTTAAAATTAATTGCGATTGCTCACCCAATAAAATTTTAAAAACAATTGCAGGCACATTGAGCCACGGCTTTTTCGCTAATTGACGTGCTGCAATCTGCGCAAATTGAGCCTGTGTCGATTTTTCAGGCGCAACTAAATTAAAAATATGCGGATCGATTGGCGTGGGTTCAAGCAATGCATGTTTTTTCTCTGCTTGTTTCATTAAAAACAGCATACTTCGGATCACATCTTGTATATGTATCCACACAAAAGGCTGCCGACCGGAACCTATTTTGTTGACCAAATTGAGCTGAATCGGTCGCAGCATTTGCGGTAAGATTCCGCCACCTTCAGCCAAGACCACACCTAGTCGTGTGATAATGGTATTTTGTTCAGGAAATTGGCGTGTGACTTGCTCCCAACTTTGGCATAGCTCTGACATAAAAATGGCTTGTGGTGCAGCATTTTCATCGCACACTTTTGTCCATTGTTCTTCAATATCAATACCATAATAGCCAACAGCCGAACCTAAAATAATGCATTTCGGAAAAATTTTACGTTTACGTAAATATTGATACAGCGCTTCTGTGGTTTTGACCCGACTTTCTAATAATTGCTGTTTACGCGTCTCTGTCCAGCGACCTTTGCCGATACTTTCACCTGCAAGATTAATCACATAATCAATTCTGTCATGAGGAATTTGATCGAGCTGCTGTACCCAAGTTAAATGTGGTGATTTAGAAATACGCCCAGCCTTACGACTGAGCCCAATCACTTTATAATCCGCAGCTAAAAGTGCCTTGATGAGATGTGTGCCAATAAAACCGCTGCCACCCGTCAGCAGTACTGTGGGCTGATGCATAATTTGTTCTTATCTATATGAAATAATACTGTTATCTATAGAACAAGATCACCAGATGATCAAGCTTTATGCGCCAAACTTTTGAGAAGCCATCCGCTGTGCTTGCGGACCATAAAACCAATAGGTGATTAAATACAAAGGGATAGCCATCAGTAATAACATGATCACCATTAAACTCATAAACTGAGGATGTTGAACATAGAGCATTAAATTTTGCCAAATTTCAGGATCTTTTCTTGAAAAAATTGCGATACCCAAAAGTACAAAACCAAAATTATATAACCAAAAAATCAGGCTAAAACCTAGGGTAAATTTTTTACGTTCTGCCTGTGTCGGTGCTCTCTGATTTTTATTTAAAAACCGAAATAACACCACGATCATGGCAATCAGATAGGGTACGACCGTTAAAATACCACCCACACCCTGTGGCAATAATGCTGCGATCACACCGCAAATACAGGTCATGATTAAACAAATGAAAAAAAACAAGAAAAAATAACGTGTTAAAGACACCATGACCCTAACCCAAGAAGAAGTTGACACCTAGTATAAAAAAAAATGCATTTTTTTTCATTTTCATGTCAACCAATCTGTAATCAGCTACGTTATATAGGGTACAAGGTCTGTAGCAACCGATGATTTGGACGGCATCCACAATGTTTCGGTGACCTTTTTAAAAGCAATAAGTTTCATTTTGAATTTAAGTATGAACAGCAGCCATCACTTAAATTTGAAATCGATTTTTTGACCGACGATTTCATCATCACTCGAATCGTCGGTCTTTTATTTTGTGCCTTATGTATTCAGCATTTAATTTTTATATTCTACACCCAAAAAAATCAGCCGATAAAATATCGACTGACTAAAAACTTGCTGCAACTTTAAAATAAGTCACAACAGCAAAGCCATGTTATGCAGCACAATAGCGATTACGCCCCTGTCTTTTCGCTACATAGAGGTTTTTATCGACCTGATCCAAAAATTGCATTCGATTATCTAGATCTGATGGAATAATGGTTTTTACCCCCATGCTGAGTGTGACGAGTTCAGACACCGCTGAAGCTTTATGCGGTAATCGTGCAGCACGCACGGCCTCCATAATTCTATCGGCCATCACTGCTGCTGCTGCCTCATTGGTTTCTGGTAAAATCCAAGCAAATTCCTCACCACCAAAACGCGCGACTAAATCACGAGGTCGTGTACAACAAGATTCCAAACTTTTCGCAATTTGACGCAGACATGTATCCCCAATCACATGACCATTCAAGTCGTTGTATTGTTTAAAATAATCCAAATCGATCAGAATTAAACTCAGTGGCTTTTGTGTGCGTATCGCGTTCAACCATTCGCGTTGATAAAAGTCATCAAACAAACGTCGATTGGCAATACCGGTTAAGCCATCTTTATATGAATATTCTTCGAGCTGACGTTGCAATTTTTGTAACTGTTCTTCTTGTTTTTTACGTTCGGAAATATCAAACATAAATCCTACGAGGCAATCTACATCACCATTTGGTTTACGCACGACATGCACAACATCACGTATCCAAAGATATGAACCATCCTCTTTAAGTGCGCGATAATCTGCCTCATGATCTATACCAGCCATCGACTGCGAAACACAATAATTCAGCACAAAATCACGGTCTTCCTCATGCATACGTGATGCCCAGTCCTGAACGGTGCGCCAAGTATTTTGCTTCCAACCGAGCAACTTTTCAATTTGCGGTCCAATATAGCTGAATGTTTTACTGTCCCAATCAATACACCAAGGAATGGCTAATGTAGACTCTAATAAAGTCTTATACACCATACTATTTGCAAGTTTTTCTTCATCAAAAGGATTATTTGGCATGTTGCATCTCCTGCTACCCCAAATGCAGGTAATACACCTGCTGTACAACAATTGATCTATATACAGGATTAGAACAACATTTTATATTCCTAGTTCTTGGTATTTTTTAGCCTAATTTCAAATCTCTGCTATTTGAAATGTGCAATCCATCAAACAAAGAGTAATAACAATGAACCAGCTCTGCTATTTTGAAATTCAAAGCTCCGATCCAAAGCGTGAAGTTGCCTTTTATTCTGCGGTTTTCGGTTGGTCATTTATCCCAGTTGAAGGGCTACCGATTCAATACTTCCGTATTGAAACTCAAGGCATTCATGGTGGCCTCTTAGAGCGCCCTGCTCAGACTCCACCAACGCACTGCGGCACCAATGCATTTACCTGTAGTTTTGAAGTTGAAGATTTCGACCATATCGCTGAGAAAATTTTGGCGCAGGGTGGTCAAATTGCCATGGAAAAATTTGCGATTCCTGGTCAATGTTGGCAAGGCTATTTCTTAGACCCAGACCACAATACCTTTGGCCTCGTACAAGTCGATTCAAATGCACAGTAACAGCTTAGATTGATGACCTTGTAACTGTCGAGAACGACTTAGTTTGACGTATGAATGATTAATCACCCTCGAAAATGTGAACATCTGTGATACTTTAGACCCCAATCAATTTTTTTGATTTTTGGGGGCTTGCATGACTGTTCGTTTTTTTCATACTTCTGATTGGCATTTAGGACAATTCTTCTATAACCACTCACGTGACTACGAACACGAACAGTTTCTTCATTGGTTACTCGAACAAATAGAACAAAAGCAGCCGCATGCCCTGCTGATAGCTGGCGATATTTTTGATGTCATCAACCCAGCTTCCAAAGCGCAAAAACAGCTCTATCAATTTTTAGCCGATGCGCATGTGCGTGCCCCGCACATGCAAACCCTGATGATCGCAGGCAATCATGACTCAGGTTACCGTATTGAACAAGTTGAGCCATTATTAGAAAAATACCATGCCAAAGCTGTTGGCGTGGTCCATAAAAATACTGAAGGTCAGCTCGATTTAGACCGATTACTCGTGCCTATTTATGATGAACACAAAAATATTGTGGCATGGTGTCTAACCTTACCTTTTTTACGGGCTGCCGAGATCACCGGATTCAATGATCAAACCACCAATAGCCAAAACGCTATTACCTATGTGCATCAGCAATTAATTGCGGAAGCCAAAGCACGTAAAACTTCAGATCAAGCCTTAATTTTAATGTCACATGCCCACATGCAAGGCGGTGAAACGTCGGACTCAGAGCGCCCGATTATTATTGGCAATGAAGAAGCGCTTTCGACTGCCCTATTTGATGATGTAATTGACTATGTCGCACTTGGGCATTTGCATAAACCGCAAAAAGTCGCACAGACCCATATCCGTTATAGCGGCTCACCGATTCCCCTGTCATTTAGTGAAATTAATTATAAGCACCAAGTGCTTGAGATCAGTATTGATCCAACTCAAACAGATGAATCACGCTTTCAAATGGGGTCCTTAGCAATTCCGCGCAGTGTGCAATTGCATCGCATCAAAGGCACAATTCCAGAAGTTTTGGCACAATTATCTGCTTTGGCGAACGGTGAAATTGAAGATATTGATCAGCGTGAATATGTCGAAATTGAATATCATACCGACACCCCGCCTGCACCTAATTTAAGACAGCAGTTTGAAGAAGCTTTAGCACCGAACCGCTACCGTTTGGTGCGTATCAGCCGACGTTATTTAAATTCTGATGAAAATAATCAGCAGCAAGCTGCAATCAACCTTGATCCGCCTACGCCTGAAAAACTATTTCAAAATCTTTGGGAAAAACAAGGCTATGGTGCTGATGATACCGTTATGAAAGATTTTTTAAGTTTGGTCGATGAAGCACAAAAATCACTTGAAGATGATGCGAACGCTTAAGGAATTGCCATGAAAATTTTATCTATACGTATTAAAAACTTGGCATCTTTAGCGGGTGAGCATTTTATTGATTTTGAATCTGAGCCATTGGCTAGTGCAGGCTTAGTGGCAATTATCGGCAAAACAGGTGCAGGTAAATCGACCATTTTAGATGCCATGTGTTTGGCGCTGTTTAACCGTGTGCCTCGCTTAAAAGACAGTGATGGCAAACTCATCGATGTAGATGGTTCAGAGCTGCCAACCAACTCACCGCAAACCGTATTACGGCGCGGTACAGGCCAAGGCTTTGCCGAGCTCAGTTTTATTGCTCAAGACCAAAAAGTCTATTCGGCACGTTGGGAAATTAAACGTGCCCGTGAAAACCCAACCGGTAAATTGCAAAGCGTACAGCGTTCACTAAAATGCTTAACGGACGAAACAATTATTGCAAATCAAACCAAACAGGTTGAAAAGCATATCCCCGAAATTATAAAACTCAGTTTCGAACAATTTACCCGCACAGTGCTACTCGCACAATCAGAAGTCACTGCTTTTTTAAAAGCGCGTGATAATGAACGTGGAAAACTTTTAGAGTATCTAACCAACTCTGAAATCTTCGCAAAAATTGGTCAATTGGCCTTTGATAAAACCAAAGAAATTGCCAATCAGCGTAAAGAGCTGGAAAATGTTTTAGGACATATTGAAATATTGTCTGATGAAGATCTTGCCTTATACACGGCGCAATTTCAAAGTCATGCTGAGTCTTACCAAAAACTTGATAATGAAAAACAGCAACTGCTCAAACAGCAGCAATGGTTTCAACACAAAGACAAACTAATTACGGATCTTCAGCAACGTGAGCAATATTTGGCTGTTCAACAGCAGCAATTAGATGCACTGCAGCCGCAGAAGCTGCAATTGGAGCAACTGGAAAAATTTGCGTCAATCCGTCCGAGCATCATTCAACGAAATAATTTAAATACTGAAATGGCAACGCTGCAGCCACAATTGGCTCAGGCACAACAGCAATTCAACGCTATTGAAATTCAGTTTAATCATGAGAAAGCGCAATTTGAACAGATTGATCTGCAGCAAAAACAGCAGCACCAATTTGAAGTGGATCATCAAAATCAAATTGATGTAGTACGTGCGCGAATTGCCGACCGCCGAGTGCTAGGCGATCAGTTAATTGCCGTCAAAGATGAACTCCAAAAACTTCAAGCCCAGCACACCCCACTGCTTGAAGCCGAACAGCAATTGCAACAAATACAGCAGCAGTTAGAACAACAGTTAGCGCAGCAAAACACCCAACTGCTACAAACAGCTCATTTCCAAGTTTTAGATGAAGCGCTGTCTGCACATCTCAGCCCTTTACAGCGCTTTATTCAAAGTTATATTCAATTTGAGCAGCAATATGGTGATGTTTCGCAAGCTACGCAGCAAGTGACTCAAAAACAACAGCAACTTGAGCAGCTCATTCAGCAATTTGGGCAAGACCAAGCGCTTAACACTAAAATTACGGGCTTGCGTACAGCGCGTGAAGATCGATTAAATCGTCTCAATCAGTTGGATATCACAAAGAGTCATTGGCAACGTTACCACTCTATACATCTTGAACATCAGCAAAAATTGCAAGAGCAACAAAAACTGCAAAGTGATCTCGCACAGCATCAGCAGCAATGCAGCACAGCTGAAACTGAGTTTCATACACAAAAAGCTGCTCGAGAAAATTTGCAAACTGTACTGCAGCAGCAGCGATTACTGCATGCGGAAAATATTGAACAGCTCAGAGCTAACTTGGTTGCAGGTGAAGCATGCGTGGTATGTGGTAGCACAGAGCACCCTTATACACATAGCCAAGATGTGCTTTCCCATGAACTGTTAAAGCTGCAAGAACAGCAGGAACAGCAAGCTCTGGCGCAGGAAAAAACAGCCTTTGATCTGTGGCAGCAACTGCAAAAAAAATGCACACAGCAGTCCACTGCCTTTGAAGCCAATGCACAGCAACTCTTCTCAATCAGCACGCAACAGAGCAATGTCCAAACCCAGCTTGAGCAATCACTTCATGCACTGAGCATCCCTTGTGATTTAAGTGCAGATTTGAGCTTGCTTGAAACAACTATCTCACATCATATTGCACAAACCCAGCAGTCTTTGCAGCACACAGAAGCTGATTTAAAAACCCATGAACACGCGCAGCAAAACAGCCAGTCTTTGTCTCAATACATTCAGCACACGACAAAGCAACTGACCGATGTACAACATGCAGAACAAAATATTCAACCTATTTTGTCTTTACTCAATGACACTGAAAAACATGCATGGCAGCAATCGACCCGCACCGCTGCTGAACAGATTTATAAGCAATTACAGCAGCGCCTTCACACCTTAAAACAACGCAATGAACTGAATACGCAACTGAATCAAAAAACACAGCAGCTGGAACAGGCGAAACAGCATACAAAATTCAGTCAAGAGAATATTGCGGCAACTGAAAAACGCATTTCGACACTGTTAGAAGAAGGTAAGCAAAATAGCGATCTTGCAATCCAAGCTATTTTTGCCATGACCCAAGTGACTGTTGAAAAACCACATGAATGGTTATTACAGTTTGAGCAAAATCGACAACAGCTGCAAACTCAGTTTAATACGGTCCGTCAACAATTTGAGCAGCTACGCCAAGCCTTTGATACGGCACAAGCAGCGCTGCAAAAGTATCAGGCACAGCTATTACAGCTGCAAAATCAACAGGAAGCAGCTGTACAAAGTATTCAACAGTGGTTAGCGCTGCATATTGATTTTAATGACACCCTGTTACAGCAGCTCAGTGAAATTACACATGAGCAAGAATTACAACTCAAACAGCAAATTAGCTCGGCTGAACGTGCATATAATCATGCGCAATCTACCAAGAAGGCTTTTGATGAGCAATTACAGCAGCACTTAACGCTGCAGCCTGAGATCGAAATTGAAACCCTACTCGCACAATTGCAAAGCTTAGTAGAACAAATAAGCCAAGTGATGGAACAGCGTGATGAAGTGAAACTCAAACTCGAAGTGCATCAGCGCAACGTCGCAAAACAGCAGCAATTTGCCGAGCAAATTCAACAGATCCAATCTGAAGAACACCGCTGGAATAAGATTTCGAGCCTCATAGGCGATGCAACGGGCAAAAAATTCCGTGATTTAGCGCAGCAATATAATCTCGATATTTTAATCGAGTATGCTAACCAGCAATTGGCGATGCTTTCACAACGCTATACCTTAAAGCGCCTTGAAAATTCCTTAAGCCTAGCCATTGTCGATCATGATATGGATGGTGAAACCCGCTCTGTCTCTTCACTTTCAGGCGGTGAGTCGTTCTTAACGGCCCTCGCTCTCTCATTAGCCATTGCGAGTATGGCATCAGGTACGACCAAAATCGAAAGCCTGTTTATTGATGAAGGTTTTGGCACGCTGGATGCCTCAAGTCTGCACATGGTGATGAATGCTCTGGATCAGCTGCAAAACCAAGGGCGTAAAGTCGTGCTAATTTCTCACATTCAAGAAATGCACGAACGAATCCCTGTGCAAATTCAAGTCAATCCTGTCGGAGCAGGTGCAAGCACCATCCAAATCGTATCTTAAAAAAAGCCTGCTTAAAGCAGGCTTTATAATTTTTGATTCTCTAGATCATTACGTCCCGAGTGGACGTAGCGTTAAAATCTGTTCACTACGCCCAAATGGGCCATGGACATCATGCAATACAGAACTACTCAAACCAACACCATCCGCTCCATACTGCTGCACGGTTTCCAGACCTAACCACTGTCCCTGTGGTAAACGGTGCAAATGGATTTGTAGATCCAGATTTGGAAAGCCCCAGCCAAATGGCCAATCCTGACGCGGAACAATACCATTGGCGGTATCAACCATGCCCATTAAACGGACAAAATCAGCAGTCGGCTCACCTTCAACCATGTCATGCTGTGTTCTCAGCCACACAATGCCTTGACCTGCACGGCGCCCATGGCTTCTTGCTTCAATCGACTGAATATATCCCCCCGGCCACTGACGGATACCGTCCCAAATCGGCGCAGTTTCTGGCCCAGTCACATCAGCATCCTCCAAACCTTTCACGGACTGGCTATTTTGCGTCATCATGCGCCAAGTGCGTGCCACAATGCAGGTTTTGCCCTGAGCCCGCATTTCAGATTCAATCAGTTCAATGGTTTTTCCCGGACGAATCACTTGCGTGATTATTTCAAACTCGCCAGCAGGAATTAAGCCCAAAATATCGAGGCTAATGCGCCCGATACGCATATCATGACGTGGTGAAAAACGGTCTAATTCAGCACAAATAATGCCTGTAGCTGGTGCCATGTGTTGCTCATGTGCATTCCATGCACCTTGTGCTAAATTGGTCGAATGGTAATGTGCCGTGACACAGCCTTGCGCATCTACGTCGCGTTGAATCAACTGATAATATGCCGTCATGAACTTCCCTATTTGTCCAAGTGTGAATTACTTCAATATCAAAAACATCCTGATTATTTTGTACTCAACTTTAATGGAAAGTTCAAATTAAAAGGCTCACTTTGAACCCATAGGTTTCATCTATTGTGAAAATTTATCTGCTGTGCTTACACTTTATAAGCCTAGTTTTTGAAAGCAGGCTGAATCTTCTGTCCTATTTTGAATAATCACGTGCGCCAAACAATGCTGTCCCCACGCGAACCATCGTTGAACCCGCAGCAATCGCATCAGTCATATCGCCTGACATCCCCATACTTAATGTATCCCAATCTTCAGGTTTCGCATGCTGTGCTTTGACATGCTCAAAGAGCACTTTGGCATCAACAAAAGCGTGTGGATTGTTTGGAGCAGGAATCACCATCAGTCCACGTAAGCGTAAATTCGGTAGCGTAGAAATCTGTGCGACCAAATCTGCTACTTCATTCGGCTGACAGCCATCCTTCGTATCTTGCGCGTCAATATTGACTTGTAGGCAAATATTCAAAGGCGCTTGAGTCGCTTCTCGCTGGCTTGATAAACGCTCCGCAATAATCAAACGGTCTACCCCATGCACCCAAGCAAAGTTTGAAGCCAAATGTTTGGTTTTATTGCGCTGTACATGACCAATGAAATGCCAATCAATCTCTAAATCTGCCAAAGCCTCAATTTTTTCAAGCGCTTCTTGCAGATAATTTTCACCAAATGAGCGTTGCCCCGTTGTATACATTTCTCTTAGCATTTCAGCAGGATGCGTCTTAGATACAGCCAACAATTCAACCGACTGCTGTGGTCGACCCGCAAGTTGGCAAGCCTGCTCAATTTGCTGCAAGACTTGATTTCGTGCTTCTTGAAGTTTATTCATTGACGGGGTTCTCATTTCATTCATCTTTTTTTGCATTGCCCTGCAACTAAGTGTTGGTTAAGCTGTGGGAAAGCCTTATTATTCTATCAAAATAATTAAGATTTAATTTTTATCTCGGGGATTTTATGGACATTACAGAACTATTGGCCTTTGCTGCCAAAAATAACGCTTCGGATTTACATTTATCTTCTGGTATGCCACCAATGATTCGTGTGGATGGTGAAGTTCGTCGTATCAACCTACCTGCTCTTGAACATAAAGAAGTACACAAATTGGTTTACGACATCATGAACGATAAACAGCGTCGTGATTACGAAGAAAAATTAGAAACTGACTTTTCATTTGAAGTCCCTGGTGTGGCACGTTTCCGTGTGAACGCATTTAACCAAAACCGTGGTGCTGGTGCCGTTTTCCGTACCATTCCTTCAAAAGTATTAACCATTGAAGATCTTGGCATGGGCCAAATCTTTAAAGATATTTGTGAATATCCACGTGGCATCGTACTGGTGACCGGTCCAACGGGTTCGGGTAAATCAACCACGCTTGCTGCGATGGTCGATTACATTAACGACAACCGATATGACCATATTCTAACGGTCGAAGACCCGATAGAATTTGTACACGAATCTAAAAAATGTTTGGTCAACCAACGTGAAGTACACCGTGATACCCACGGCTTTAACGAAGCACTTCGTTCCGCACTGCGTGAAGACCCGGATATTATCTTAGTCGGTGAGATGCGTGACCTTGAAACCATTCGTTTGGCACTGACAGCCGCTGAAACAGGTCACTTGGTCTTCGGTACTCTACATACCACCTCTGCGGCAAAAACCATTGACCGTGTGATTGACGTATTCCCTGCTGAAGAAAAAGATATGGTTCGTGCCATGTTATCTGAATCACTTCAAGCCGTAATTTCACAAACCCTACTCAAGAAAAATGGCGGTGGTCGTGTGGCTGCCCATGAAATTATGATTGGTATTCCTGCGATCCGTAACTTGATTCGTGAAAACAAAGTTGCGCAAATGTATTCAGCGATTCAAACGGGTGCCAACTACGGTATGACCACACTCGATCAAAGCTTAAAAAACCTTGTCGCAAAAGGCATTATTAGTACGCAAACTGCACGGACTGCAGCGAAACAACCCGAATCTTTCTTGTAATTTTTTTATTTTTTTGGGGCGATCGTTATGGATTTTAACGGCTTACTTGATTATATGGTGGAGAAAAAAGCATCGGATTTGTTCATTACAGCCGATGTTGAACCCTCGATTAAAATCAATGGGCAAATTTTGCCTATTGGCTCGACTAAGTTACCGGGCCCGACTGTCGGTCAAATCTTACATTCGATAATGTCTGAAAAGCAGCGTAAGGAATTTGCCGATACGCGTGAATGTAACTTTGCCATTAGCAATACCAGTAAATCTGCTCGTTTTCGTGTCAGTGCATTTCAACAACGTGACCAGCCAGGTATGGTGCTGCGTCGTATCGAAACTGTCATTCCAACGATGGATGAGTTGAAATTACCGCCGATTTTAAAAGAATTAGCGATGACCAAGCGTGGCATTATCATTTTCGTAGGTGCAACAGGTACAGGTAAATCAACTTCTTTGGCATCTTTGATTGGCTATCGTAATGAAAATAGCAAAGGTCATATCATTACCATTGAAGACCCGATTGAATTTGTACACCAACACCGAGGCTGTATCATTACCCAACGTGAAGTGGGTATTGATACCGACTCTTTCGAAGTTGCCTTAAAAAATACGCTACGTCAGGCACCTGACGTGATTCTGATTGGTGAGATTCGTTCACGAGAAACTATGGACTATGCGATTGCCTTTGCTGAAACCGGTCACTTGGTTTTTGCAACACTGCATGCCAACAACGCCAACCAGGCCATCGATCGTATCATTCACTTCTTTGAAGCAGATCGTCATAGTCAGCTATTCATGGACTTGTCTTTGAACTTAAAAGCAATGGTTGCGCAGCAGTTGATTCCAACCATTGATGGTAATTCACGTCGTGCTGCCATTGAGATTTTGATCAACTCACCTTTAATTTCAGACTTAATCCGTAAGGGTGAAGTGCATGAAATTAAAGACCTGATGAAGCGTTCTCGTGAACTAGGTATGCAAACCTTTGACCAAGCCTTATATGACCTTTATAAAGCCAAGCAAATTAGCTACAAAGATGCGCTCAAACATGCCGATTCACCGAACGACCTGCGTCTACAAATTAAATTGTCTGAAGAAGGCGGTGAGCATTTACTGCGTGCAAATTCAAATATTACCTTTGATGGTCAACATTAATTTTGCTTAAACGCTTTCGGAAATAAAAAACAGACTTCACATGAAGTCTGTTTTTTATTCATTCTCATCCGTATCGGATTATTTTTTACGATATGCTTCTTGGCATTCAGGCGCATCACAATAGCCATAAAGATTTAATGAGTGACCTGTAAGTTGGAAACCAAATTTTTCTGCCACTTGATGTTGCTCATGCTCAATCACATCATTAGTAAATTCCACCACTTTATTGCAGTTTTGACACACAATATGGTCATGGTGATCTTCTTGCATAATCTCAAAAACAGAATGATTGTTTTCAAAATGATGGCGTTGAATAATACCTGCAGCTTCAAACTGTGTTAACACGCGATACACAGTTGCTAAACCCACATCTTCACCCTGTTCAAGTAAAGTCTTATAAATATCTTCTGCGCTTAAGTGATGTTGTCTTGAATTTTCAAGCAATTCCAATATTTTAATTCGTGGAAGTGTAACTTTAAGTCCAGCTTTACGTAAATCTTGATTTGAAATAGGCATGAAAAAAGGTCTCTCAACAAAATTAAAGTTGGAATATGCAACAAAGTTTAGATGCAGTATGATCTATCCTTGGATCAAATGCATCATAATTAATTTGGGATAGTTTAGCAAAATGCAAAAAATCATGCTGACGTTATTTGTCACTTCATTGCTCGTAGGCTGTTCAACCTTGGGCGTTTATAAAGTTGATATTCCACAAGGTACACCTTTAACTCAAGCACAAGCGGCTAAAATTCAAGTGGGAATGAGCCACCAACAAGTTCGCTTTTTGCTAGGTAGTCCAACTGTTGCCGATCCAATGAATCCGTTACGTTGGGACTACATTTATAAGTATACCCCAGGAACATATGCTAAAAAAGCCAAGATTCCTGCTGCACATGGTCAACACTTAAAAATCTTCTTTGACCAAAACGGTATCGTTCAAAAAATTGAAGGCTTAGAAACCATTCCAGAGTCTCAACCTGGCTTACCAGGTTCTAAAGAAGCGATTTTAACTGCGCCACCACTATAGTCGCTTTCAGATAAAAATAAACCCCTAAATTTAGGGGTTTTTTTTATAAGTACAATTGTTTGAAACGATTGCCTCGACAATAACGACCAACGGGATTTTTCTTGGCGCGATTACGACGAATATCTTTCGGATTAATGGTTAATGCACGATAGATTTCGACACGATCACCTGCTTCAAGTAACTGAGATGAATCGCTTACACGCGCCCCGAAGATTCCTAGTGTTAATACTTCTGGTAAATCTACTTGTTTTCGAATGCCACTTTGCACAATAGCATCTTCAACCGTCATACCGGGATTAAAGATTAGAGGAATTAATATCTGCTGTTCCACGCTCGCATAAGCCACCCACACTTGTAACTGAGCTGTCATTAGAATAACTGCCCAATCACAGCCACCAATGCCAATATTATTGACAAGGGCACTACGATACGTACAGCAATACGCCAAATATTATAAAAGGTTTCATGACTGAAGTTCATTGACTTACGTAGATGACTAATCTTCATAATCCAACCTGCGAAAATCGCATAAATCAGACAAATAATTAAGCCCCAAATCAACAAGGCAATATTAAATACTGGAACAACAGTGCTCAGTGCCCATACAAAAACCGCAACCAATAAAATCGCCCATTGCACCACTATGGCCAATTGGCGTTGTTGTAATTGTTCACGTGCCATTTGAATCAGCAATGCTGAAGCTGCGACTAAACCCACAACCAGTGCTAAAGCAGATACTTGTGCTTTTGCTGCGAAAAAGGCAAAAGCAACCACTGCCAAAAGTTGAGCGATCCAAATCGGAAATACCGTTTTGCTTGCAATCTCTTGTTGCTTCACGGCTGGTAAACTTGACTGCCAATACAAGCCCATCCCCAAACCACTTGCTACGAGCGCCAAGACAGTTGCATTGCCCCACTCACTAAATTCGAGCGCAGTCATTTTCCACTCTGGTAAGGCAGTTCCCATAACATTCGCTAAAACTACTGCAGCAATCACACCAATAGCGGTCAAAATCACTAAAAATTGGCGTGGTACAAACGACAATGCAAATGCAATGACCGCAAGGACAGCCAAAATAATGCTATAGGCAAAGCCATTAGCTGTAAAAATTGCCACATATTGCGACGCGGCTGAAAGCATGGCACCTGCTAAAAATGGAATAAATACTACGGCAAGCCAACCGACTATACGCCATTTGGGTGAAGCATCCGCATCACGTGTTAGCGAAGACAGTGCTTGAACTGCTGTAATTTTTGAACGTTTTGCTAAAGCAATTTCCAAATAACATAGCGGTAAAGCTAAAATAAGCATTGTACCTAGCCACAACAGCCAGAAATCTAGCTGACGTTCAATTTGAATACCTGTTACCGGTGCTAAAGTTGCAATAATGATAAAAGATAAACAGAACGCCATCAGTGGCGATAACCATTTCGACATCGCATTGTCCTGCATGACAAATTCCTTTGAAAATTCTAGCGCTATTTTGCCTTGCTGTGCCTTGAAAATCAAAAACAAAAAGCAAATCACCTTAAAGATGATTTGCTGCGCAAATGATATTATTAGAATTTAATTGTTTTTATTTCATTTTTTGAGGTTATGAAAAGAAACGTGCAAACCAATTTTTGCCTTTTTTCTTTTCTTTTTCTTTGATGATACCCATCATATTTTCTTTAACCGCACCGACATAATCAGCATCATCGTGCTGAATATGGTTAATCAGCCATTTTGAAAGCACTTCATGTAATTCATTTTCAATCGCATGCCCCATTTCAAAACGGTCACGGTAAGATTCAATTTTTTTAATAAATAAATCATGTACGCGTTTATGTGGCACACGATATTTATAACCCGCTTCTTCTTGTAAAGATTCTTCGAAGGTAAAATGTGATTGCGTGTAATCAATAATGTTTTCCAGAATTTGTTTTACACGATCACGATCTGTATTTGCGTCAATGCCATCAATTTCATTGATGTAGTCAAGAATCCGTTTGTGTTGATCGTCAATCACATCGATACCAGTATTGTATTCTGGAACCCATTTCATTTTCATTACGACCACCTATAAATATGAAGGACTTATCACGTAAATTTCATCATATAATTAAAGAACTTAAATAAAAATGAAGTAAAAAGGTTGGTTTTAATTGAAATACTGCCATTTATATTGCAATCAATTGTTTTTATTATGTTAATTTATTTAATCCCGAGTATAAAGCTAAGATATTTTTTAATCAATTCAATATCTTAGAAAACACCCTTAATTCAATAAAGTGTAAGATATTCATTTTTATAATGAATATCTTTCATTCAAAATTAATACTGATCTGCACGTGTGACACGTTTTAAAGATGGGTCCAGCCGCTCACGTTCTAAACGTTCAACAACCGTCTTTGCAGCACGAATTGGACGACCATGTTGAAATAAAATCATTTCACCCGGCTCAAATGCTGTCCAAACTTCGTTTTGCGTTAGGGGTTCAGTGGTAATCACGGCAACACGGTCTTCAGGCGTAGTGACTTCACTAAAATCGACTTCAACATCAATATCAATCAACTGTGCAGGCTGAAATGGAAACTCTCGAACCAGCCAATGCAGCTTGGTAATCGCATAACTAAATAGCGCCTGCCCATTCGACAAACAAAAATTAAAGGTGCCATGTTCTGCAATTTTAGGAGAAATTTCTAATAACAGATCAAACACCTGATCGAGTGTAGGTTCGGTATAACCAAAACGTTTCACCATTTGCTCGAGCAAATAGCAAAAGGCCAATTCACTGTCGGTATTGCCGACGGGGCTGAAGCGCCCTGTGAGCTCAGGCTGAAAGCCATGTAGGTCGCCATTATGTGCAAAAATCCACTGTCTGCCCCACAATTCACGACTAAATGGATGTGAGTTTTCAAGATTAATTTTGCCTTGTGTCGCTTTACGAATGTGTGCAATCACATTGCGAGATTTAATCGGGTAGTTTCGGATCAGCTCAGCAATCGGAGACTCTACAGCAGATTGATTGTCGACAAATAAACGACATGCTTTATCTTCAAAAAAAGCGATACCAAAGCCATCACAATGATCTGAGGTAATTCCTGCTCGCTGCGAAAATCCCCGAAACGAAAAAGTTATATCGGTAGGAGTCGCACAATTCATTCCGAGCAGCTGGCACATATCGATCATTTCAGCAGTAAATCTATGATTTCTCTATTGTGCATGACAGTTTTAGTTGTTGTAAATCTAAAATCGGCGCCATTGTAAGAGTTTTTATAATCCAACAGGGCAAATACATTATTTGATCTTTTCAAAAGTTACTTAGCCAACTGATAAATAATAAAAAAGCCTCAAAAGAGGCTTTTTTATATCAAAAAATGCTAAGTATCTTAAGCTTTTTTCACATTGGTTCGATTGGTGATTAATGTACCCACACCATGATCCGTAAAGATTTCAAGTAATGTTGCATGAGGTACACGACCATCAACAATATGTGCGCTGATTACGCCGCCTTTGACTGCATCTAATGCACAGCCAACTTTCGGAATCATGCCGCCATAGATCACGCCAGTTTCAATCAAACGATCGACTTCTTGGGTGGTTAACCCAGTCAGCAGATTTTTATTTTCGTCTAAAACACCCGTGATATTGGTCAATAAAATTAGCTTTTCCGCACCCAATGCTTCAGCCACTTTACCTGCAACCAAGTCAGCATTGATGTTATAGGTGTTGCCGTCTTCGTCTACACCTAATGGTGCAATCACAGGAATAAAATCGCTTTGGGTAAACATTTCAAGTACGTCAGTTTTCACACCAACCACTTCGCCAACTAGACCTAAATCAATCTGTTTTACTGAACCATCTTCGGCTGTTTTTTCCATCAATAATTTTTGCGCACGGATCAAATTACCATCTTTACCCGTTAAACCAATTGCACGGCCACCGTGTTTATTGATTAAGTTCACAATCGATTTGTTCACGCTGCCGCCCAAGACCATCTCGACAACTTCCATCGTTGCAGGATCAGTCACGCGCATACCGTCGATACGATCAGACTCACGGCCTAATTGTTTGAGGAATGAATCCACTTGTGGACCACCGCCATGAACCACAATCGGATTTAAACCAACCGTTTTCAGCAGCACGATATCACGTGCAAATGAGCTCTCAAGCTCAGGATCGGTCATGGCATTACCACCATACTTCACTACCAGCGTCTTACCCGCAAAACGTTGAATATACGGCAAAGCTTCCGTCAGGATTTGTGCTTTGTCGATGCCAGTATGTTGATGTGGCATTTGCCTCTCCTTATTGAGCATCTGGAATGTCATGAGCAATGTCTGGATAGTGCTCAACTAACATGGAAACAAACAGATCTCGTATTTCTTTTAAGCGTGCTGATGAGTTGGCATCAAAGCGTAAAGTGAAATACTCACCTGTATTCGATGCTCGAATGATGCCAAATCCATCATCAAAATCAAGGCGTATTCCATCAATTTTACTGATTTGTGCCAGAATTCGCGTAGAATTGGCTTCAACCTGCTTTAAAACTTCCGCTGGATCATGCTGATGCGTACTGACATATAAATCTTCGGTACTAAAGCGCTCTGGATATTTCGCCAAAGCTTCTGACAATGTCAGCCCCTGAGTTTGAATATATTCTAAGACCCTTAAGGCAGCATATAGACCGTCGTCATAGCCACCACTACGACCGTCATTAAAAACATAATGCCCTGCGTATTCACCACCAAAAACCGCTTTGCCTTTAGATTGGGAAATATATTTTCGCAAGAAACTACTGCCCGTTCGAATCATGACAGGCTGCGCATCTAAATCGCACACGGTATCCCGAATCATTGTTGAACATTTCACATCAAATACCACCTCTGCATGTGGTTTTTGAGTCAAACAAATTTCAGCAAATAAACACAATAATCGATCTGCAGAAACGACTTTGCCAGTTTCATCAATCAGCACTAAACGATCACCATCACCATCTAAAGCAATGCCAATATCGGCTTTTTGTAGCTGTATGGCTTGGCGGAGATGGGTTAAATGTTTGAGCTGTGATGGATCTGGAGCATGATCAGGGAAATGTCCATCAGCTTGGCAACGTAATGCCAAAACTTCACAGCCTAATTTATTTAATAATAAGGCTGCACAATGCCCAGCTGAACCATGCATGCCATCGATCACAACTTTAAGTGGTTGCTGTAAATGAATGTCATCTAAAATAAATTTCTGATAGGCCAAACAATATTCAGGCTTGATTTCGTGTGGCTCAATTTCAGTCATCAAATGCACACGTTCCGATGAAAAACAATTTCGTGCTTCGACTGCAACGTGTTGAATCATCTCTGGACAAGGTGGCTCACCTTTGATAATCCACTTGATACCATTATCTGATTTTGGATTATGGCTCGCCGTCACCATAATGCCATTGCCTTGAAATTGTCCCGCAATAAAATACAACATCGGGCTTGAGCAGCAGCCAATAATTTCCGCTTCAAGGCCAGCCTCATGGCAGACTTTTTGAATTATTTTTGCATAGGTTGGACTGGTTAAACGCGCATCATAGCCAATGGCAAGTCTCTTTTGCCCTACATCTAAATATTGTTTGACTAAGCCACAAGCAATTGACTGAACTAAATCAGCATTTAAGAGCGATATTTTCCCGCGAATGTCATATGCACGAAAAATATGTTGCGGAAAGTGACTAAACAGTGAACCCATACTATGTTCTTCTAATTACATCTTTATTAATTAAAAAATCTTAAATTCTATTTAGAATTTAAGCTTTTAATTAAAGGATAAAATCCTGAAAAAAAGTGTAGCTTTTTTATAACAATTTTAGTTAATAATCAATTAATAATATTTAAACACTGATCAAAAACTTAAAATCAATCCAAAAACACCTATTATCTCTAAATTATTTTTTAAATAAATCAAGACTTTACAATTTATAAAATATCAAACCACGCGTTCATCTATATTTATTTTACTTTTCAAACATTTTTAAACCCCTCTTCCACTCTGTACAAATATAGTAAATTGATTAAATTTAAATCAACAAACAAGGCTCAATTTATTCTTCTCTATTAAAATATAAACCGAGTAATTTCATCAGAATTAAATTTTTCGAGATAAGCCTATAAACGATATTGATAAAAGCCTAAACACTCTAAATATAGGTTTGATTTTTAATAAATTAAAATGATATAAATAAAAACCATCACGAGGATGGTTTTTATTAGCTACTTGATTGTAGGCATTTACTTGTCAACACACTGGATCAAAAGTCTTGCGCTGATTAGTTTTTACCTGTATGACCAAAACCGCCTGCTCCTCGTTCAGTGGCTTCAAACTCATCCACAATATCAAACTGAGCTTGTACAACTGGCACTAAAACATATTGTGCTAAACGCTCACCCGGCTCTAGGCTAAATGCCGTTTGGCTACGGTTCCAAACAGATACCATCAATTCACCTTGGTAGTCTGAGTCAATCAAACCGACCAAGTTACCCAACACGATTCCGTGTTTATGACCTAAGCCTGAACGTGGCAGAATTAAACCTGCAAAGTTAGTATCTTCGATATAAATCGATAGGCCTGTTTTTACCAGAACAGTTTGACCCGGTTCAATTACGGTGGTTTCTTCTACACATGCACGGAGATCAAGACCTGCCGAACCTGCTGTGGCATAAGTTGGCATTGGCCATTCCGTACCTAAACGTGTGTCGAGAACTTTAACTTGAACTTTCATGGTTCATTCCTGTTTCAATAAAACGAATTTCAAAAAATAAATAAAATATTCTACGCTTTAAGCTTTAACGCTTAATCAGCGCGCGTAAATTTTCTAAATAATGCTGTGCTTGCTGTTTAGGATCGATATCCCCTGCCAGCTTTTTCTTGCGGCCTAACCACTCCAATTCATCTTGTGGCAGTTCGTCCAAGAAACGGCTTGGTGTCATTTGTCGCATTTGACCACCGGCTTTACGTTGCTCTGCTAGAGTCATAGTTAAGCCTTGACGTGCACGAGTAATCCCCACGTACATCAAACGTCGTTCTTCCTCGACCGTGTCAGCAGCAATGGAGTTTTTATGCGGTAGAATTTCTTCTTCCAGACCAATCAAATAAACGAATGGAAATTCCAGACCTTTCGACGCATGAAGTGTTAACAAATTGACTTTATCGGTGTCTTCTTCTTCTTGTTGCTGTTCTAACATATCGAGCAGCACCATTTTACGAATCACACTTTCAATGTTCTTTTCATCTACATCTTCAGCGCGGTTTATCAAACTTTGAATACTGCTATATAGCACTTCAATATTATCCAGTTTGGTTTTTTCCTGCGCAGGAGTAGCTGCAGATTCTTTAACATAGTCGATATAACCTGCTTCAATCATCATGCGACGAATGATCGGAACAGGTTCATCATCTTCTAATAATTCACGAGTAAAGGTCGAAATAAAGTCCGCAAATTCGGCCAATTGGGTTGTGGCTTTTTTCGGAATCGCCATACTTAAGCGCTGGTCGCCTGCTGCACTGAGTAAGGATAAATTACTTTCCTGCGCAAATAGACCAAGCTTTTCCAAAGTCACAGGGCCAATCGCACGTTTTGGTGTATTGATAATTCGTAAGAATGCACTGTCATCTTCAGGGTTGATGATCAAACGTAAGTAGCTCATCAGGTCCTTAATTTCAGCACGAGCGAAGAAAGACTGACCACCCGATAATTTATACGGGATCTGCATTTGGCGTAGCTGTGTCTCTAGAGCACGCGCTTGGAAATTACCACGGTATAAAATGGCGTAGTCTTTCCAATTTTTACCGTTCATCAGCTTGTGCGTAATCAAGTCTTTTACGACGCGTTCTGATTCATCATCGTCATTACGACAAGTAATCACGCGGATCACTTCACCATGGCCTTTATCTGACCAAAGCTTTTTATCGAAAATATGTGGGTTATTGCCAATAACTGTATTGGCAGCTTTTAAAATACGACTGGTCGAGCGATAGTTTTGCTCAAGCTTAATCACTTTCAGATTACGGAAATCTTCCTTCAATAAAGCCATATTCTCAGGCTTAGCACCACGCCATGCATAAATCGATTGGTCATCATCACCTACCGCGGTGAACTGTCCCATGACACCCACGAGTAATTTCACCAAAATATATTGCGCGGTGTTGGTATCTTGATATTCGTCGACCAATAAATAGCGGATTCGATTTTGCCAACGATCACGCACTTCTGCATTTTCTTGTAATAAGCGCGTCGGCATGACAATCAAATCATCAAAATCCACAGCATTGTAGGCACGTAAATTACGCTCATACAGTTGATACAGATGTGCAAACTGAACGTCTTCTGCTGTTTCACAGGTGGTATGCGCTTGCTCAGGTGGAATCAGATCGTTTTTCCAATCTGAAATCATTTTCATGGCTTTGGCAATCAGCTCTTTACTTTCTGCACCGGATAAATTGTCGCGATGCATTAAGTCCATCAAAATGCGTTTGCAGTCATCTGCATCTAAAATTGAAAAGTTATTTTTCAGTGGTGTATTTTTTAATTCCAAACGGAGCATGTTTAGCCCGAAGTTATGGAATGTAGAAACCGACAGCCCTTTTGCCTCTTCACGGCTCATCAGCTTCGTCACACGCTCTTTCATTTCACGCGCAGCTTTGTTGGTAAAGGTCATCGCGGTGATACGGTGCGCAGGAATACCACAATGCTTCACCAAATAGGCAATTTTACGGGTAATCACCGATGTTTTGCCTGAACCTGCCCCTGCAAGTACTAACAAGGGTCCTTGAGTGTATTTCATTGCTTCAAGTTGCTTGTCGTTCAACTGACTTGCCAGTGACATAGTCTTTCCTCTTATTAATTCGAGGATGATTATAGTCATCTGAAACGATCTTGCCTAATGCAAAATGTATTTTATCGGTCATTAAAAATGCCATAAAAAAAGCCACCCGAGGGTGGCCTTTCGTTTCGAACTAAAACTTATTTAGTTTCGTAAACTGAGATTTCTACGCGACGGTTTTGTTCACGACCTGCAGCAGTTGAGTTATCCGCTACTGGAGAAGTTGAACCGTAACCACGTGCAGTAATACGAGTTGAAGAAATACCTTGAGACGCTAGGTAGTTTTTCACTGAGTTTGCACGGTTTTGAGAAAGTGGGTTGTTGATCGCATCAGAACCTGTGTTATCTGTGTGACCGTGTACAACGATTGCAAGTTTGTTTGCAGTACCGTCTTCACGCAATACTTTAGCAACGTCATTCAACGCAGATTGGAACTGAGATTGAATAGTTGAAGAGTTAGTTGCGAAAGTTACTGATGGCATAACAAGGTTGATCGAACCATCTGGATTACGACCTACGTCAACACCAGTACCAGCCAATTCTTGTTTAAGACGTTTTTCTTTCTTATCAAGAAGAAGACCTGCACCACCACCAACTACAGCACCAATTGCAGCTGCTTGACCCATTTTGTCTTTATCAGCATTAGAATAAGCAATACCAGCGCCTAAAAGAGCACCTAGACCAGTACCGATTGCTGCTTTGTCATATTCCATGTTTTGACAACCAGTAAGTGCCATTGCCCCAACTACTGCCGAAATTACTAGTGCACGCATTGCATGCCTCCTTCTTTGTGTTTTGTTGTATGGTTGAAATGATGAAGTAAAACAAATGGCTGAACCATTGATTTTTTGTTAATAATAAAACGTTTAGTTACAATTTGTAATATGAATACGAGATTTATTTGTTAATTCCATCACAATTTCTTCACAGTTCTGCAGATGCCCTTTTTTATTTAATCAACTCGAACTATATTTATTAGAATAAATCATTATTTGGACAATTTCCGCTAGGACTTTTTATATGTCATCTCAAACAAATAAGCAACCGACACTAAAAAAAATTAGCAAAGGACTTACCGTCGGTTCTATTATGACAGGCAGTACTTTTTTCCATGGCCCTCCTGTTTTAGCACTGGGTCTAACCAAACTCTTTAAAAAATCAAAAAAGGTTGATGAAACCAACATAAAAATTACCAACAGTTGGCTCACGGTCAATAACTGGTTAATTGATCACGTTTTACCCAACACAAAATGGGATATCACCATCGATGAAGGCCTCGACTTAAATTTGCATGGTCGCTATCTCATGACCTGTAACCATCAGAGTTGGGTCGATACAACAGTTAACCAATATTTTGGTTTAACCCGTATGCCACTGACGCGTTTCTTCACCAAATGGGAACTCATTTTCATTCCATTTGTTGGACAAGCTTTTAAAATTTTAGGCTTTCCAATGATGAAACGACACAGCAAAGAACAAATCGCGAAAAATCCTGAACTTAAATATCGAGATATGGAAGAAGCGCGTAAATCTTGTGAACAGTTATTGAGCCAGCCTTTTACCCTGCTGAACTATTTGGAAGGCACTCGCTTTACCCCTGAAAAACATGTGCAGCAGCAATCACCGTATCAAAACCTTCTTAAGCCGAAAGCGGGTGGTTTAGCACTGGCACTCAATATTTTAGGGGATCAAGTTGATGCTCTCGTAGATATGACCATCGTCTATCCAAATGGTGCACCAGGTTATGGCGAATTTTGGCTCGGTGAAGTTCCGCGTATCGCCGTGGATTTACGTAAAATTGAAATTCCAACGTGGGTGCATGGCGGCAACTATGAAGATGATGCAGAATTCCGTGAAAAATTTCAGCATTGGGTAGATGAGCTGTGGACGGAGAAAGACCAACTCATTACTCGTATGAAAGCTAAATACTCAGTTACTGAATAATTAAGAAGAAGTTTTATGTCGCAGAACAGCATGCCGCAAAACAAGAAATCTAAATATCATCATGTCAATCCAAACAGTTGGTCATTCAAACTGTTTTTGATTTATGACATATTCATGGTGTTTATTATTGTTTTTAACTTGTTCTGCCTGTGCATGAACTTTTTCCTCATGAGCAATCTTGGCAGTTGGTTCTTTAACAGTATCCACCTGCCCGATGTGCTGAGTTTTTACCGTGAACATTTACATCCATGGGTGATTACTACCGAAGCGTGGTTCATTATCTTTTTGATTGTAGAATTGTTGGTGCGCTGGGCGATTGCCATCATCAACAAGCACCATCAGCGCTGGTTCTTCTTCCCGTTTATACATTGGTACGAAATTTTAGCTATTGTGCCGCATTTACGTTTCCTGCGTTTATTTCGTGCGGGCATTATTGCTTATCGACTGTATGAAATGGGCTATCAAATCGTGCCTTCTGCATGGCAGAAAAAGGCATTGTTCTACTATCGAGTCGTGATGGAAGAACTGTCAGATCGTGTGGTACTTACCGTGTTAGATGGTGTTAAGCATGAGCTCAATACCAGTACAACCCATAAAGACCTAATTAGTAATCTTGTGCAGCATCACCGTGAGATGTTCACCCAAGTTTTAGCTGAGATTTTGCAAGAAAATTTAAGCAAAGAGCTACGTACTGAACGTGAATTGATCGCCAAAAATGTCGGACAAATCGTCAGTCAGGCCATCGAAGACACTCCAGAACTCACGCAGCTATTGCGCTTAGTGCCAATCGTTGGCAGCCGCATTGAACAGCAGATTCAAAGTATCGGGCAACGTTTGGGTGAAAATATTACCCAAGGTTTAATTTCCCCATTGGCTTATCCCAATACATCGACGGCTCAAAAACCCAATCTATATTTAGACATTTCACAGCGTGTTAGCCGTATTGAAATCGAAAATAATGTCCAGCTGGATGAGTTGGTTCGCTCTGCGGTTTTTGAAAGTCTAGAGGCTATTCGTAAGCAAGTGAAAGTAAAACAGTGGCAGCAGATTATGCAGGAACAGGACCAAGCTACAGAATAAACACTTAGTCAAAAATAATTGCGAACTCCGCTAGAGTATTCATGCAAATTGTTCTAGGATTTGCTCTATTTACAACATAACTACTTCGGCACAAAAGTAATAGTTAGAAGTCTCAAGGATTCAATATGGCTGATATACGGATAAAAGGCAAAATGGTCAATGCGATTCGCATTCACCTCGATACCAATGATCATGATGCGATCCGCCAGCAACTTACTCCAATGTTCCAAAAGGCTTTTCCACCCGGAACATTAGCCGTGATTGAAAGTACGGTTGATCAAGAACTAATTGCACTGATTCAACTACTTATTAGTATTGAAATTCAACCGATTGGTGTCACTGAAGGTCCGCTATCGGACCAAGCACGTGCTATCCAATTTCCCGTAGTTCCTGCGGATCGCAAACTACAACAAGTTAAACCGACACGCGAACAAGTGGTTGAAGAACCCGCGCCTGCAGAAGAAAAAACCGAAGATAAAATTGCTGCAGTCGAAGTACCGACCATTCGTCATGCTACGTCGTATCACAATGAAATCTTGCGTACAGGTCAATGTTTAGTCCAAGACCATGGCGATATCATTATTAATGCTGGTATTAATAGCGGTTCAGAAGTAATTGCTTCAGGAAATATACATATTTATGGTAGTGCTCGTGGTAGAGTCATTGCCGGAGCTGGTGGGAACACGGCTGCACGTATTTTCTGCCATTCATTAGAAGCTGAATTGGTTTCAATTGCAGGGACTTACTGTGTCGCTGATGACATTCCACCTCATGTGGTCAAACAGCCAGTACATATTTATTTGAATGACCAGCAAGAGCTAGTATTTGAAGCTTTGCAATTTTAATGTATAAATAATCACCAAACCCCTAATTAAAAAAGGGGATTTAAACCATAACAGGAGTGGATTCGGTGGCGAAAATTGTTGTCGTAACATCAGGTAAAGGTGGCGTAGGTAAAACAACTACAAGCGCATCTTTTGCAACAGGTTTAGCCCTTCGCGGCCACAAAACTGTTGTGATCGACTTTGATGTGGGTTTACGTAACCTTGACTTGATCATGGGCTGTGAACGCCGCGTTGTATATGACTTTGTAAACGTATTGAATAACGAAGCTCGATTACAACAAGCGCTTATTCGCGATAAAGATATTGAAAATCTCTACATTTTGCCAGCATCTCAAACACGTGATAAAGACGCGTTAACAGATGAAGGTGTAGCACGTGTGATGGACGAACTTTCTCAAGAGTTCGATTACATTATTTGTGACTCACCTGCGGGTATCGAACGTGGTGCAATTTTAGCAATGTATCATGCTGATGAAGCGATCATTGTGACGAACCCAGAAATTTCTTCGGTACGTGACTCTGACCGTATTATTGGTATGCTCGACAGCAAAACCAAAAAAGTAGAACAAAACGAAGGTCGTATCCGTAAGCATCTCTGTATTACACGTTTCAATCCAGAACGTGCGGATAAACAAGAGATGTTGACGATTGATGACATTTCAAAAGATATTTTACGCGTACCGACTTTAGGTGTTATTCCTGAATGTAAAAGCGTTCTACAAGCATCAAACGAAGGTAAACCAGTGATTCTGTTTACAGAAGAAGCGGCTGGCCAAGCGTATGATGACCTTGTTGCACGTTTCCTTGGTGAAGAGCGCCCTTACCGTCATATTACGGTAAAACCTAAGGGTTGGTTAGCACGTCTATTTGGAGCGTAATCATGGCAGGATTCTGGAGCAAACTTTTTAGCAGCGACGAGAAACCGTCAAGCGCACAAACGGCAAAAGACCGTTTAAAAGTCATCGTGGCATCTGAAAATGGTCTAGGTAAACGCCTTAGCCAAGACAAGATTGACATGATGAAAAAAGAAATCATGCAAGTAGTAAACCGCTATGTTCGTGGTGTAGATGAGCAACATATTCAAATGTCTGTTCGTTCTGAAGCGAATATTGAAATGCTTGAAATGAATATCAATTTGCCTGAAGAACGTTAATCTGAATTCTGATTAGCCAAGTAAATTGAATCAAGGCAAAATGTGAGGCTGGATCAGTAAAGCGCTGCTTTACCCAGCCGCAAGATGAGAAGCTTTGCTTCGAGTGGGCTCGATTAGTTTTATTCCTTTGTTAGATCAAAAGCTTTGCTTCGAGTAAACGGGATAAAAAAAATAACTTTTGATCCAACCATAAAATGAGTCGCTTAACTTAGAGATGGCGAATAAAACCATTTTACTTGCGTACTCATTTTTGCCTTTTTGTATTTTTAAACCAGCAAGGAGATTGCGATGGCATTATCTCAGCCAGCAACGTTCAACGAAGAATGGTCAGATGAGCGTGTATTTGCCTACCTTACTCAGCTTCCTCCTGAAGGAGTGAATGGCGACTTTCACGTGCTTTACCATGCTTTCAAACATATGCGTCCAAATGACTATGAGCGTCTTTTGACTCAATTCGTTGCCGATGGCCGTGATGTGAACGCAACTAATCCTGAAGGTCAGCGTATTCATGACGTGATTGCTCAATACCCACGTCAAAGCGCAGGTTTCCTCGAAGTATTGGCAAAATTTGCTTAATTTCGAGTAACAAAAAAAAGCCCGCATGATGCGGGCTTTTTTTATCAGATTTAAAATCGGCGTTATTGAATATCATCATGATCAATGCACGATCAACATGAGCAATGGAAACATCAAGCCAAAACCAATGGTTTGTACACTAATAATCGCCGCCATCAGTTGTGAATCGCCCCGATAATAGCGTGTCAAAATATAAGACGATGATGCAGTTGGTAAAGCAAAAAAGACCACTAAAATCATCCGCTCAAAATCAGTCAAACCCATCCATGTACTCAATAGATAAGCAATACATGGCATTAACATGAGACGCCCTATCGTATTTAAACTTAAACGACGTAGATCGGCGCGCATTTGCTGAAACTGTAATGCCGCTCCCACAGACAATAAACCCAAAGGTAAACTCATTGCCGCCAATATTTTTAGCAGCTCGGGTAAACCATTAAATAAGGTGAGACCTGATAAATTAAATAGAACACCGACTACACAACCTAGAATGAGCGGATTTTTCGCGATAGAAATACAGGTTTGTCCAAGCTGTTTAACGCTGATATTGGAAAAAGACAGGACAGAAATGATATTCACCAAAGGAACAGCCACAGCAATCAACATCGCAAACATTTGCATGCCTTCTGAGCCAAACAGCGCCCCCATTAATGACAAGCCAATATAGGTATTAAAACGAATATGACTTTGGATATACACGCCAAAACGCTGCACGGGGATATGCATAAACTGCTTGATCCCCCACAACACGATGCTGATCAAACAGGTGCCCGCAACCAGTACTGTCAACATTCGTGAAACAGTGTTCATATCCAATTGCACGGCTGATACATTCAAAAATAGCAGCACAGGAAATAAAACGTAGTAATTAAGTTTTTCTGAATTTGCCCAAAATTCATCCTGAACAAACTGTGTGTATTTAAGCACATAGCCCATCGCGATTAATGCAACGAGGGGAAACAATGCGACGACGATATTCATGCTGTACGCCTTGAAATAAAGTAGCTATTTCATCTTTAACCATTTATGTAGCACAATATAATCCTCATCTAGACTCATAACAAAATGAGTAATTACTCATGGCAATGACATTTTTTCAGCTTGAAATTTTTATTAAAGTCGCAGAACAACAAAGCTTTACTCTCGCTGCTCGACAGCTGGGAATTACTCAGTCAGCTGTCTCTCATACCCTAAAGTGTTTAGAGCAACATTGGAATGTCAGCTTATTTAGCCGTGAACAAGGCGAAATTAGCCTGACTCATATTGGTCAGCAGTTATTACTGCATGCCAAAGAAATCATCAATACGGCACAAATCATGCAACAAGAAGTGCATGCCGCACATGGTATTCAACAAGGAACGTTGAGAATTGGCTCTTTTGGTTCTTCTAGTTCGATTCATCTGCTTCCAGAGCTATTAAAGGCATATAGAGAGCGCTATCCGCACATTGAGATCTATGTCGAAGAAGGTACCGATGCAGAAGTGTCTCGTTGGATTTCTGAACGTCAGATTGATGTGGGTTTTGCCGTACTCCCTAAGCCGCAGCTGTTCACCTTCCCGTTAATTCAAGACATTTTCATTGCCTTGATTCCAGATAGTTATTCAGTTTCCAAACACAGTCATTTAAATATCCAAGACCTGCAAAATTACCCCTTTATTATGACCCGTGCGGGCAGCCAGTCCCATGTCGAAAAACTGCTTAAACAACACTACATACAACCTAAAATCACCTATCAAATGTCGCAACTGTTAACCATTTTAAATATGGTGAATTTACAGGAAGGGATTGCTATCGTTGCAGATATGGCGATGCCTGCTGAGCTGTTGGCATTGCATCCACATGTGGTCAAACGTCCACTCTTTCCAAATACCCAACGGCAAATTGGACTCGCCGTAAAAAATCAAAAACTCATGAGCCCTGCCTGCAAAGCCTTTATCGAATTGGCCCAGTCCATGTTCTACCAAGATGAGTTCTCAATCTAAAAATAAAAAAAAACCTGCCGAAGCAGGTTTTTTGTTTTAGGACTTAGACCAAGATATCTCGTTTGCCATTTGGCCCCATCCCACTGACGATGCCATTTTCTTCCATCTGATCAATAATCCGTGCTGCACGGTTATAGCCGAGACTGAATTTACGCTGTAAAGATGAGGTCGATGCTTTACGTGTTTCCAAAACGAAACTAACACATTGATCATACAGCGCATCACGGTCTGATCCACCATCACCATCTTCAAAACCGCGAGATGTCGGCTCTTCATCATAAGGCGTGAGGATTTCATCGACATAATTCGGTTCACCGCGCTCACGCCATGCATCACAAATACGGTTCACTTCATCGTCTGAAATAAACGCGCCATGTACCCGTTCAGGTTCAATTTTCCCCGGTCCGAGGAATAACATATCACCATGGCCCAGTAAGTCTTCCGCACCACCAGCGTCTAAGATAGTACGTGAATCCAGTTTACTGTTCACACGTAGCGCAGCACGCGTTGGAATATTGGCTTTGATCAAACCTGTCACTACATCTACGGTTGGACGCTGAGTCGCCAACAGCAAATGAATCCCTGCTGCACGTGATTTTTGTGCAAGACGGGTAATCATTTCTTCAGCTTTTTTACCCACTTGCATGATCATGTCGGCAAATTCGTCGGCAACAATTACGATCAACGGCATAGGCTGTAAACGTGGCGCACGACTTTGCGTTGCTGAGTCATCTGGCTTCCAAGTTGGATCAATGAGATCTTCACCATTAGCCATTGCTTCTTCAATTTTGCGGTTAAAGTCAGTCAGCTTACGTACTTTCATCAAAGACATCAGCTTATAACGACGCTCCATTTCATTCACACACCAGTTCAATGCACTCACCGCATCTTTCATGTCAGTTACAACAGGCGTTAACAAATGTGGAATATCGTTATAGTTGGCAAGTTCCAACTGTTTCGGGTCAATCATAATGAGACGCAGTTGCTCAGGTGTGTATTTCAACAACATCGACAACAACATGGCATTGACTGCGACTGACTTACCAGAACCCGTAGTACCTGCCACCAACATATGCGGCGCTTTCGCCAAATCGGCCAAGACAGGATTACCTGAAATATCTTTACCCATCGCCATACTAAGTAAGGCATTTGGATCACGGTATGCCGGCGTTTCTAACAGCTCAATAAGACGAACCATTTCACGTGAACTATTTGGGACTTCAATCCCGATATACGGTTTACCCGGAATGACTTCCACCACACGTACAGAGGCCATAGACATCGAACGTGCCAAGTCACGTGAAATATTGGTCACTTTCGACGCTTTCACACCAGGTGCTAAATCAAGTTCAAAACGTGTTACGACTGGTCCCGGCTGTGCCTCTACAACTTTGGCTTTGACATTAAACTCTTGCAGTTTAATTTCTAAAAGTTCAGACAAGCGAGACAATTGCTCTGCAGTGAAATTGACTTTCTTGTTCGGATCAACCGGATCTAAGATTTCCAAGCCCGGCAAAGTCGGTAAATCCAAGCGTTTTTGTGCCACTTGCATCGCACGTGACATTGGACGACCAGAGGCATCGGTTAAAGGAGCATCAAAGTCAAAATCATCTTCGAGATCTAAATCGATGTCTTCAGGTTTGCCCGCCGTTTCTTGCCACACTTCACGGAAAGCATCTTTATTCGAGCTGATTAAGGCTTTTTCATCATCAGATACAAAAGTCTGCGGCTGCGTATTGATTTCAGCACGAACCAAAGGCGTAGATTGCGCGTAACTACTGGTTGTACGAACCGGCTGCGCCTGTTCTATCGCTCGCTCTGCTTCTTCAACCAGCAAATCATCGAGATCATTAAATTCAGTTTCAGCACTGATATTTTTTTGTGTGGTCAGCGGTGTAATCTGTGCAGCAGCTACACCTAAACCTGCAAGTGTGGCAGCAGCACCTGTAGCAAAGTCATTTGAATGCGTTGCAGGACTTTCACTTTGCGCTGTATTAAATGGGCTATGTACATCCGTCGCTGTTTTACTATTCGGGACAGCCGCTAACAGCTCATCAAAGATCTCATCATCATCCCAATCTACTGATTTTTTAGCCGCTGTCACCGCTTCTGTCGGAGAAGTCGAATGCACATCTGCTGTTTTGTTGAAATATTCAGTTTGATTGGCAGGCTGCTCTTCTTCTGCAGCTTTCAGTAAAGCATCAATATCTTGTTTGTGGCGTTGGTCATCATTGGAATGTAATGCGCGCCAAACTTCACCTGTTGCAACAACACGTTGTTGATCTTGTTCAAGCTGATGCACTTTCGCCAAGGTATGTTCAAAATCTTCATCAGATGGTGTAGCAGTCTCTGCCAAGTCGACTGCAGATGAATGTTGTGCGTTCCATTCTTTGTCTGCCCATTCTTTATCGGCAATATCATCAAATAAACGTTCAGCGACGCGATCACGTACCACAGGATCGACATCGACCGCATGATGTTCATCGGCTGGTGTTACTGGTGCAACCACTTTTGATGCATGCGCAGCAGCACTCTCTTTTTTAGTCGTTGGCACTGTACGGTCAAAAGCGGTATCGCCTTCAGGGACATTACGATAGAACAAATCTTGCAGATAAGCTGGTGTGGATTTCATGGTTGCCCATGTCTTATTCCACTTAATGCCAAAGGCCAAAGTGAACAACATGATCCAAAATGCAATAAGAAATATTGCTGCACCATAGACCGTTAATATTTGTTCAAGACTTTGACCCAGTTCATAGCCAATGATCCCGCCCGATGCATTTTCTAAAGTATCTTCAGGGACATTCCAAAACAGGAAAAGTAAACTTGAAGTTGCCAGTAAAATAAAGAACTGAGCGGCATAGCGAAATGGACGGTTTAGAAAACTACGTGGCCACCACACTTGAATTGCTTCGAGAAATAAATAGACAGGTATCAGCAGACTTGCCCAACCTAAAAATCCATAGAGTAAGTCAGCTATCCATGCACCTGCGACGCCGCTGGCATTTGAAACTTGCTGAGTATCACTGGATAAATGCATCCATCCCGGATCAAATGGCGTATATGTGACTGTTGCAAGGAACAGATATATCCCAAATGAAACAAGGAATAATGTCATTATTAAGCGCTGTGCATATGCACCCGACACCGCTGTCATATACGTTCCTGTAACCAATTCTTCATGAATGTTTTTGTCATTACCCACAACAAAAATGGGCTGAATCTAAACCTGTTATTATGCACCTGTTCAATAAAAAAGATGCAAGATAATTTAAGTATAGTTGTTAACTTTATTCTATATAGCTCAAAACGATTTCGATGATCAATAATATCGACTTTAATCTCACACAATCGTTTCAAACTTTGACGTATAATTCCACAAATTATCATATAAAAAAAGGATTCTACGGATGAGCGCTCGTCACTCACGTCTAATTATTTTAGGTTCTGGTCCTGCAGGTTATAGCGCTGCGGTATACGCTGCCCGTGCAAACCTGAAACCGACACTCATCGCAGGTATTCAATTAGGCGGTCAATTGACTACAACGACAGAAGTAGACAACTGGCCAGGTGGTGCAGAAGGTTTAACAGGCCCTGCCCTAATGGAACAAATGCAAGCGCATGCTGAACGTTTTGGCACAGAAATTGTGTATGACCATATCAACGAAGTAGATCTCAATGTTCGTCCGTTCGTGCTTAAAGGCGATATGGAAGAGTTTACTTGTGATGCATTGATTATTTGTACAGGTGCAACTGCACAATATTTAGGTCTTGAATCAGAAGCTGCTTTCATGGGTCAAGGCGTGAGTGCATGTGCAACATGTGACGGGTTCTTCTACAAAAACCAAAAAGTTATGGTTGTCGGCGGCGGTAATACTGCTGTGGAAGAAGCGCTGTATCTTTCAAACATTGCTTCTCATGTCACTCTTGTACACCGTCGTGACACTTTACGTTCAGAGAAAATTCTGCAAGATCATCTTTTTGCAAAAGAAAAAGAAGGTAAAATCAGTATTATTTGGAATCACCAAGTGGATGAAGTCATTGGCGATAACACCGGTGTGACTTCTGTACGTATTAAATCTACGCTAGATGATTCAACTCAAAATGTTGATGTCACTGGAATGTTTGTGGCGATTGGTCACAAACCAAACAGCGGTATTTTTGATGGTCAATTGAACCTACGTGATGGCTACATCCAAGTTCAAAGCGGAACTGCGGGTAATGCAACACAAACGTCTATTCCGGGTGTATTTGCTGCGGGTGATATTGCCGACAGCATTTACCGTCAAGCCATTACTTCTGCAGGTTCAGGCTGTATGGCTGCACTCGATGCTGAAAAATACCTTGATGCACTCGGTGAATAATCTTTTGCTTAAGTCATTTGCTTAGCTAAACAGTTTTAAAAATTAGCCGACCTGATGGTCGGCTTTTTTATGTATGATAAAAATCCGTGTAACTCAATAAGAAGCTTGGCATGCCGATACTCCCTCCTTCTGAATTTACTTTCCCCGATCCAGCTGAATGCGATCCTGATGGTGAAGGCTTAATTTGCATCGGTGCTGACCTCTCTCCTTCTACATTGTTTGAAGCCTATAGCCATGGTCTTTTCCCGTGGTTTAGTGAAGGTGATCCGATTTGCTGGTGGTGTCCTGAACCCCGCTGCATTATTCGACCGCAGGACTATCATCCAAGCAAATCGTTATTACGCAGCATGAAAAAAATGGACTATAAGATCACCATTAATCATGCGTTTGAAACTATGATTCGCTCATGTTCATTGCCACGTAGTTATGCCAATGAAACATGGATTTCAGAAGATATTATTCAGGGATATTCTGCGCTGTTTGAAGCAGGCTATGCTTATAGCATTGAAGTTTGGGAAAATGAGACCGTTGTCGGAGGACTCTATGGCGTCAATATTGGCCATGGCTGCTTTGGCGAGTCTATGTTTAGTACACGAACAGATGTCTCTAAAATGGCGTTTTACACCTTAATGCTCATCGGGCAAGAGAATCAGTTGCCATGGATTGATTGCCAATTGGTCAACGATCACCTCTTAAGCTTAGGTGCGAGTACACTTTCTCGCCAACAATACCTTAATTCGTTACAAGATGTTGTTAAACAACCCTCTATCGATTGGAAAAAGTATCAGGACAGTGTATTTTCAAGTAAAACAATAGCGCAATGGGCAAGTCTCAGCGCATGACAATAAAAGAGGGATATTACGATGAATTCCTATCAACCGAAGTCCCTGTTGAACGAATTACAGTACTACATCACGCCTCCGCATGATTGTAGCTACTTAGAAAATAAATCTGCTCGGATGGTCTTTCTTGATCCTGTCCATCGTATTGATGTGGTCACGTTATCTGAACTTTCCCGCATGGGTTTTCGTCGTAGTGGGGATTTTGTCTACCGCCCTGAATGTCATCTTTGTCGCCAATGTTTGTCCTCTCGCGTTCCTGTTCATGAATTTCAAATGAACAGCGTGCAAAAAAAAGCGTGGAAACGGAATCAAGATTTAACGGTGAAAATTAGCCGTCCTCAAGATGCCGATGCAAAGCATTATGCCCTGTACGAACGCTATATCAATGAACGGCATGCTGATGGTGATATGTACCCACCTAGCCAAGATCAATTTGAAAAATTTTTAATTAATAGCTGCACTGACAGTTTCTTTTTAGAGCTATGGTTGGATGAGCAACTAATCAGTGTATCTACCTGTGATCCACTCGATGATGGTATTTCAGCGGTATATACCTTTTTTGATCCTGATGAAAGCCGTCGCTCACTAGGGACTTTTGCCATTCTGAAACAAATCGAGCATGCACAAAAGCTTGGATTGCAATATGTCTACTTGGGCTATTGGGTGCCAGATTCGCAAAAAATGAATTATAAATCTCAGTACATTCCACTGGAACTTCTGCTTGATGGACAATGGCGTCGACTCAATCGACCACTGACCCAAGAAGAAATTAGCCAACTGGGGGATTCCCTGATGACCACCTTACCTTCCGGTTGGAATAATCCTATTATTAAATAAACGGGATCAAACAAAAGATCTTCAATAAAAAAGCATTCGTTTATTCACGAATGCTTTCTTTAAATCTGATGACGCTTCACCGCTTTTATTTAAATAAAGCTGCAAAATCATCACTACAAGCTTTCACCATAATAATGGCGTGCTCACGAGTTCCATCAGCATTTGGATAATAATTCTTTCGCAAATCGATTTGATGAAAATCCGCTTTTTCATATAAACGGATCGCTGGTTGATTACCTTCTCGCACTTCTAAGAAGATTTGAATGGGGTTATTTTTGAGTAAGGCAATAGATTCATCGAGTAATTGAAAACCTAATCCTTTGCCTTGCTGGCTCGGATCGATCGCCATTAACAATAAATTTGCTTCATCTAAAACGGGTTGTAAAATGCAAAAACCTACAACTTTTCCTTGTCGCTCAATCACCGTACTTTGATAGGCAGCAATCGATTCTTGAAATTGTTTTAAGGTCCAAGGATGGCTTTGTACGCGGCGCTCGATATCGTAAACCTGCTGTACATCAGCGTCTTGCATCAAACGAATCATCTTCGTTTATCTTTCTATAGCTAGGGTATGCGCATTATAAAAAGTTTGCTTCTAAAGTTGAATAAAAAAAAGAGCGATTTACATCGCCCTTCTCAAAAAGTCACCACAGCGCTGTGATTAGAGACCCAAATATGCTTTCCACGTTTTTAACAAACCTGAAGTATCTAAATCATTCGGGTGAAAACCTGGTTTAAAATACATCAGCATTTCTTTACCCATACCAGTGATGATGCCTTTTGAAGGGCTATAACCATAGGTATAAATATCTTTTAATGCTTCAAAATTAAGCTTGTTATCTTCTTTTAATAAACGAGCAACAAAGTAGCTTTGTACGAAGAATAAAGTCACCATTGCGCCAATCAATGAGCCTGTTCGGAGTGCGTAGGCCTTAATTCCCTGACCAAAGACACCTTCAAAAACATCATAAGCCACGGCTTTATGTTCATTTTCTTCAATCGCATGCCACAACCACATATTTTTCATGGTTTCATCTGTCATTAAAGCTTGAATATGTGGGTTAACCAATAACTGTGAAGCGATGGTTGCAGTGAAATGCTCAAGTGCCGTAGTTGCGGTAAGATCTACCATTTCTTGAGTGATACCAACAGGTTTACCAATACGTGCAAAAACTTTTCGCACACCTTGGATAACTCGACCCGTTGCCTTATCAAGCGTTTCGACATCATGACCGTATTTTTGTGCAGAGGCATTGAAACCTTCATGCTCTTGCGTATGCATGGCTTCCTGACCAATGAAAGCACTAATTTCTTTTTGTAGGGCTTCATTATTTGCGATCGCGGGATGTTTACGTACTGCACGCACACTATCAATAAAGAACATTTCACCCGCGGGAAATAAAGCAGATAATGCGGTCATAAAATGTGTCAAACCAGCTGAGCCGTTCATCCAGTACTCTGGTACCGCATCAAAATCAAAATTCATGCGGCGTACAGGGAAACTTGCACCTGCTCGATTAGTAATCTTTACTTTAGCGTTCATGCCTAACTCCTTTTTGAGTTATGAAATACTCAAACTTTTATTGGTTTTCTTGAGTTCATATTACGGTTTTATTGACGCGTAATTATTTCAGTTAAGGACAGTGAATTATCACTAAAGGACAGCTTTAAAAAATATTGTCAGACAATTTCCCTATCACATTGAATAAACATAAAAAAAAGCGCCTCAAAGAGGCGCTTTTTTACACACATTTAGTGATTATGCAGTTACTTTAGAAACTACACCAGCACCAACTGTACGGCCACCTTCACGGATCGCAAAGCGTAAGCCAGCGTCCATTGCGATTGGGTGGATTAATTCTACTGACATTTCTACGTTGTCACCAGGCATAACCATTTCAACGCCTTCTTTAAGCGCGATCGCACCAGTTACGTCAGTTGTACGGAAGTAGAACTGTGGACGGTAACCGTTAAGGAATGGAGTATGACGGCCACCTTCGTCTTTAGAAAGTACGTATACTTCTGCGTCGAATTTAGTATGCGGTTTGATTGTACCTGGTTTAGCAAGTACTTGACCACGTTGAACGTCTTCACGTTTAGTACCACGTAGAAGAACACCACAGTTCTCGCCCGCACGACCTTCGTCAAGAAGTTTACGGAACATTTCTACGCCAGTTACAGTTGTTTTAACTGTATCTTTAATACCAACGATTTCAACTTCTTCGCCTACTTTCACGATACCAGTTTCAACACGGCCAGTTACTACTGTACCACGACCTGAAATTGAGAATACGTCTTCGATTGGCATAAGGAATGCTTGGTCGATAGCACGTTCTGGTTCTGGGATGTAAGAGTCAAGAGCTTCAACAAGAGCAACTACAGCATCTTCGCCGTATTGACCAGCTTCACCATTAAGCGCTGCAAGAGCAGAACCACGGATTACTGGAGTGTCGTCGCCTGGGAAGTCATAAGTAGAAAGAAGTTCACGAACTTCCATTTCTACTAATTCAAGAAGCTCTTCGTCGTCAACAAGGTCGCATTTGTTTAGGAATACAACGATGTAAGGTACACCTACCTGACGAGAAAGAAGGATGTGTTCACGAGTTTGTGGCATTGGACCATCAGTCGCAGCACATACAAGGATCGCACCATCCATTTGCGCAGCACCAGTAATCATGTTTTTAACATAATCGGCGTGACCTGGGCAGTCTACGTGAGCGTAGTGACGGATTGGAGAATCGTATTCTACGTGTGAAGTATTAATTGTAATACCACGTGCTTTTTCTTCTGGTGCAGAGTCGATTGCAGCGTAATCTTTCGCTTCACCACCGAATTTTTTTGCACATACAGTTGCAATTGCAGCTGTTAAAGTAGTTTTACCGTGGTCGACGTGACCAATTGTACCCACGTTAACGTGTGGCTTATTACGTTCGAACTTAGCCTTAGCCATGAGATCTTCCTTTTTAAACTACTCATGCAGGGATACTGCATGAGCATTTGGTTTTTAACTATGAATTAGTTTGGGCTTATAGTAATCGAAAGATTACTCGTCGTCACCTTTTTTACCGCCAGATTGGAACTTAGCGATGATGCCTTCAGCCACGTTACGTGGTGTTTCAGCGTATTTAGCGAATTCCATAGAATAAGTTGCACGACCTTGAGACATAGAACGCATATGAGTTGCGTAACCAAACATCTCAGAAAGTGGAACTTCTGCACGGATAGCTTTAGTACCACCAGGTAAATCGTCCATACCTTGAACAAGACCACGACGACGGTTTAAGTCACCCATGATATCGCCCATGTAGTCTTCTGGAGTTTCTACTTCAACTTTCATGATAGGTTCAAGCAAGATAGGATCTGCTTTCATGAAACCGTCACGGAATGCGTAAGAACCAGCCATTTTGAACGATAATTCGTCAGAGTCGACGTCATGGTAAGAACCATCGAACAATGTCGCTTTGATGCCAACAACTGGATAACCAGCTAGGACACCATTCTTCATACGTTCTTGGATACCTTTGTCAACCGCACCGAAGAATTCTTTAGGTACTACACCACCTACAACTTCTTCAGCGAACTCGTAATCTTTGCCAGCATCTTCAGCAAGTGGTTCTAAACGTACGTATACGTGACCAAACTTACCTTTACCACCAGTTTGACGTACGAACTTACCTTCTTGTTCAACTGATTTTTTGATCGTTTCACGGTAAGCTACCATTGGTTTACCAATGTTCGCTTCAACGTTGAATTCACGCTTCATACGGTCAACAATAATGTCAAGGTGAAGCTCACCCATACCAGCAATAATTGTTTGACCAGATTCTTCGTCAGTACGTACGCGGAATGAAGGGTCTTCTTTCGCCAAACGACCTAAAGCAACAGACATTTTTTCTTGGTCAGCTTTAGTTTTAGGTTCAACCGCAAGCGCAATTACTGGCTCTGGGAATTCCATACGCTCTAGTGTAATTACATTGTTTTCATCACATAATGTATCACCAGTCGTAGTATCTTTAAGACCTACACATGCTGCGATATCACCCGCACGAATTTCTTCAATATCGTGACGGTCATTTGCGTGCATCTGTACGATACGGCCAACACGTTCGCGCTTCATTTTAACTGGGTTATAGCAAGGGCTACCTGCTTTAAGCACACCAGAGTAAACACGTACGAATGTTAAGTTACCTACAAATTTGTCGTTCATGATTTTGAACGCAAGCGCAGAGAACGGAGCATCATCAGACGCTTCACGAGAACCTTCAGTTTCGTCTTTGTCGTCAAGGATACCTTTAATCGCCTCGACATCAGTCGGCGCAGGTAAGAATTCAATTACAGCATCCAACATACGTTGAACACCTTTGTTTTTGAACGCTGAACCACAAAGCATTGGTTGAATTTCATTCAACAATGTACGTGCACGTAAACCTGAAACGATTTCTTCTTTAGTTAACTCACCTTCTTCAAGGTACTTGTCCATGAGTTCTTCTGATGCTTCCGCAGCAGCTTCAACCATGTTAGTACGCCATTCGTTAGCTAGTTCAACTAATTCAGCAGGGATTTCGCCATATTCAAACTTCATACCTTGAGACGCTTCGTCCCAGATAATCGCTTTCATTTCGATTAGGTCAACAACACCCTGGAAGTTTTCTTCTGCACCGATTGGAACAACGATTGGCACTGGATTACCACCAAGACGTGTTTTAACTTGTTCAACAGCACGGAAGAAGTTCGCACCAGTACGGTCCATTTTGTTCACGAATGCAATACGTGGAACTTTATATTTATTTGCTTGACGCCATACAGTTTCAGACTGAGGTTGTACACCACCTACAGCACAGTAAACCATGCATGCACCGTCAAGAACACGCATAGAACGTTCAACTTCAATAGTGAAGTCTACGTGTCCTGGGGTATCAATTACGTTAATACGGTGCTGTTCGAATTGGTTACCCATCCCTTTCCAGAAGCATGTTACTGCCGCTGAGGTAATAGTAATACCACGTTCTTGCTCTTGTTCCATCCAGTCTGTAGTTGCAGAACCTTCGTGAGTTTCACCAAGTTTGTGACTCTCACCTGTGTAGAACAAAATACGTTCTGAAGTGGTAGTTTTACCAGCATCAATGTGCGCAGAGATACCAATGTTACGATAACGAGAAATTGGGGTTTGACGAGCCATGATTTCTAGCATTCCTAAATTTTGTTGTTTAAAACAGGACGCTTTAAGCTGCATAGCAACTTAAAGCGATTCGATGACAAAACAGTGACAACTGATTTATCACCCTCCTGAATAGGGGCTGTTTTATCCGCTTAGAAACGGTAATGAGAGAAGGCTTTGTTGGCTTCAGCCATACGATGCACATCTTCACGTTTTTTGATCGCTGCGCCTTTACCTTCAGCTGCATCAAGCAACTCACCAGCAAGACGTAAAGCCATAGTTTTTTCAGAACGCTTAGCAGCAGCATCTACTAACCAACGCATAGCCAAGGCAGTACGACGGGATGGGCGTACTTCCATAGGCACTTGGTATGTAGCACCACCAACACGGCGTGCTTTTACTTCGACCATAGGACGAACTTTTTCAAGAGTAGTCTCGAAAAATTCAACTGGGTCTACTTTAGATTTTTCTTGAACGCGGTCTAAAGCACCGTAAACGATACTTTCAGCAATAGATTTTTTACCATCTTGCATTACGTGGTTCATGAATTTAGCGATTGTTTGGCTGCTGAACTTAGGATCCGGAAGGATTTCACGGGCAGCAACTACGCGACGTCTTGGCATTTTAATACACCTAATAAATATGACACTTCAGGTTACTCCAGCAGGTGCACAAAGTGTCATGTGCTTTCGCTGGCCTTACTATACGTCGCTTGGAATTTTCACAAAAAATGCAGAAATCAGACAAGCGAGACGATAAAGGATTGCAGTTCTAACGAACTAAGAAGTTAATCTTTTCAGATTATTTCTTAGGACGTTTAGCACCGTATTTAGAACGAGACTGGTTACGATCTTTAACACCAGCACAGTCTAAAGAACCACGAACGGTATGGTAACGTACACCTGGTAAATCTTTAACACGACCACCACGGATAAGAACAACACTGTGCTCTTGTAGGTTATGGCCTTCACCACCGATGTAGCTAGAAACTTCGAAACCTGAAGTTAAGCGAACACGGCAAACTTTACGCATTGCTGAGTTAGGTTTTTTAGGTGTAGTTGTGTAAACACGTGTACAAACACCACGACGTTGTGGACAAGCCTTCAACGCAGGAACTTTAGATTTTTCAACTAAAGTTGTACGACCCTTACGGATCAACTGATTTGTTGTTGCCATTTGGCAATTCTCCCGTTAATAAAAAGCCCCAAAAAATACTACTTTTTGAGGGCATGCAATTGTAAGCGAAGACTTAAAATTGGTCAACAATATACGATCATCGAAAACATTTATTCATCGTGATTTGCGCAATTTTTCACCCACAAATAAATAGTTTATTTTTCAGAAGAATCTGCTGATTTTTTTGTAACTTTATCCACGGCTGCTGTTTTGGCTTTACGCGGCTTAGTTTTGGGTGCAGCTTTTTCCACTGGGACATCCTCCTGCTGTACAGATTCCAACACATCAAACTCATCTTTTTCAGCTAAAGCAGGTTTTTGCGCAGCCACGGGCGCATGCGGCTCAACAACTTTTTCTGCGAGTGCTTCCAAACCTTCTGAGACTTTTTGTTCCTGCTCTACCGCCACTTCGGCTGCATCAGCGGTTTTAGCTTGTGCTTTTTTGGTGACTTTTACTGCGCGAATACTCTCATGACCTGCAACATTTATGGTTTGATCCAATACTGGCTCAGCCAAATCAATATCTTTCGCCTTAATACCTTCTAGTAATTTAGGTGTCGCCTGAGCAAGCAACTCAAGAGAGCGCTCGTAGGCATGCAAAGGTGACAAGCTAATATCTTGATGCTGCAAAATATATTGGCGTGCATTGGAAAAGACTTGCTGTGCCTTCTGATTCACTTCATCCACCAAACGACGACTATACACCACACTTACACCCGCACTCGCCACAGGAGATAAGCGTGATAGCTGGTTGAACAGTGAAACTTTTGGCATTTGATTGAGCCATGCCCACTTGAACTGACCATTTTCATCCAGTACATATTTTTTCAATGCTGCTGCATCTGTGTCCGAACCCACCAATTGCTGCAACTGATGCAAATCACTATTTTGCAGCGTGCTACTCAGGGCTTTAATCGCCATAAGCAAGGTTTGTTTTTCTGCAATTAAACTCAGGTCGACCTGTTTAAAAATAAACTGAACGATATCTTGATCACTTTCTTTACTTAAGTCGAAACCATAAGAACGTCCAACTTGATAAATCACTCGCAAGGTCATAATCAATGACGCAGGGATATCAATACTTGAACCGATGACACCTGTCGCACCTGTTAAAACCCCTTGAATTGAAGCAATCCATTTATTTTGCTCGCCCAAGGCCTGACTAATGCGACGCGAACGATCGACATCTTGTGTCAACTCTTCTAAATCACGCACCCCAGCTTCATCAAGCACCACATCTACAGATGAAATATCCGAACTAAAATGATTCAGTCGATCAAAAAGATAGTCTGAAACCTTGTCGCTAAATTGAGGGGCAACAAAATTAGCCACATTATTTACGGTATTAAAATGTCGACCGAATAATTGTCTAGAAACATTCGGAACGTGTTCACGCAGGATTTGCTGCGGATTATCATATTTTTTCACATCAAATACGCTCGTCTGACGTGACTGACCTTCCAAGGTTTGACCATTCTTTTGTGGTTGAATGACCTTAGTTACAGATTCGGGTGCAACATGATTGATAATAGACACCCCAGTAGAACTGAGCTTTTTAGCCACTCCAAAGGCGTTTGAGAGCAGACCAGCCGTTGGTTTATTATTCGTTTTCGCCATTCCCTACCCCATTCAGACTATTCTTGAAATTCTTGATAAATACTAGGTGTAGTCAAACTTTATCACAACTTGAATATGTATCTTTAAGTTAAGTTTTTTGCTGCATCGTTGCAAATTAGCTCAGTCAAAAATAGGCATAGGATTTGCCATAAGAATTCAAAAAGCTTTCTGCTATCATTATTCCAATCAAATTATATGAGTTCGTCTATTTAGAAAGTTTCCTTCGTATACTTTCAATAGCTTGCTCACACACTACCTATAAAGGATCTGTAGATGAAACGTGTTGTAATCACTGGTATGGGCATCAACTCATGCATTGGTAATACATTAGAAGATGTCACTCATTCTTTGCAAAACGGGATTTCTGGAACACGTTTCAACCCAAGTTATGCTGAACTTAATTTCAAAAGTCATGTCAGTGCAGCTGCAGAACAAAACTTTGACGGTATTGACCGTCGCTTAAAACGCTTTATGGGCGTATGCGCAATGTATGCATACAACTCAGCTTTGGCTGCGGTAGAAAATGCAGGCTTAACAGCAGAACAAATTGGCGGTAATCCACGCTACGGTATTGCGGGTGGTTCAGGTGGTGGTTCAACTGCATCTGTTGTTGAAATGAAAGAACTTCTAGACACCAAAGGTGCACGTAAAGTTGGTCCATTCTTTGTACCTCGTAACATGACCAACACCATTACTGCAAACGTGGGCGTGGCATTTAAAATGCAAGGTATTGCACATACGATTACTAGCGCATGTGCAACATCTGCCGATGCCATTGGTTATGCATACAACCTGATTCAATTGGGCAAACAAGACTTAATGCTTGCCGGTGGTGGTGAAGAAGACCATTGGTCACAAAGTCTTTTATTTGATGCAATGGGCGCACTTTGTTCAAAATATAATGACACTCCAGAGACTGCTTCACGCCCTTACTCTGCTGACCGTGACGGTTTCGTCATCGCAGGTGGTGGTGGCTTCGTTGTACTAGAATCTCTTGAACATGCTCAAGCACGTGGCGCAAACATTTTGGCTGAAGTTGTCGGCTATGCAGCAAACTCTGATGGTGCTGACATGGTTGCACCATCGGGCGAAGGTGCGACGCGTTGTATCCTTATGGCTTTAGAAGAAGCTAAACAACACGGCGTAGACAAAATTGACTATGTAAATACACACGGTACGTCTACTCCAGCAGGCGATGTCACTGAACTTAAAGCGATGGAGCGTGCCTTCGGTGAAGGGCAAGTTCCTCCACTTAGCTCGACCAAATCGATGACCGGTCACAGTCTGGGTGCTGCAGGTGTACAAGAAGCGATTTACTCTATTCTGATGATGCAAAATGACTTTATTGCACCAAACATCAACGTGACTGAACTTGACGAAGGTGCAAAACCTTTTGATATCGTACTTGAAAAACGTGATGCAAAATTGAATACTGTGATGAGTAACAGTTTTGGTTTTGGCGGTGTAAACGCTTGCCTCGTTTTCAAAAAATGGGAAGCTTAATATAAAGTTTGCTGCTTTGGCGCTTCGGTGCCAAAGCACACACCCACCGCCCTTTTAAGGGTCAATATATGGATGCTCCATCAGATGCTTTCCTCTGGGTCAAAGCATTACATATCATCGCAGTTGTTTGCTGGTTCGCAGCGCTATTTTATCTCCCTCGCCTTTATGTCTACCATGCCATGAGTGATGATGCTACGAGTCATCAGCGCTTTCAAATCATGGAACGCAAGCTATATCGCGGCATTATGTGGCCCGCAATGATTGCTACACTGATCACGGCGCACTTCCTCGTCGATTGGGGTGATGCAACACGACACTACCATGAAGCGCTTTGGTTCTACCTAAAAGTAGGATTGGTTGGACTGTTGGTGATTTATCATTTTGTATGTGGTTATTACCGTAAAAAGCTTATCGAAAATGCACATTATAAATCGCATAAGTTCTGGCGTTATTTTAATGAAATGCCAACTTTGATTTTATTTGCGGTTGTCATTTTAGTTGTAGTGAAGCCAAGCTTCTAAACGACTGTAAAAAAGCCCCTACTCATTGGGGCTTTTTTATTTCTATACCAAAATGTTTATATACAAAAACTACAACTGCACACAGCTATCTAAAATATTCCAATTGTGTGCTCTAAATTGCTCACGCGGATACGGCACTTCAGCACACAACATCCCCTCTTTCTTAAAGAAACGTCGACCGTGGCTATTTTGACTCAACTGCATTAAATCAGTCGCACCCTGATTCAACAAATTAAAAATCATAATACGATCATTCAAAATGCGCCCTGCAAGCACAGAGCGCTCCCAAGGCACCCCCTCTATATTGGACAAAGTATTGCCCAAATAATTTTTGATATGCCAAGATGAATACTGTCCCTGTTTTTAACCACCCTGCATCCTAAACGAATCATAAGAAAGCTCAGATAGCTGTGCCGCCTCTTCATATTGCTTAAACAATTGATTTACAGTTTGATTTGGCAAATACAACCAATACATCAAGGAGGTATTCCAGCCCAATGATTGCTGCACCTGCTTCAACACCGCATATACGCCATAGGCTTCCAATTGCGCTGCTGAGCGCAAACTCAACTGACGAGTACTTAAAGGCTCCAAATAAACTACTTGTCCAGTCTTTAATTGTTCATTACGTATATTTGGACATAACGTGCCAGCCAGTTTTGAATCAGCATCCTTTCAACCAATGAGTTCGGGCGCTCAAGCATCTGCTGCAATCTGTGATATTCAGCCATATATGCATCCAGCTTATCCTCTTTATTTAAAACAATATTGATCTGATAAAGGATCGCCAACTAATTTAAATACTTAAAGTCTGGATATGCGGAATTGCTCGGCATACTTAAACTGAGGTATTGGTCTGCATGCTGCAACCATGTGTTAAAGCGCTGCAACGACACCTTTTCTTGCTGTATCAACGCACCAAGCACCAGACGATGCTCAACAACAAATGCACTAACCGCTTTAGGATCATCGACCAGCAATTGCTGAAACTCAGCAACTAAATTCGTCTGTTCTTCTGACCACTTTTCACGCGTTAGCTTCGCATTCAATGGCTGGCCCAATACATTCTGTTGCTCTTGCTCCAACAAACTAAATGCCCAATCTTGATGATAACGATAGCGCCCAACATTCAATGCCGAAAACCGATCTGCGGCATTCAGCCCAAGCAAGTTAAAATACGGCTCTTGTGTATAATTTGAATGATAAGAAATTTCAGACTGCTGCCACTTGAGCACCCGAGGATCAATACGCTCATCCCACCGCAGCCAAAGACACACAACAACTGCAAGCAACAGTAAGATAATAAAGATGATTTTTTGTTTCATTGATTTCTTATTTTGAATTATTTCAGCCGCATTATATTCAACTCCACCATTCACGCATACAAAAAAAAGCCATCACAAGATGGCTTTTTTTACTGTAAACACAAATATTTATGCAGGAATACGCAGCACTTGCCCTGGGAAAATGTCATCGGCATTTTTTAATAAAGGACGGTTTGCTTCAAAAATTTTATTGTATTGATTTGCATCACCATAAAATTCTTTAGAAATCTTAGAAAGATTATCGCCTGATTTAACTGTATAAAATTTACTTTCTGGTTCTGGCGTTGCTACAGTCAACTGATCATCCACTTGCGCCACATGATCAATATTCCCTACCGCCAAGATAATCTTTTCACGATCCGCTTGGCTTTGTACCTGACCTTTCACTGTCGCTAGATCTGAAGTACCGTTATAACTCACAGACAAACCAGTTACAGGCAAGCCCAGTGCTTTAATATGACCCAATAACTTATTGGCAATTTCTTGTGCAGATGGTTCAGAAGGTGTTGCTGGCGCTGCCTGAGGCTCTGCAGGTGCTGTATTTTTTTTACCGATACCTTTTACAAAATCAAAAAGACCCATGTTTTTCTCCGTTGTTTTTACTGTTTTAAATAATTTAACTATTGTTCAAACTCTATTTTTATAGCTAAAAAATAACCGCTTTTGAGTTGTTGTTGGTGACAGAAACGTAAGCTAATGTAAAAACAAAATATTCGGTATAAAAAAAGCCACCGAATGGTGGCTTTTTAAATCAGCGTCGCTGAAATCTAAAATTAACCTAGTTTCTTAGAAACATAGTCAATTGCAGATTGTACAGTAGTGATTTCGTTTGAATCTTCATCAGGAATAGTGATGTCGAAATCGTTTTCGAAAGACATAACTAATTCAACTAGGTCTAGAGAATCTGCACCTAAGTCATCCATGAAAGAAGCTTCATTTTTGATCTCGTCTGCTTTAAGACCAAGTTGTTCAGCTACTGCTTGTTTTACGCGTTGTTCGATATCGCTCACAGGAATTCTCCTCATTGCTTGTGGCGTTTTTAATGCCGTTAGTTTAATTGAATCTAAATCGTTTTGAAAGTTTATACTTGAGCGCTTAGCTCATGTATAAACCACCATTTACATGTAATACAGTTCCGGTAATGTAACTTGCCTTTTCAGAAGCAAGAAAACTTACGGCATTTGCGATATCTTGCGGCTCACCTAAACGGTTTAAAGCCACTTGATCACTCATCTTTTTACGAATTTCTTCGCTTAACTGTTCTGTCATTTCTGTTGCAATAAAGCCCGGAGCCACTGCATTTACAGTGATTTGGCGGCTTCCCATCTCTTTTGCAAGGCTGCGACCAAAGGCCTCAATCCCTGCTTTTGCAGCAGAATAGTTTGCTTGTCCTGGGTTAGCAAAATGTGCAACCACAGAACTAATATTAATAATTCGGCCAAAACGTGCTTTGGTCATGCCCTTTAAAACACGTTTAGAAAGTCGATAAACGGCTTTCAAATGAATGTTGAGAATGTCATCCCAATCATCTTCTGACATACGAAGTAACAAATTATCTTTGGTAATACCCGCATTGTTCACTAAAACCAATACAGAACCAAAGTTTTGCTCAATGTCTGATACCAATGCATCAATTGCAGTTGCATCACGTACATCTAAAACTCTACCCGCACCATTTTCAGCAAAAGCTGCAGATAATTTTTCTGCACCCGCTTCTGAAGTTGCAGTACCTACAACAAAATAACCGTCTTGAATCAATTGCTGAGCAATTGCTGCTCCAATCCCTCGGCTCGCACCTGTTACTAAAGCAACTTTGCGTTCTTGTGTCATGCAATTTTCCCTTCTGCCACTAAAATGGCATTCAGTGCATCTTCCATACGACCTTTCGTGTCGAGTGGGAATGCTTTTTCAATATTTGGCAAACGTTTTGCGAGATTCGCAAGGACATTACCCGGACCACATTCAGCAATGTACTGAATACCTTGGTCTTGCAAATACTGCGTGGTCTTTGTCCACTGTACAGATTGGTATAACTGTGCAGTTAACGCCTGACGTAATTGCGCTACATCAGTCGCGATTTCAGCGCCTACATTTTGTATTACAGGTATAGTAGGCAGCTCAATGGCAGTTTGTTCCAATGCTGTCGCAAACTGTTCAGCAGCAGGTTTCATCAATGCACAATGCGATGGTACAGAAACCGGAAGTGCGATTGCTTTACCGCCATTTTCTTTAGCAGCAGCCATAACCGCTTCAACCATGGCTTTATCGCCCGCAATAACAACTTGACCTTGTGCATTGTAGTTTGCAGCATCTACTGAACCTTGGCCTTCTGCTTGAGCACAAAGTTCAATGACTTTGGCATCATCTAGACCCAAAATTGCCGCCATTGCACCTTGACCTTCAGGTACAGCACTTTGCATTAACTGACCACGTAGGTTCACCAGTTTAACGGCATCACCTAGGCTCATCGCTCCCGCAGCAACCAAGGCGCTGTATTCACCTAATGAGTGACCTGCAAGGTATTTCGGTGCAACACCACCTAACTCTAACCACACGCGCCATAAAGCAATACTGGCAGTCAGTAGTACAGGTTGAGTAAATTCTGTTTGGTTTAACCCTTCACCACTTTGCGCAATCTGCCAAAGATCAAAACCAACCGCTTCTGATGCTTCTGCAAATGTTGCTTGCACACTACTAAACTGTTCTGCAAGTTCAGCGAGCATGCCGACTTTCTGTGACCCTTGACCTGGGAACACGAATGCAGTTTTAGTAGCTTGAGCTGCTTGCTCGAGTTGTTTAGCAGACATAAAAAAATCCTTTATCAAGACTGGTGAATTTATGCTATTTGGACATTTATTCAACACAATCCCATGTAAGCTTGTTTCAGGGACGGAAATTTAACACTTAATTTTTGTCTTGGTAATTGCCAAATGCAACAAAAAATCGGTACAAAAAAAGGGAGCTTAACGCTCCCATTTTTTCTACTAAGCTTGACGCTTAATACATCACCAATTATTCAGCAGATGCTTTAGCGAATAATTGACGACCACGGTAGATACCATCTTTAGATACGTGGTGACGACGGTGAGTCTCGCCAGTAGCTTGGTCTACAGTTAATGCATTCTCGGTTAAAGCGTCATGTGAACGGCGCATGTCACGGCGAGAGCGACTTTTACGGTTTTGCTGAACGGCCATGATGGCTCCTTACAAAGATCGAAAAAATGGATCAGAACAAATTCGATTGTCTTATACTCAAGAGTATAACACAAAAATTAGTTAAGTTTACCCTTCAAACCTGCCAAAACATCAAACGGGTTGTCCCGTTTTTCTTCAACAAGCTCTTCAGCGGCAGGTTGATGCTTATGTTCACAAGCGTCGTGCTTAGGTGACAAAGGCATCAACAATAACAATTCATCCTCTATCAGTGAGAGTAAATCAGCAGTCGCAGGTGCATCATATGAACCTTTGGTTGTTGCTTCACTTTCACCTAAAACGATGAAATCAGCATCCTCATCCAAGCGCTCTATCAGTGACTCGTCATCTACAAGAGCTAGATGAAAACTTAAAACAAGTGGAATCTCAACAGTATCCAGACAACGCTGGCATTCCATTGGAACATTTGTTTCAACATGACCATCTAGCCATACAATGCGATGATAAGCATCCATTGATAGCTTACAGTCTATGTTAATCAATTGATCATCAATTGATCCAACAGCTTCACGAGCAATACGAACAAAGCGAGATAATGGCAGTGTTCCTGACCATTTAAAGCCCTGTTCAGCCCATTTAAACGGCTCAATCTGTGCCGGAAAGGTATTTGCTGACATAATTAAGGCGGCAATTCTACAAATTCATCAGTACTCTGTCAAAGATTAAGATACAATTTTGTACTTATTTAGACAGACCATTTGGGTAACTTAAGTTATGCATCTGTTGCAGCCGCAAACAGAAGTGAATGTTTCATCACTTATGAGCACAATTTCAACGCTTGATTCTGACATTTCAACCGACCAAGTGCAACTCTCGGCTTGGGAGAAACTTTCCACAGAAACAGAACACGTCGCATGGCTCATCTTACACTTTAATCATTGGTTTTCCCACCTGAATGTGAGCTTAGTGAAAGGTGACTTTGAGCCCGAATACTTTCCTGCTGATTCAAACGGCCCTGCCCGTATTCAATTTGCTCATGGTTATTTCAATAGCGCCTTGCATGAAATTAGTCATTGGACTATTGCTGGTGATCAACGTCGTTTACTTCCCGATTTAGGCTATTGGTATGCACCTGATGGTCGTAGTAAAGAGCAACAAGCCCTCTTTGAACAGGTAGAAATTAAGCCGCAAGCGATCGAATGGTTATTTGCAAAAGCCTTTGGGCGCAAGTTTCGTGTCTCACTTGATAACCTCACTGGTGAAGGAGGAGATGGCAGCAGCTTTAAAGACAATGTCTACGCACAATTACAGGCTTATTTTAAGGGCGATGCCAAACTTCCACGCGATGCTTGGCGCTTTATCCAATGCATTTGTCACTGTACACGTGCTGGCAAAATGTTACAGGCGAATGAATTTCAACGTGAAATGCTTGATTAAATTATACAATTTGACTGCATTTCACATTGCACAAAGCAAATAGACCGCGACATAATGTCTAGAGCTTTTAATAATAAGAGGAAAACGACATGTTGCATTTAAGAATACATCCGGAAAATCCTCAACCCCGTTTAATTACGCAAGCCGTTGAACGGATTCGTGCCGGCGATGTGGTGGTTTATCCCACAGATGCCGCCTATGCCATCGGTTGCCAGATTGGGAACAAAAATGCCATGGAACGCATTGCCCAAATTCGTCAGCTCGATGCTAAACATCAATATGCGATTATTTGTGCAGATTTATCTGACATTGCCACGTATGCCAAAGTCGACAATGCCATGTATCGTTTATTGAAAAATAACACCCCTGCGGTCACTACCTTTATTTTGCCTGCGACCAGTGAAGTTCCTCGCCGTTTAATGCATCCTAAAAAGAAAACCATTGGACTACGCATTCCGAGCAACCCGATTTGCCAATTATTACTCAAAGAACTCGGTGAGCCTTTATTAACATCGACCTTAATTTTACCTGGCCAAAAAGAACCGATTGATGATCCTTATGAAATTGAACTGCAAATCGGCAAACGAATAGATGTATTAATAGATGGTGGTTTAGGTACTTTAAATACCACTAGCGTTGTAAACCTTGCAGGTGAATACCCAGAAGTGATTCGCCGTGGTGTCGGTGATGTCAGTGCATTTGAATAACATGTCCTGTTAAACACATGCTGTCGATTAGAGGCACAGCATGTAAAATACATCTGCTCAAAACGCGGTTAAAGCACCTTTCGATAAAGGAATCGACCTGATGACTTTATTTCAAATTTTACTCAAGCTCCAAAATGCGACAGACCTCAATGTCTCCGAGCAAAACCGTCTCAATCATCTCGCCATTTATGCCACTGAGCCTTGGACTTTAGAATCCACGGCTCAACTAAGGGCAATAGATAAAAATTTAATTTTACCAACAGCGACAACACAGCCGCAGGCTTTTTCTTACTTTCTGCATGCATCAACGGTCAAATCACTATTTAAACACCGATCAAGTCAAAATCTCTGCTCGCAAGCGCAGTGCCAGCACATCATCGAATTTGCACTTGAAAAAAGATATGACTAACAGGCTCAAAGTCTTGATAGTTGGCTTTTGCTCAAGCGCGATAAAGCTGCATAAATTCTTTTAAATGAATTTTTTGTTGCCCTTGCTCATCAAAATTATTTGTATTGAGCCAAGCTGCATAAGCTTGAGACAACATTGGCCAATCCTGATCTAACATCGCAAACCAAGCGGTATCACGGTTACGATCTTTCACAATCACATGTTGACGAAACAACCCTTCAAATTGAAAGCCAAAACGCAAAGCAGCGTTTTTCGAAGGTGTGTTCAAGTCATCACACTTCCACTCCACCCGTCTATATCCCGCTGAAAAGCATGCTTTTAACAATAGATAAATGGTTTCTGTTGCGGCGGTTGATCGCTTCATTAAACTTGAAAAAAAGACATTGCCAATTTCGATGACAGCATATGCTGGGCGTACATTGAGCAATCCAATCCACCCTACAATGGCATCACCTACCTCAATGACATAATGCATCGAACCGGTAAAATGAAAGGATTGCTGAAAATAATCACGCAATTGCTGCATGCTTTGAATTTGACAATAAGGCAAATACGTCCAACAGCGTTCATCCGGTTCTTGTTGGACAGTCAACCATAGCCGCTGTAAAAAACTGTCATCAAGCTGATCGGGCAACATCGGAATAAGCCGAACAGATTGCCCCACTTCGGTTTTACATCTGAACTGGCAAGGTTCAAACTGCGCCAACGTCATCCCTACGGCCTGACCCCATTGATTATATTGTTGTGGCATAGCAAATATTCTTTTAGTCAATTCATTCAAATCATTTCATGATAGACGCCCACCATCCAGACATCACAGCTTAAATAAGTTCATGGATTGATGAGTGTATTATTTATAATTAACACAAGTTGTGATCGATATCACAGCTTTAAAATTTTACATGTGTATAAATAAAGCCTATTCCCTATAAATTTTATGTTTTTTACCCAATTCAACCGTTCAGTAATTTCTTTAAACGCATTTTTCCATTACACTATTCCCTATAACTTTTGTGCTTTTACTTTCGATGTGAGATCGAAGCGAAAGCTGTCTGCATGCCTTTGAAAATTCGCGTGGCCTATAATTGCAATGAACCAAACTGTCCATAATTCTATGGAAGATGCTCCACACATTCGCGTTTTGGATGAGTGGCAAGAAGCTATTCCAGAAGATTTGTACATTCCACCCGCTGCATTTGAAATTCTATTAGAGCATTTCGAAGGACCACTCGACTTTCTGATTTACCTGATTCAAAAAAATGGCTTCGACTTATTACAAGTCGATATTGCCCCGATTGCATCCCAATATTTGTCTTATATGGATGCAATGAAATCTCTAGATATTGAATTAACTGCAGACTATATGGTGATGGCAGCCCTATTGGCCGATTTAAAATCGCGTCTATTATTGCCAAAACCTAAATCGACCGCGGCACATGAACAAGATCCTAAACAAGAATTGATTGACCGTTTAGAAACGTATTTGCGCATCAAACAAGCTGCGGAAAGATTAGGTCAAATGTCAGTGTTGGATCGAGATACTTTCGATACCAATGTCAGTTTAGGAACGATTGTCGAAACCAATGATGGCTATGACATTCAATTACTTCGTGATGCCATACTCTGTGTTTTTAATCGACCAGAACCAGTTACCCACCAAATTTTACAAGAACCTGTCTTACTCGAAGAACGTATTGCTTATATTGAAACTAAGCTTGAGTCAGGTGAAGTATTAGATTTTGCGGACTTACTCAAACCAAGCCAAGGCCGCATGGGTGTTGTCGTGACATTTATGGCCGTGTTGGAACTGACACGCCAACAAAAAGTCCAAATTGTCGCATCAGGTGTAGAAGCACCGCTTGCAATTCAGGGAGCACGTGCATGAACACTGAACTTAAACAAATGACTGCGGTGTCTTCAGAAGATAATCTGCATGAAATTTTGATGCAGCTTGAAGCCATTATTTTTGCCAGTGAAGCGGCAGTGAGTATTGCCCGTTTAAAAGAGGCTTTCCAAGACCGTTTCAGTAAAACCGAATTACGCCAATATTTGCAGCAGCTTTCAATGCTGCAACACGGCAGATCAATTGAACTTGTTGAAACCGCTCAAGGTTTCCGTTTTCAAGTACGTGCAAAATATCGTAATATTATTGCACAGACCTGGCCTGAACGACCAACTCGTTTATCGCCATCCTTGCTCGAAACTCTTTCTGTCATTGCTTACCATCAACCGGTAACCCGCGCAGATATTGAGCAAATCCGTGGGGTGACCAACAATAGTCAAATTTTACGTACGTTATTTGACTGGAACTGGATTAAAGAATCTGGTTTTCGTGAACTCCCAGGACGACCCGCGTTGTTAGTTACAACGCCTCAATTTTTAAATGCTTTTGGTCTAACCTCTTTGGGCCAATTGCCTCCCCTGCAGGATGCCAAGGAAGCTTTTATGGCCCTCGATGCGAATGCACCGAAGTCATAAATAGGTGAACTGTTGATGATAATTTCTAAGGTTATGCTGTCATGAGTGAAAAATTGCAAAAGGTGCTCGCACGCGTTGGTTTGGGTTCTCGCCGTTATATGGAAGAAGTCATTGCCGCTGGTCGTGTGAGCGTAAATGGGCAAGTTGCCCAAGTGGGTGAACGTATTGAACCGGGTGATGAGCTTCGCATCGATGGTCGTAAAGTTCAGTTCCAAATTGAAGACGAAATTCGTCGCCGTGTGTTGATTTACTACAAACCAGAAGGCGAAATTTGCTCACGCAATGACCCTGAAAACCGTCCAACGGTATTTGAACAATTACCTCAAATTACAGGTGATCGTTGGGTGATGGTGGGTCGTCTAGATATTAACTCTACAGGTCTATTGCTGTTCACGAATGACGGTGAACTGGCGAACCGTTTAATGCACCCTTCTAGCGAAATCGAACGTGAATATGCCGTTCGTGTCATGGGTGAAGTCACTCCTCAATTAAAAAACAACATGTTACAAGGCGTTGTTTTAGATGATGGTCCAGCAAAATTTGAGTCATTCTCTGAAATTGGTGGTGACGGTATTAACCGTTGGTATCAAGTGGTCGTAAAAGAAGGTCGTAACCGCGAAGTTCGTCGTATTTTCGAATCTCAAGGCTTAAAAGTGAGCCGTCTTTTACGTACACGTTATGGTTCAGTAATTCTGCCACGCGAACTGCGTACTGGTCGCTGGATCGAGCTAGATAAACAAGATATCGACAACTTGACCAAGTCTGTTGAGCTTAAACCACGTCAAGGTACTGGCCTGTTTGGTATGGCGAAACGTCGTACTGAACGTATGCAAGACAAACCAATGGCTGCACGTCGTGGTGGTTACTTACGCCAACAACGTCGTGACAGTGACGAAAACCAGCCACAACAAAGCAATGGTTATCAAGATAACCGTGGCGAACGTCGTACTGGTCGTACTGAAGGTGGTTTCCAAGGCAATGGATTTAACCGTTCAGAGCGTCGCAACGACGGTTTCAACAATAACCGTAATGATCGCAACAGTGAAAACTTCGGTAACCGTGAACGTCGTAACGACAATTTTGGCAATCGTGAGCGTCGTAATGACTCTGTGCCAAGTCGCGCATTTAGCGGAAACAACAAAGGCTTTAAGAAATTTTAATTTCTTAAGTATAAAAAAACCGCTCATTTGAGCGGTTTTTTATACCAACACTAAACAAATTGTTCAGTGGTTTGTGGAATCGCATTCAGCAAACGCTTGGTATATTCATGCTGAGGTGATTGATACAACTCATCCGAGTTTGCAATTTCAACGATATCACCATGGTTCATCACCATGATTTGGTCAGAAATATATTTCACCACAGATAAATCATGTGAAATAAAGATATAACTCAAACCAAATTCATCTTGTAAATCTTGCAATAAATTCAGAACTTGGGCTTGAACCGAAACATCTAGGGCAGAGACAGACTCATCACAGATCAAAATTTCAGGCTTTAAGGTCAAGCATCGTGCAATGGCAATACGTTGACGCTGACCACCAGAAAACTCATGTGGATATCGATAAAATGCTTGGGCAGGCAAACTGACACGCTCTAGTAAATCAAACGCCATTTGCTCTCGTTCTGCATCATCCTTCCCTATCTGATGCACTTGCATCGGCTCCATCAGAATTTGACCCACCGTAAAACGTGGATTAAGCGAAGCATATGGGTTTTGGAAAATGATCTGTATTTTGCGCTGATATTGGGTAAATTCTTTTTCGCTCATCGCCAAAATATCATGACCTTCAAACAGCGCCTGACCACCTGTCGCTTCCTGTAGACGCATCAGTAAAAGGCCGATTGTGGTTTTACCTGAGCCAGATTCTCCAACCAACCCGAGCGTTTTACCTTTCGCCAGTTGAAACGAGACACCTTTGACCGCCTGATATTCATCCTTACCAAATAAACCCTTGCGGCTATAAAACGATTTTTTCAGGTCTTTGACATCTAAGATAATCTGTTCATTACCTGTGAGACCACGCGTTCGTTGTCTACGGGTTTCTTCTGATAAATGCACATCCTCAATCAGCTCATCACCATTTTGACGCATAAAATCACTGATCATCGGTAATTTATAAGGACGTTCTGACATCTGCGGACGGCACTTGAGCAAAGCGCGTGTGTAAATATCTTTAGGATGGTCGAGCACTTCATTGACCAAGCCTTGTTCACGGATTTCTCCATGACGCATGACAATCACCTGATCGGCAATTTCGCTTACCAATGCTAAATCATGCGTAATGAATAGCATCGACATCTCACGTTTCTTTTGCAAGGCTTCAAGTAAATCTAAAATTTGCTTTTGAATCGTCACATCAAGTGCTGTGGTTGGCTCATCGGCAATCAATAACTTCGGCTCACATGCAATTGCCATTGCAATCATGACCCGCTGTTGTTGGCCACCTGACATTTGGCTAGGATAGGCATCAATTTTCGTTTCAGGAGAAGGAATACCCACTTCCTTCAATAATTCCAAAGTCCGTGCTCTTGCCTGCTTACGTCCCATACCTAGATGAAGTCGTAATACTTCGGCAATTTGATCACCCACCGTAAAGACTGGATTGAGTGACGACATCGGTTCCTGAAAAATCATCGCAATATCTTTACCACAGATATTACGCATTTCTCTTGGAGACAGACTCAGTAAATCCTGCCCTTCAAAAACTATTTTACTGCTTGCATCTATACGGCTTTGATCACGTGGCAACAGCCCCATGGTTGCCAACGAGGTCACCGACTTGCCACTACCAGATTCTCCCACAAGCGCCACAGTTGTATTGGCAGGAATGTCAAAAGATATTCCTTTGACCGTTTCGATATAACTTTTATCTTCGGCTTTAAAGCTCACTTTCAGGTTTTGAACACTGAGGAGCGTTGGTTTAACAGTTTGATTTTGTTCCGTCATCCTTTACTCCTCCTTATTTCAATTTTGGATCTAATGCATCACGCAGTGCATCAGTAAACATCGAAAATGCCGTAACCAAAACCGCCATCGCTACAGATGCTGCGATAAGTTGCCACCATTTACCTAAAATCAATTCACTTTGTGCTTCATTAAGCATACTTCCCCATGACACAACCCCAACAGGAACGCCAAATCCCAAGAAGCTCAAAATCACTTCTGACTTAATAAAGGCCACCACTAAAATCGAAATTTGCACCAATGCAATATGACTAACGTTAGGAAAGATATGCACAAAGATACGTCGGAAATGACTCACCCCTATCGCTTTGGCAGCGAGCACATATTCACGCGAAGTATGCTTCATATACTCTGCACGAATCAGGCGATACACCCCCGTCCATCCAGTAAGCCCTAGAATGAGGACAATCGATAAAATCCCCTTTTGTTGTAATACAGCTGCAATCGCAAGAACCAAGAGCAAATACGGAATCGAGGTAAAAATGTTATAAAACCAGTTTAAAATATCATCGACCCAACCACCGAAATAGCCAGAAATTGCCCCTAAAATTGTCCCAATCACGACAGCAAGTAATGCAGCTACCACGCCAACAATAATAGATGTTTCAGCACCTTTAATGGTTTTTTGCAGGACATCCTGCCCCCATTTATCCGCACCAAACGGTAAAGTTTGTTTTAGCTCGCTTTGTTGATCTAACAAATGGCCACCCAATTGCTGATCAATCGCTTTCATATCTTCTGCTAGTGGATCGACAACGCCATAGTAGTCAATTGCATTGGCACCATCTTGCTCAGTTGCAATCTCTGCATTCAGTTCAGCAATTACATCCTTTAAAGGATCAACAGGATTTTCAGGCAATGCCATATCTTCTGCTGATGCTTTGGTTTTGGCTGTTTCATTGAGTTCCGCCCCAATAAAACTTGGAGGTGCATAACTCACAGCCACTTCTTTATTCCAATTGGATGCAACCATGCCTGTCATCGACAATAACAACACCACGAAATAGCACAGTACAACGAACAACGACACCATCGCTAATTTATCGGCCTTTAGGCGTCGCATCGCCAACTTCCACAAGCCAGTCGATGCAGGTGTTGATGCCGTTGCTTTGGTCTTATTGAATATTCCTAGCATAGGCCACCTACTTCAACTGAACGCGAGGATCGACAAGTTTATAAATCAAATCCGCGATTAAGTTAAAAATCATTGTAGCCGCTGCAACGTAGACTGTAATCGCCTTAATGACAGGGAAGTCACTGCGTTCAACAGCAATAATGACTTCACGACCAATACCCGGAATACCAAAGAATCGTTCAATCAGGAAAGCGCCTATCAGCAGTGCCGGTAGACTCGACATGACATCGGTAATAATTGGAATTGAGGCGTTACGCAGTACATGTACACCTAAAATACGGCTTTCACCCACACCTTTTGCGCGCGCAGTTCGAACATAGTCTTGATTGACTTCATCCAATACAAAACTGCGGTATAAGCGCAAAGTTGGCGCAATACTCACCACCAACATAATTAATATAGGCAGTAAACCGTATTTAAATAAGTTTTCGCTAAAGTGATCACTCCAGCCTTGAACCGGAAACCAACTCAACTGATATGCAAATACGTATTGGAAAACAATAATGTAAACCAAAATACTGATCGACATACCAATCGTACAAAGCATCATAATCATACGATCGGTTAATGTGCCACGAACTGAAGCCACAGCAAGTGCCAAACCAATTGAAATGATCGTTTGCAAAATAGTTAAAGGAATTAAAATCGTCAGTGACGGTCCTAGACGGGTCAAAATAATATCTGACACCGACTCACCTGTACTCCAACTCATTCCATAATCAAAAGTTAAAATCTGCTTAATGAAAATCCACAATTGTACATAATAGGGTTGATCAACCCCCAACTGTTGACGGATGTTTTCAATTTGCTCTGGGTTCGACATTTTGCCTGCTAGAATATATGCAGGGTCCCCACCTACCCAGTTAAATAAGAAGAATATGAGCAGAACAACCCCCAACATCGTTGGGATCATCTGCCATATACGCCGTATGATATATGCCAGCATAAAGTTGTCCTTACTTCACTCGTTGTCCAGTAATTTCATCAAAGAAAGCTTTGTTATCAGGTTTACGACCTAAGAAATCATGCACCAATTTTTCTGCTTCATATTGACCACCTTGCGACAAGATCGTTTTGCGGTAGCGTTGTCCCACTTCAGGGTTATTTAGGTTATCTCCGAAAGCAGACAACATATCGAGTGCCATCACTTCAGACCACATATAGCCATAATAGCCAACTTGATAACCGCCCATGATATGGTTGAATTGTCCTGGGAATTCAGTACTTGAGACATAGCCTAAAGCTGTCTCGCCTTCCATTTTCTTCCAAACATCTAAAGGTTTAACACTCAAAGCATCTGATGAGTGAAGTGCCATATCATATTTTGCATACAAGGCTTGACGTGCATAATGTAAACCACGTCCATAGCTATGAACTGCTTTTAATTTATTAATCAGGGCATCATCTACAGGTGGACACGCTGGATTACAGTAATTTGCAAGCGTAGATAAAGTTTCTTTACGACGTGCCCACTCTTCATACATTTGTGAAGGCGCTTCTACAAAGTCGCGCTCTACTGAAGTCCCCGATTGAGATGCATAGCGTGTATTGGACAAAATACCGTGTAAAGCATGACCAAACTCATGAACAAAGGTTTCAAGTTCATCACTATTTAAACCTTTACGGTTAAAGTTGGTCACTAAAGCAGAAATCGGTTTACGCTTAGTCAAGGTACTACCACCTTTTACGCCCCAAACAGCTGCATGACCGTACTTCCCTTCACGTGGGTATTTATCGATATATAAACCACCAAGCAGCTCACCGGTCTTTTTATCTTTTACATCATAATATTCAACTTCTGACTGCCAAACATCAACTTTCGCAGGCTTAAATTCAATACCATAAAGGTCAGATGAAATGGCAAAAATCCATTCTTGAGATGCTTGGGTTGGGAAATAGTCACGCAATTTTTCTTGATCGATTTGATACTTTTCTTTGCGAAGTTTTTCACTCCAATAACTCTCACTCCAGCGATTGATTTCAGCTTTTTCGAGTGGAATTTTCAGGCTTTTCGCTTTGAACTCACGTAAAGTCTCAACTTCTTTTTTCTCTAAAGGTGCCACCGTTTGATGAACATCGGCTAAGAACTTATTCACTGTTTCAGGGTCTTTTGCCATACGGTGTTGCAACACCCATTCGGCATAGCTTTTTTTGCCAAAGAGCTGCGCAATTTCATAACGTAAATCCATTGCTTGCTTTAACAATACTAAGTTTTTCTCAGTACCACGACGCGTGAATGCAGTTTGGTAACGCTTACGCGCATCATCACTTTCTGCTAGTTCCATAAATGGACGGTATTCTGGGTATTCAAAACCGAGCAAATAATTGCCCTTTTCATTTTTCTTTAAGCCCGAAATATAGCTGTCTGGCAAGCCTTTCAACTCCGCCGGTGTAAACTCCAGTTTTTCTTTATTATCTCGTACATTACGCGCATATTCTTGTTCAATTTTTGCCAATTCATCAAAGATAGCTTTCAAACGTGCACGTTTTTCAGGTGTAAATTGCACCCCTGTATTTTCAAAACCATCCAAGATGTCTTGACGCATTTTTTTATCAATTTCGTCATTGGTTTTGAGTTTTTTAATTTGCTCATAAAGTTTTGGATTTTGATAAACCGAAGTTTGAAACTCCATAATTTTAATTTCACAATCTTCCGCAGCCTTACGTAAAGCCTCATCAGGATCGACGTTGCTATATAGTCCGATTGGTCCATAAAAATCTTCAAATTTGGCAAAAATTTGATCCCACTCCGCCAAAACAGGTGCTGCTTTTGCATTATTTTTTATCTTTTTTTGCTCAAATGCCGCTAAATCTGTTTTCACTTGCTGAATTTTGGCATCACACAGCGCAGGTATTTCTTTGGCTTGGAACTTTGGCAAAGTACTCCGTATTGAATCTTCGGCTTGAACGAATTGGCTAGCGCCGATCATCAACATACTGAGGGTGGTGAGTTTCAAAGCTTTATTTTTCATAATTTCTCCAGTTTTGTTCCATTTTATTTTTTCGGGTCAATATCGATGTACATCCATTCTGTTGCCAAAATTGGATGCTTTTTATAACCAATCACGCGTGGTTGCGACAACACACTACGGTAACGTGCATAATTAATTTGGACAGGCATATACACTTCTAATATGCGTGACATTTTCCGATAGACTGCATCCCGCTCTGGTCCCGGTTTCATACGCTGTGTTTGTTCATATAAACGGTCGTATTCAGGTATTTTTGAACAGCCGTTGTTGGTGACATTAATATTTTTGCCATAGAACAATTGCATAAAATTGTCTGCATCTGGATAGTCTGCGATCCATGCAGATGCTTTAAACATGGTTTTACACTGTTTTTCGGCTTTTAAAGCTTCTGCAAATGGCATCGACTTTGTTGTCATTTTTATTTTGATGCTATCAAAAGTTTTCTTCCAAAATTCGCCCGACTGCTGACTACGGCTACTATTGCCCGCTATCGTCATTTCAATCGTTAGCGGTTTACCATTCGGTTGAGTACGCCAACCATCTGCGCCGACTTTATAGTTATAACGATCGAGCAATAAATTTGCCGCTTTGACCGAATATGGAATACTCGACTTATAATTCGGGTCATAGCCGACAACACCGAATGGAATTGGGCTTTGTAATTTTTGCGCATCACCATTCATCAAAATTTTGATTTGATTATCTGCTGAATAAGCCATCGCCATTGCACGACGTAATGCAATTTTTTCTTTACTAAAACCACCAACCACAGGGTTTTGCATATTCCAATAGTGATAGTCGATAGAGGGGTCAGAAATGCGCGACATTTGGATGCCTTTTTTAGCCAACTCAGGCTTTAGCTCTCCATCTTTTAAGGCTTGTACCGACAAATCTCCATCGAGCACCAACAAATCAGCTTCATTTTTTGCAAAGGTCAACCAACGTGATTGTGATTCTTCCATCACCTGAATATCAATCACACCAATTTGTGGCATTTTTTTGCCTTGCATGGCTTTTACGATCTTTTCATCTTTGGCATCTGATGCCTTGAAGTCCCAGACAAAACCACGATAGTTGGGATTGGCCTTTAAAATAATTCGTGAGCCAGGTGTCCAGCGCGTCAAAATATATGGCCCTGTACCCACCGGTTTACCCATCACAAAACCCGCTTTGTCTCGATATTTTTCGACCACTTCACGTGCCATAGCCGATGCAGGTTGATGAGCCAATAACATTGGAAAGTTTTGATCTGGAGAATTTAAACGAATGACAAGGGTATACCGATCAGGGGTTTGTATGCCTTCAATTGGTGCATCATAGTCAAACTTACCTGTTTTTTTCGCCTTATCTAAAACCTTCTCCATGCCTAAAATGCGGCCATCGAGTAGCCAACTGTTTGGTGAGCGAAGTTGTGGATCGACTAAACGTCTAAAGGTATATGCATAATCAGCCGAGGTTAACTCTCTTTTCTTGCCCTTAAACACAGGATCATCAGCAAAATAAATGCCTTTTTGCAGGCGAATGGTATAAGTCAAACCATCAGCACTGATTTCTGGCATCGCAGCCGCCGTTTTAGGAACCAACTTTGCTGGTGATGCTAAATAGTCATAGGTATATAAGGTTTCAAAGATTGAGGTATTCACATGTGCAGAATACAGATCATGTACGCCAACTGGGTCAAAACCTGTTTCTGCGACAGGGAAAATATGACGTAAAACTTTATTTGGATCTGCTGGATTCTTTGCCATTGCTAATGTCGGCATCGCACTGAATAGCACTCCCCCCATCAAACACGCTGTAGCAAATTTGGTTAGCGTAAAATTCGAATTTCGCTTCATTGTAATCCTGACTCAATTATTTTTTACTAGGCTGAATATCGAGATATTGCCAACTGGTGTTCATCATTGGATGTGTTTTATACCCCTGAATTTCAGGGTGAATTAACCAATTACGAATCCGTGTAGAATGGATAATCCAAGGGTTATCCGCTTCAATTTGACGGTTCATTTTTTCATAAAAAGGTTCACGATCTTTAGGTTTCAACACAATTGCTTGTTTATATAAAGCGTCATAAGCTTTAGATTGATAACAACTTAAATTCCCTTGTCCTGAATTTGGCCCATATAGTAATTGAGCAAAGTTCTCCCCTTCAGGATAATCTGCAATCCACGCTCCTGACCACATCATATATTTACATTGCATTGCTTCTTTTAAATTATCAGCAAAGTTACTGACCTTAAACTGTACCCGTATCCCAATGGCATCGAGATTTTTTTTCCACAACTCAGATTGAATCACTGATTTAGAGCTATTTTCAGTATTTATTTTTAAGGTCAACGCTTTACCATCGGGCAAGGTTCGATAACCATCAGCACCTTTCTTATACCCAAATCGATCCAGTAATTTATTGGCCAGCAATGGGTTATATCCCAAACTGCTGCGATATTTTGGATTAAAGCCACTCACACCTTCTGGCAAAAACATTTCAGCCTTTACGGCCTGCCCTTGATATAACTGTTTAATCGCTTCAGCTTGATTGTATGACATGCTGATAGCACGGCGTAACGCAATCTTTTCAAGGCTTTGACCACCGACAAGCGGGTCTTGCATATTGAACATGCTGTAGGTGATTTCAGCATCTTTATTTGGATAATGCTTAATGCCGAGCTTTTGCATATCAGGCTTAAGTTTATTTTGCGAATCTAAGGCTTGCGGTACTGCATTTGAGGTCAATTTATCAAAATTCAGCTGCCCTGTTTTAAATGCTAACCACCGTGACTGTTCTTCTTCAATAATACTGACGGAAACTTTGCCGATTTGCGGCATTTTCTTCCCGTTCATTTCTTTAACTAACTGATTGTCCCAAGCTGTGCCTGTCGATTTAAAATTCCAAACAAAACCACGATAATTCGGGTTTGCAACCAGTTCGATCTTGCTACGTGGCACATATTTACTGAGCTGATACGGCCCCGTTCCTACAGGATGTTGTGCAATTTTATTGCCATAAAATTCAACAACTTCTTTTGAAACTGCTCCAAACGTAACATAGGCCAAAATATATTGGAAATTATAGTCAGGGCGCGTCAAAGTAATTTGCAAAGTATAAGGATCTATCGCTTTTAGGCCGGCAATTGCTGCATTGTAATTAAATTTTCCTGACTTTTTTGCATCCGCAACGACCGCATCCCCCCCTAAGATCTTGCCATCAATAAATGAATAAGTCGGAGAACGGTTAGCTGGATCTAAAATTCGCTGAATTGCGTAAATGTAATCTTGCGCAACCAGCTCGCGTTTTTTCCCCTTAAAGGCTGGATCATCTGAAAAATGGATGCCTCGTTTGATTTTGAAGGTATAGACTTTTCCTTCTTGTTCAATCTTTGGCATCGCTTCAATGGTATTTGGAACAAGAACAACAGGACGTGCTAGATAGTCATATTTTAATAAGGGTTCAAAAATCGCTTCCGCAATATTGCCACTATAATAATTATAGGTTTTGACCATATCAAAACCATCATCAGGTGCTTCAAATGCAATATTTAAAACTTTATTCGATTGTGCAGAAGCTTGAACCTCGGCCATCATCCCTGTTGAAATTAATAATGCAAGGAGCGCTATTTTAAATTTTCTAGTTTCCAAACCTTTTCCTTTCTGATGATTTTTTAATAATACAAAGCCGCAAGCAGACTTTAAATAAAGCCACCCTCACTAAAATAAAACGAACCAGTTTAAATTAAGTTTTAAACATAGAACTTAATACACTCATTAATATAAAGCGAAATTCATGCCACCACTCCTTGGTTGAAAGTTATCTGAATTAAATATCCTTTTAAATTCATTTTTTAAGATAAATTTATACTAATAGCGACTTTCCGAGTAAAGCTCGTTTTTATCAAAAATTCAACTCTTGTTGTTGAACGCATCCAAGCATATTTTGCACAAATATAATACATTCCTGATTCATAATGGATCACGATCAGATGAAATGACAGATAAAAGACAACTAAGCCACTGAATTTATAGTTTTTATTTTTTATTTATTTCTCTTATTAGCCTTATAAATCAAACACATAAATATGAATTAAATCACACTTTTTATGGTTTAATTTGCACCTAATCATGTTTTTAAATTTTTTTTTGATCAAATGTTAAATTCCCAATAAACCCCAATCAAAAGGATAATTTTAAAAAATATACTTACCGTTCATCTTAAATTTCTCCAATTTAAAATCAATAATGTAGATATTTATCAGTATTTTATATTTGAAAATAAAATTTAAATATAAATATGGCACTTGAATTGCTTAAAAAGAATCAAGCAATATCGCTAACTACAACAAAAAGGAATACTTTTACTATGAAAGAGAAAAAAAATGCTAAATCTGTGGGGGGCACACCATTTAGCAAAACAATACTTAAATTAAGTACTCTTAGTTTAAGTATGCTGTGTTTATCTTTAGCGCATGCAGCAGAAACAAATGAAGAAGAAACAGTTAAGTCAACGAAAGTAGCCAAAGTAACTGTAACGGGCTCTTCAATTAAAGGGGTTTCCGCACAAAGCTCTTCACCAATTACCGTGATTAAAGTTGAAGAATTAACTAAACAAGGGGTCACAACAACTGAAGAAGCATTGACTAAAATTAGTGCGAACCAAGCAGGTTACAGTACAGCGCAAAACGTTGGTGCAAGTAATACTTCAGGCTCAACAGCAAACTTACGTGGTCTTGGATCGGATAAAACCCTCGTCTTACTCAATGGACGTCGTTTGGCTTATAGCCCATTTAGTACCTCTGAGACCAACTTAAATACCATTCCGCTTGCAATGGTTGAACGTATTGAGGTTTTACGTGATGGTGCCTCTGCAATTTATGGTGCAGATGCAATCGCAGGTGTAATTAACTTTATTACTAAAAAGCAATACACAGGTTTAGGTATTAGCGGTGGTTTACTCAAACCAGAAGATAAAGGCGGCGAAGAATACGATGTTTCGATTTTTGGTGGCTATGGCGACTTAGATGAACAAGGTTTTAACGTTTATGGCGCAATTGACTACCGTAAAGCCAAAGAAATTATGGCAAAAGACCGTAAAGTCAGCCGTCGTGGTGGCCTTCTACCTGAGTTAGGTATCGATGCTGGTTCAGCAAATGGCTTCCCTGCTAACTTTCTTGATCCAAACGGCGGGCCTTTAGATGCAGACGGAAATCCTGAAGGTGTATTAGCGAACCCGTATGGTGGTGCAGCGAATTGTAATAATTTAACCAATGTCACTGAAGATGGCGGACTCTGCTTCCTCAATACACAAGCTTTAATTGGTATTCAGCCAGAAACTGAGGACTTGTCTGCAATTGGTCGTGCAACCATCAAACTTAGCGATAACTTCAACGCTATTGGTGAATATGTCTATGCAAAAAGCAAAGTGACGACTTCTATTGCCCCAGACGTCTACAGCCGCTCTGTTACTCTTCCAGACTCTAGCCAATATTATCCTGGAATGGGCATTACACCTGGCGTAGATGGTCTAAGTGGTGATCCATTACAACTCTACTTACGCTCTCAAGCCGGTAACCGTGTTTCACAATCTATCAATGAATCTCATCGTATTTTTGCTGGACTTGAAGGTGAAGCATACGGTTGGGATATCAACGGTGGCGTAACTTATGCAAAAGGCGAAGCATCGGATAGCTTTGTTAGTGGATACTTAAATCGTAACAAACTACAAGAAGGATTAAATGACGGCACAATCAACCCATTTGGTCCATCTGCAGATGCTAACGTTTGGAACTCATTAAATGTGAGTGGTACAACAAACGAAGCAACACTTGATTCCACAACATTTGACTTTACCGTGAGCCGCCCGATTTACACCTTACCAGCTGGTGATGTTGGTTTTGCATTTGGTGGAAGTTTTACAACTCAAGATTGGGAAGCAAAAGTAAACTCTGAGTTAGTACGCCTTGTACCGGGTAGTGGTATTGACCCTGATAAACCTCTGAGTAAAGGTGACCGAGATATTACTGCCGCTTTTGCTGAGCTTCAAATTCCAATTACCAAAACGATTGAAGCTCAACTTGCAGCACGTTATGACGACTACAGCGATTTTGGCGACACTTTCAATCCAAAAGTCGGTATTCGTTGGGAACCAATGAAGCAACTTATGTTCCGTAGTACCTACAGTACTGGTTTCCGTGCTCCAAGCCTTTGGGAAATTAATGCGCAACAAAGCAAAACCTACACTGGTGCAAAATATAACGACCCTGTCCTTTGTCCAGGCGGTAATCCAACTTCACCTCAATATCAAACCGAATGTAATACTCAATTCTACCGTATGCAAGGTGGTAACCCAGATCTTCAGCCAGAAGAATCTAAAACATTTACCGCAGGTTTTGTTTACGAACCAATTAAAAACTTAGTTTTAGCTGTTGATTATTACAACATTGAAATTGAAGAATTAGTTGGCCAAGTGGGTGAAACTTCAATTTTTGAAGATCCTGAGAAATATGCTTCATTATTCGTGCGTGGTGCCGATGGTCGTATTGAATACATCAATACCATTCTAATGAATACAGGGGGTATTAAAACTCAAGGTATCGACATTAGCTTAGATTATCTTTCACCATTAACCGCGACAGGTCGTTTTGGCTTTGGCATTAATGGTACCTATGTCATCAAAAATGACTACCAAGAAGAAAAAGGCGGTGATTGGGAAGGCTTAGTGGGTGTGTATGACGACCCTGCTGTTTTACGTTGGAAGCACACAGCGAACCTAAATTGGAGCTATGAAAACTGGAAAATCATCTTCGAACAACAGTTCTTCCGTGGCTACGATGACCAAAACCAAATCGGCGAAGAAAAATTTGATAAACACCGTGTGCCTGATTACACACTGTATAACGTTGCAGGAACATACAGTGGTTTCAAAAACTTAGAAATCACTGGTGGTATCAAAAACCTATTTGCTGAAGAGCCTGCTGCATCGAACGTATTAGATAACTTCCAATATGGCTATGACCCTCGTTATAGCGATCCTACTGGTCGTACATTCTATGTCCGTGGTACTTACAAGTTCTAAAAGCTAAATTTGCCAGTACGATTCCAACAGGAATTGTACTGGCACTATTTATTTAATTAATTAGTCAAACATAAAAAATGCAAAAAACACTTATATCTCAAGTGCCAATTTCACTATTGATTGTTTGTCTCACATTTCAGGAGTAGTAATGGGCAAAAGCTTTTCCGAATTAGAAAATAATTCCGGCAAACGCCTGATCGGAATTGGGGCAGTCATTCTTCTGCATCTCATTGTACTCTACGGATTAATTACTGGCCTGTCCAAAAAAGGTGAGAAAACTGTAGAAGAACCTGTTGAATTAATCATTATTCAAGATAAAAAACCTGAGCCAGAAAAACCGAAACCAATTGAAAAACCACCTGAACTACCAAAACTCGTTAAGGAAGTGCTCAAAACACCAGACCCTCAACCTGAACAAAAGGTTGTTGAAAAAGCTGCACCAACACAAACAGTTAAAGCCGTTTCAACACCTACGCCTACAGCCTCTCCATCTCCTAGCCCTGTTGCAGCACCTGCACCAGTCGCTGCGGCAGCTCCGGCACCTGCGCCTGCACCCAAACCTGCTGGAGAAACACGTGGTGCATCTGAGGGAAGCGTTGGATGTAAAGAACCAGATTACCCTCGTGAAGCTGCAATGGCAGAAGAAGTAGGAACTGTCCGCATCTCTGTATTGGTTGGGCCTGACGGCAGTGCGAAACAAGTGAAGGTCAAAAAATCGAGTGGTACTAAATCTCTAGATAAGGCTGCTAGCAAAGCATTCAGCTTATGTACATTTAAGCCTGCACTCAAAAATGGTGAGCCAGTTGAAGATTGGTTTGATATTGAATACGAATTTAAACTTGATTAATAAATCTACAAAAATTTGGAGAATATAAATGAATAAAATGATGAAATCTGCGCGTATTTTTGCATCTGCTACAGTTTTAGCAACAAGTACATTACTCCCTCTGCAAGCAGCGTTTGCTGAAGAATCTGCAAATACTGCAACAACACAAGTAGAAACTACGAATACAACAAATACACCTGCACCGCCACCAATGCCTACAGCAACCAAAGAAGTCTATAACCCGTATGGCTTAGAAGCACTATGGCGTGAAGGTGACATCGTTGCTAAATCGACACTCTTTATCTTGGTCCTGATGTCGATTGGAACTTGGTACATCATGGTCACTAAATTTATTCAACAAACTAAAATTAAACGTCAAGGCAAAGAAGCCGAAGCTAAATTTTGGGATGCAGCTTCAATTGATAGCGCAGCAGAAACCTTAGACGAATCGAGTGCATACCGCTTTATTGCAGAAAAAGGCATTAATTCAACCAAAAAACATGGCGGTAATCTGCTGGAACGTATCGACTTCAACACATGGGTGACTATTTCAATCCAGCGTGCTATCGATAAAATTCAAAGCCATTTAAGTGGTGGATTGGCTTTTCTCGCAACTGTCGGTTCGACTGCACCATTTGTGGGTTTGTTCGGTACAGTTTGGGGTATTTACCATGCTTTAACGGCAATTGGTATTTCAGGTCAAGCATCTATTGATAAAGTTGCAGGCCCAGTCGGTGAAGCCCTAATTATGACGGCAATTGGTTTGGCTGTAGCAGTACCTGCGGTTCTTGGCTATAACTGGTTAACGCGTCGTAATAAAGCAGTTCTAGATAATGTTCGTACCTTTGGTTCAGATCTACATACCGTACTTTTAAGCGGTGAGATCAAAAACAATAATAACGACACCAAATAAGAGAGGCATCAGCCATGGGAATGATGGTCAATTCAGATGGTGACGAAGATGATGTAATTTCAGCCATTAATACAACACCTTTGGTTGATATTATGTTGGTGCTGCTCATTATTTTCTTAATTACAGTACCTGTTGCAATCCATACAGTTCCGGTGAAGTTGCCTGAGGAAAAGAACACGCCTTATGAAACTAAACCGATCAATATTCAGATTGCTGTCAATAAAAATGGCGATATCTTCTGGAATGAAAAATACATTGCAGATAAAGATACGCTGATCAGTCGACTACAAGCGGAAGCTAAAAAGCGTCCGCAACCTGAAGTTCATATCCGTGGCGATCAGGTGACAAAATATGAAGCGATTGATGAAGTCATTAGTGCAACACAAGCAGCAGGAATTGGCAAAATTGCTTTTGTCACCACCCCTGTTGCCGCACCATAATCGGATGAGGGACAAGGTATGGGAATGAATGTCGGTTCCGATAAAGACGATGATGTTATGTTGGACGTCAACATGACGCCATTGATCGATGTGATGTTGGTTTTGCTCATTATGTTTATTATCACAATTCCAATTCCAAATAACTCGATCAATATTGATTTGCCAAACGGTACGCCACCGCCAACCAATGAAAAGCCGCCTGAGCCGGTCACTTTACGGATTGATGCGCAAGGTAAATTGTTTTGGAATGGACAAGCCGTTGCCAATAAGCAAGCTTTAGAAACACTTTTTGCTGGTGTTGCACAACAAGCAGATCAAGATACGATCAAAGTGCAACCTGACAAAATGACAGAATATAAAGATGTCGCTATGGTGATGGCAGCAGCACAACGTTTGAATGTCAAAAAAATTGGGGTCTCAGCAAATCAATAATTGCTGCCCCCAACAAAAAAGCCAACTGATGACCTCAGTTGGCTTTTTTAATTCTTCAAAGAAACTATAGAGTTGGTGACTCAGGAATAAACACATAGTATTTATTAAGTATTTTTCTGCTTCCAAAAATCATATAGCTCATGATCAGAGTTTGGCTTTAACTGGCTAAAACTCAACCCGTCCTGTTTATGCGGTTCAAGTCTTAATTTTTCGGCAATCTCTGCTGTAGATAAGCCATAGGCTTCTGCATCAGCATTTGAATAGGCATACACAATTTTTTCAACTCCAACCATTCGCAGAGCTGCCAAACACATTGGACACGGTTGTCCGCTCGCATAAACGACACAGTCCTTCAAAGACGTCGTATTTAAATTTTGTGCGGCTTGTCTTAATGCATTTAACTCGGCATGAGATGTCGGATCGCCTGAGATTAATATTTCATTCACCCCTGTACTCACCACAGCACCATGCTTAACGATCACAGCACCAAATGGTCGCCCACCTTGCTCAATATTTTCTTTCGCAAGTTGAATCGCAAGTTCTATAAACGCATGATCCGTCATAATTACACCCAATCATTGTCAATATATAGAGTTAGCCCATTATGCCAATACAGGAACATCAATCCATAACGCCTCTGGAAAGAGTTTGGCTAAATATGCTTTTAAATATTCAGCAGTATCTCTAGAAATCAATGCATCTTGCGATTCATCATTTAAATTATAAGCCAGTGCATAAAGTGCTAAGCCACGACTTTTTAGTGCTTCCAAACTTAAAATCGTATGGTTAATGCTGCCCAAACGCCCCGAAGTCACCAAAATAACGGGATATTGCTTCTCTACAACATAGTCGATGGTTAAAAGGTCCGTAGTCAATGGCACCATCAACCCTCCCGCACCTTCGAGTAAAACGTTGTCATATTTTTCAGTTAAACGTTTTGTCGCATATTCAATTTTAGCAAAATCAATGTCACGTCCATCGATTTTGGTGGCGAGATGTGGCGACGCAGGATAACTAAATATTTCAGGCATCGTGAGTTTGGTTTCATCTTCGACCAACAACCCCGTGCCCATAATTTGACGATGTTGTTCTATATCCTCAGAAATATCGACATTGCCTGTTTGGATCAACTTTTGGGTAATAGTTTTTTGGCCCTGCTCATTCCACAATTTCGCTAAATAACCCGTCGCATAAGTTTTACCGATGCCTGTGTCTATTCCACTGATAAAGTAAATTTGAGCCACTTATTTTTTCCTTACAATACATTGGATGGGATGATAGGTCAGCGGATACTGAAAATCCTCTGAATCAGGAGCATGTACAAACTGTGCATAATCCAGATAAAACTGTTGCAAAGTGCTTTTTGTCCAGCGATGTTGTGCCGTTGCAGTCACTCCCGTTGCCTTAATATGCTGAAGCACATCGCGGGGATGCTCAAAATACAATTGCTGTACCTCTTGCTTCATCATGACAAATTCAAAACCACAATCCATCAAAAACCGTTGCAGCAGATGAATTTCAAAATAATCCAAACCGCAGCCCGTCAGTTGCTTCATTTCACGCAAATTTTCCGTACCAAAACTGCTGAATACAAAATATCCTTGTGGCTTTAAAGCTTCATATATTTTGCTAAACAACTGCGGTAAATCGGACATCCACTGCAAAGCAGAACTTGAAATAACCAAGTCTAAGTTTTGCGGAAGCGCCTGCTTTTCAATATCACCCATCAGCAGATGGGTATGGGTCTTTTGCAAAAAGGTAGCATCTTGCAAAGTGACGATATTTTCAGACAAGTCATTCAAATATAAAGTATCAATTGAACAATGCTTTAACACTTCCTGCGTGAACATTCCTGTACCGCAACCAATTTCCAAAGCCTGATGCCAATGTTTTTTCCCGACATACTGATCCATCAGTCCTGCCAGCTCTGTGCAGATTCTTTTTTGAACCACAGCCTGCTGATCATAGGTCAACACAGCTTTAGAAAAGCGCTGCTTAATTTGAGATTTATCCAGCATCTTACTCTGCCATTAGTTGCTTGATTAATGTATGCAGCTCTTCTTGACCAATGTTGGAAGTCAAAGAGATGCGTAAGCGCGAACTATGCTGCGGCACAGTGGGTGGACGTACAGGCATGATATAAAAACCTGCTGCTTGCAAAGCTTGAGCCTTTGCTACAGTTTTATTCGACTCGCCAATAATGACGGGCACAATATGTGATGTAGATGGACAATCAAAACCTTTGTCTTGCACAGCTCGCTGCAAACTTTGACTGATTTGCTGTAAATATTGACGCTCTGTTTTTAAATTTAAAACATTCTTGAAGATAAAATCTGTCCACGCCATACAGATCGGGGGCTGTGCGGTACTAAAAATCAACGGTCGCATCGAGTTAATCAAATAGTCACGAATAATCGCATGACAGATGAGATACCCCCCTATTGAAGCCAGTGCTTTACCAAATGTCCCGACTAAAAGATCAATATCATCAATCACTTGATATTGTTCAGCACAGCCTAAACCACGCTCACCGCGCACACCGATTGCATGTGCCTCATCGACATACAACATCACTTTAGGAAATTGTTTTTTGATCCGTACCAATTCAGCCAAATCGGTTTCATCACCATCCATACTAAAAATCGATTCAGTCACCACAATGATCCGCTCAAAAGCCTCATCTTCATGATATTTGCATAAAAGCTGAGAAAGATGCGCCAAATCATTATGGCGATAACGTACATATTTCGCACTCGATAATCGGATGCCATCAATCATACTGGCATGAATCAGCTTATCCGCCAATATCAAGGTTTTACTGTCTGCCAGTGCAGGTAAAATCCCGATATTCATGTGATAGCCGCTGTTAAATAACAGTGCTGATCGGCCATGAAAGGCATCACTTAATGTTGATTCAAGTTGCTCATATTCTGGAAAATTCCCCGTCAGCAACCGCGAAGAGGATGAACTCATCCAACGCTGTGCGTTCGGGGTTTCATCAAAAAATTGTTCACGTAGATGTTGGTTTGAAGCCAAACCTAAATAGTCATTTGACGCTAAATTCAACATGTTGTGATCGTGAATACTAATGTAACGATCGTGCTGATGATTTGAAGTGAACTGACGTAAGTTGCCTTGCTGTTTTAGTTGATCAAGTTGATCTGAAAAATGGTTGAGCAGATTCATGCTGGCTGCTCCATGTTTTTCACCACCTCAACCATTTGTTCTAGCAAAATTTTTAATTCATGCTCAGAAATAATATATGGCGGCATCACATAAACTAGCTTACCGAATGGACGAATCCAAATGCCACGACGGACAAACTCCTGTTGTAGCATTTTCATATCTACATTGAAGGTCAATTCCACCACACCAATAGCACCAAGTATTCGCACATCTTTGACATGTTCAAGCGATGAAAGTGCTAGTAAATGAAACTTCAATTGAGTTTCGATACGTCGAATATTGGCTTGCCAATCTTGAGAAAGCAGCAGTTCGGTACTTTTTACAGCCACAGCGCAAGCCAAAGGATTTGCCATAAAGGTTGGGCCATGCATAAACACGCCGGCTTCGCCTTGGCTAATCGTATTTGCGACTTTCTGCGTAGTCAGGGTTGCAGACAAGGTCATATAACCGCCTGTCAGCCCTTTACCAATACACATAATATCTGGCTCGACTGCAGCCCATTCCCAAGCAAAGAGTTTTCCTGTTCGCCCAAAGCCAGTCGCAATCTCATCAAAGATCAGCAAGATATTGTATTGCTTGCAGAGTAATTTAGCTTGACGCAAATATTCAGGATGATAGAAACGCATACCTCCTGCGCCTTGTACAATCGGCTCAAGAATCAATCCCGCAATATTTTCATGCTGTTCAATCAGAGTCTTTTCTAGTTCAGCAATATCCGCTGAATTCCACGCTTGGTCAAAGCCAATTTGCGGCGCAGGAACAAAAATTCGATTTGGCAAACTTGGGCCAAAAATTTGATGCATCCCTGTCACGGGATCACACACAGACATCGCATTCCAAGTGTCGCCATGATAGCCAGAACGTGGAGTGACAAAATTAGTTTTATTCGGTTGATGCAAAGACGCCCAATACTGCACTGCCATTTTCAAGGCTACTTCGACAGCAACCGAACCTGAATCGGCAAAGAAGATTTTATCTAAACTGGGCGGGGTGATTTTTAACAGTAATTTAGCCAATTGAATCGCGGGATCATGCGTCAATCCACCAAACATGATATGAGACATCTGTTGCAGTTGATCGATCACAGCCTGATTTAGCTCGGGATGGTTATAACCATGAATCGCACACCACCATGAAGACATACCATCAATCAATTGACGACCATCTTCAAGCTCAATCATCACCCCTTGCGCACGTTTCACTTTAAACGTTGGAAGGGGCTGAGTCATGGATGTATAGGGATGCCAAATATGCTGCTGATCAAATTGTAGATCGGTTAAATTGGCCATCCCTCACTCCATGTATCAGGCTAAAACATCAATGTGGCAAGATGTTACCCCCACGCCAATGAAAAATAAATTGCCATAAAGCCCAGCTATTCAGAGATTTGTTCTATTTTCTTTAAATATTGGAAGATTTTGCAACTTATGACTTCAGATTCAAACAATGGAAAGCCATGTGAGCCAGAAACCAATTCAGTCTCCAAAAACTTTACAGCTAAATTACGCAGTAAGCGTTCAACTTTGTAACTAACCAAATAATCTTGCTTAGCAAAAATATGGTATTGATGACCTGTGTAGTTTTTCAAGATACTGACATTATTAAGCTTCTCCAAACAGTTTAATCCTGCTCGAAGCACATCTAAATTTTGCGCTTGAATCAAACTTTGCAAGGTGATGAAATCTTGCTTGCTGCTATCAGTGCCCTGACAAACCATATAACCAAACTTTTTTAAGGTCGAAATTGCATCCTGCTCGAAAGATTGTTTGAAGCTTTGAAAACTGACTTGATCCATCGCAGCAGGCCACTGTTCATCAGCCACAAAACTTGGATTTGAGCCTAATGTGATCAGCACTTTCTGTTGTTGATATTTTTTTTGAATTTCATCTACCAAAATCGTCGCCAATTGACCACCAAGGGACCAGCCAATAATCACATCAAATTGCTGCGCCAATTCAACTTTCTGTTCGAGCACTTCTAGATTTAAGGCATCAAAAATATTCCATAATTCGACCTGATAACCTTGAGCGATCAATGCCTGCTGTAAAGGAGCAAGTAATTTACGACCGCCGCCCCAGCCAGTAATAAGTAAAATCTGTTGTTTCAATGCAAACTCTAAAATTAAACGATTCCAAATAGTATAAAAGTTCAGAGCACGTTTGATAGTGGCATTTCAGCACATCAACCGATTTGCCAAAAGACATTCGAAATCTACTTCAATAAATATAAAATCAGCTAGCCTACAGCGCTTTAAAATTTGCTAAGATCAGATAAAGAACAATATAAACTGATGCTCTATGAAAGTTTCTTCATTGCTAAAAATCTGTTTAATGACATGTGCTTTAATAGCAACCACCCAAATCACAGTTGCCGAAACATCAATACTCAGCACCAGTCAAAACAAACAAAAACAATGGGTAGGCACACCCGCACCCAACTTTAAATTACAAGATCAAAACGGAAAATGGCACGAACTGAAGCAATATCAAGGGAAATGGCTCGTTCTGTACTTTTATCCCAAAGACAACTCACCCGGTTGTACAGAAGAAGCCAATCAATTTAAAACCCTGTATCCACAATTTTTAAAAACTAATGCGGTTGTTTTGGGCGCAAGCTTAGATGATGTTGCATCACATCAAAAGTTCTCTAAAGCACTCGGACTTCCCTTTCCAATTCTTGCCGACCAACAGCATAAGCTGGCGACACAGTTAGGCATTGTGCGAAACTTAGGGATTTTAAAATTTGCCAAACGTGAAACCTTTCTCATTGATCCGAAAGGTATTATTGTTTATCACTATACCAGTGTGAATACACAGACACATGCGGCGCAAGTTTTGGCAGATATCAAAAGACTACAACAATAGTTTTCATACCCTAATAAAAAACCCAGCTTCTGCTGGGTTTTTTGGATATTTTTTAAATTACATTTGAGACTGAATATAGTTTGGAAGGCCAATGAGTTCGATCAAACGCATTTGCTTTTCAAGCCAGTAGGTATGATCTTCTTCAGTATCTGACATTTGCTGACGTAGCATGTCACGGGTCACATAGTCACCTTTTTCTTCACACAATTTTACGCCTTGTGCTAGTTTCTCACGAACATGATATTCAAGCGCCAAATCTGCTTTTAAACAGGTCACGACGTCTGTACCGACTTCAATATCATCACGATTCATATTCGGCGTACCTTCAAGGAACAATACACGACGAATCAATGCATCTGCATGTGAGCCTTCTTCTTGGCTTTCATGATCGATACGTTCAAAGATTTTACTTAAGCCCCAATCTTCATACATACGGGAATGAATTAAGTATTGATCACGAGCAGCCAGTTCGCCACCGATCAGCATATTTAAGTAGTCTACGACTTCTGGGTTGCCACGCATTTTCTTCACTCCATACCCTTTTCAAATATTATGGACAAGTTTCAAAATGAATGCAAAATATAATTTTTGTAAGTTTATGATTTATATAAAATTTAAATGATAAACATACGCATTTGCAGTTCAATTCCGCGCATTTTTCACATATAAAAGAAGCCCTTGCAGAAAATTTAAGGCATTTAGAACACGAAATAATCAAAAATCGCTGGATGCTGTTTTTTGTAACAATTAACAATGCGTCTTGTTTAGCAAAAATATCTCCTGATTGATTCAACACACTGAGCTTATCGCTATGGGAAACTTTATATTGATACCCTATGCATTGCTGTCAAAGACAAGGCGAAAATCTCCAAAGAAGACAGACTTAAGCTGAAGTCCAACGTGCATTCTTCCACGCTTGCTGTTGCCTTAAATCTAGAAAAGTCCAAGCAACAAAACGGCTTTCTTTTTGTCCCTGCGTCATTTTAATGGTTTTCACATCCACTGCACCGCTCTTCGCTAAGGCCTTTAAAAGCACTGGCAATGTTGTTTTCTTGGAAACCAGCGTACTAAACCAAAGACATTGTTCAGCAAACTGGATGCTCTCTTGTACCATTTGGCAGACAAATCGCTCTTCGCCGCCATCACACCAGAGTTCGTTTTTTTGACCGCCAAAGTTTAACACCACCTTTGTCCGATCAACCGGCTTGCCCAGTTTTCTTAATTTTTGCGTTGCTGTCGCGTTGGCTTCATCTTGCGAGGCATGAAATGGCGGATTACACATGGTCAAATCAAAACGATCTGAAGGTTTAATCACACCGTTGAAAATACGGCTCGCTGTCTTCTGCAATCGAATCTGAATCCCTTTACGCAGATTCGGATTGGCCTCCACAATAAATTGAGCACTTTTAACCGATGCAGCATGAATGTCTGTGCCGATAAATTTCCAACCATAGCTCCGATGACCAATAATCGGATAAATACAGTTCGCGCCAACCCCAATATCTAAAACTTGAACAGCGTGTCCAGTTGGAATCTGAGCTTTATTGTTGGCACTCAACAAGTCAGCCAAATAATGAATATAGTCAGCTCTGCCTGGAATAGGCGGGCAAAGAAAATCTTTGGGAATATCCCAATATTGAATGCCATAAAAATGCTTGAGCAATGCTTTATTGAGCATTTTCACAGCCTGTGGATCAGAAAAATCTACCGATAAATCATTATATTTATTTGGGCTGACAAAGGGTCCAAGTTCCGGACAGCTCTGTATTAACTGAGGAAAATCGTAACGACTGCGATGCAGATTTCGTGCATGTAATTCCGATTTTTGCTGCGGAAAAGATTTCTTTACTTGCGCCATGTGTATGCCAATATTTAACGGGAGAACAGAATCATCTGATAAGGCAGGATCTATACCTGCAAATGAATCGATATTGTACGTGAATTTAACTGACAATGACGCCCCAATCCTTTTATTTGCCTATCTGCAAAATCCATAACCACTTGGAAGCCTATTCTTATTTTATCTGGACATTTTTGTTTGCTATAGCATTCAATCTCATTAAACAAAACTGTGAAACATTGCTCAAAATTTAAGCATGGAACGGAAAGAATCTCGTAAAAAACCCAATCACACATGATTGGGCTTTTTACATCAAGATAAAATCTTGTAATTTAAAGATAAATAAAAAGATGTTATTCCTAAGTAGAAATGTCCTACCTTAAAACCAAATAGAAATGTCCTATACAGGCATTTCCAAGTCAAGCACAGGATTCAATTGCGTTGTTGAATTGCTGTTTTCTGTGCACGTCTACGTGGCATGGATTGAGAACGACTCCTTTTGTTTTGCTGTTCTAATTCTTCATGCTGTTGTTGAATATGCGCTAGTACAAAACCCAAACGTTTATTCTCAACGATCTCTCGCTGGTTGAGCTGACTTAATTTATCGAAGATACTGTAATTGATTTTTCTACCTTGGTGTTCAATGGCTACCGTACCATCCGGGTATTCCAGAAACTCAATATACTTGCTTATAAATCTTTGATTTTCTTCTGTTTTTTTCAGGATATATACGCATTTATCATATGTAATCGTCAGGCTGTTTGTAACTTTGCGAGGTTCACGCCAGGTAAAAATATCATTTAACTCGTCAGCGGTTTCACTGACAGTCCGGTGTAGATCCTTGGGATTAATGGCCATCTTGGCAAATTTACGATTAAATTGCTCAATAAAGCAGGGCAACCATGCATTGGCTTGCTCAATCGAACTAATGCCTTCCAGACGCATTTCTTTAATCAGATGGTCTTGAAGCGTTCTATTGGCTCGTTCTACACGGCCTTTAGCTTGTGGTGAGTTGGCGAAGATGATATCGATATTGAGGGTACTGAGCACACGTCCAAATTGCGTGATCTTGGTGTCTTTATTGCTGCTTTGATTCACCCTGGAGACTGAATGTTTGTCGCTGTAAAATGCTAAAGGCTTACCGTGCTGTTCGACATATAAGCGTGTTGAAATCATATAGTCAAAGGCTGATTCTGATTCACAGAAGCGTAAATGCTGTAATTTTCCTGTGGCATCATCGATAAATACCAGTAGGCAGCACTTGGCAGAACGGCCTTCAAACCAGTCATGATATGAGCCATCAATTTGGATCAATTCACCATAACAATCTCGGTTATAACGAGGCTGATACGGTCGTTTCAGACGCTTGGCGCGAGGAATCCATAAATTAGCTGCAATCATCCAAGAACGTAGTGTTTCCACTGAAATATCAAATCCATGAACAGTGGTGAGCTTTTCATGCGCTAAAGTGGGTCCAAAACCGTGGAATTGCTCAGCAACAAGATTGAGGCACTTGAGCCTGATTTCTTCAGGAAGCCTGGAGTTGCTGGTTTGGCCACGTGCAGCATGTGCTAATGCAGCTGGGCCTTGAGCTTTATATTTCTGCAGTAATCGTCTGATTTGACGTTCTGAGATATGAAGTAGCTGAGCAGCCTGAGGTTGAGTTATGCGTTGATCGCAGATTTCCTGCAAGACCGACAATCGTTTAAGTTCTTTATCCGACATAGACACCAACATATCAAACCGTCCGCTTCGATAATCGCAAAAGTGCATATTCTAAAAGCGGACATTTTTACTTTGGAGAAACCGGACATTTCTACTTTGGGCTTACAAAAGCATTTCGTATAACGTGTATTATGTTAATTTTAGATAATATTAACAATGTGGGAAATATGAATGAAAATAATTAAAGGTATTGAGTAATGCAAGATATTGGCGATCTATATCCAAATGGTGAAGTTGAAAAGAAAGTAATTCAAAACTTTGCTAATACTCTAGGTGTAGAATTCCCACCTGAATATATTAAACTTATTTCACAACATGATGGATTTTATCCCCAAATTAGTAGCTTTGATTTTGTTGATACTAATGGAGAGCTAAATATTTCTTGTATTGCTGAATTTAGTGGATATATACATACGCCTCGAATAGAAGGTATGCAGTTCCCTGAAGGTGACGATGACTATAGTGGCAAGTTAATTGGATTTGGTATGACGCCTGGAGGCGACTTTATTTGCTTTGATTACAGATTTCCATGGATAAAAGATCAACCTAAAATTGTCTTAGTCCTACATGATGATTTCTATGATTATGGTGTAAATAAGGATAAGAGAAAAGTTCTTTATTTAGCTGATAGATTTGAATATTTTATAAATTCATTACATGAATATATTGAATATATTGAATATTAAAAGGTTTCAAAAGACTATTTTTTATTTAAAATGATGGCTGTTATAGAAAATGAAGAAGCCTAGACCGAAGATCTGGGCTTTAAATTTAAAAAATATATAAAAATTAAGTCTATAGTATCAATTTTTTCAACTTCGCATCACGTGTATTATGCTAATTTTAGAGAAAATCAAGAATCAGTTGGAATAATCAATGACATTAAAAGCGTTATATATAGAACTTTATTATGGAGAATATTCTTATTCAGAAAGGAGAAAAAAATTAATTGAATATATTGATAACAATGAAAATATTCCTGCTGAATTACTTGAACTATATCCTAATTATGAACCACTATTACTCAGTGTAATACAGATAAAAGATTCTGAATTTTCATCCAATTGTTTAGAAGCCGAAATATTGGCAGCTAAATTCTTTTTAGGTGTTTTAGCTGACTATAAAAATGGTAATTTAAGCCCTCTTAAGCTATGTAAAATTTTTAGTAATTTAGAAAAAGGGTTCCTTGATGCACCAAGAGGACTTGAAAATAACATAGCTTACTATCCCGAATGGATAGGTGACCTCTATGACGCTTGTGACTGGTGCGATGAAACATGGACAATCGAAAATTCACCTCATTTAATAGATGCTATACAGCATCAGATTAATGTCATTCATGGGTGGCTTTTGAAGCCTATTTAACATCATAGAGGTTATAAGAAATAAAAAACCAAGACCTAAGATCTAGGCTTTAAATTAAAGCGCACAAGTTAGATATGATTCTTTGTCCATTTTTCTGTGAGATTTTGCGTCCATACTCATAAGAATATACATCTATCCAACATTCATCCCATATTCGCGTTTTTTAAGATCAATAAAAAAATACTTTTTCAGCATTCACATGCATTCTCTGCTGAATTTAGTGCGCATTAAACCCAATCATCAACATATATTTTTTCAAATCAATCAAAGACAAAACTAAATATTCTCAATATGATAAAAAAATGCGTCAATTAAAGTTGAAGAATATGAATAGCAAGACAACAAAACAGATACTCGTCACAGGCGCGACAGGCTATATTGCCAGTTGGGTCATCAAAAATTTACTCGAATTAAGGCACACGGTACATGCCACAGTTCGTGATTTAAATAAAACATCAGGATTTGCACATCTCGAAAAAATTGCAGCTGATACAACTGGCACTTTAAAACTGTTCCAAGCCAATTTGTTGGATGAGGGTGCATTTGATTCAGCCATGCAAGGCTGTGACATTGTGATCCATATGGCATCTCCATTTGTTGTAACCAATTTTAAAGATGCAGTAAAAGACATTATTGAGCCGGCTATTTTAGGCACTGAAAATGTGCTCAACAGTGTCAATAAAACAGAGTCTGTACAACGTGTTGTCGTGACTTCAAGTATCGCATCAACCTATGGTGATGCCATTGATATTCTACAGACCGAGCATAATGAATTTGATGAATCACATTGGAATACCTCCAGCTCAGAAACCCATCAGCCTTACCCATATTCAAAAGTGATGGCTGAGCGCAAAGCGTGGGAAATGCAAAATGCACAAAACCGTTGGGATCTAGTCTGTGTCAACCCAGCACTGGTCATGGGGCCATCTTTAACAGCGTCAACACAGTCAGGAAGCGTTGAAGTTCTACAACAGTTTGCCAATGGTATGACTTTGGCCGGTGTTCCACCAATGTGGAATGGAATTGTCGATGTCCGTGATGTCGCCGAAGCGCACGTACAAGCAGCATTAAACCCTAAAGCATCAGGTCGTTATATCATTAGCGGTGGCACATTAAGTTTATTAGAAATGGGGAAAATATTACGCTCGCATTTTGGTAATAAATTTCCTTTTCCACGTAATACCTTACCGAAGTTTGCCTTTAAAGCATTTGGCCCTCTTGCAGGTTTCCCACGAAAGTTTGTTGAACTGAATATGGGTTACCCAATTTACTTTAATGCTGAAAAAAGTAAAAAAGAATTAGGCATTGAGTACCGAGATATTCAACAAAGTGTGGTTGAACATTTCCAACAATTACTCGATGACGGTGTGGTTAAGCAATATATTCCGTAAATAATTCATCAGCAAAAAAGCCACCTGACGGTGGCTTTTTATATTAAAAAAACTAATCTAACTTAGAAATCAAAAGTCACACCAACTTTATAGGTACGGTCTGCACCAATCGTGGCAAAGTTTTCATTAAATACGCCCTCCCAATATTTCTTATTCGTCACATTGTCGACATTTGCCATAAATGTTGTAGATACACCACCTAAATTTGTTTTATAACGTGCACCTAAATCCACTGTCGTGAAATCAGGTAATTGTAAGGTATTTGCTGAATCAACATATTGTTCACCTACATAGTTTACTCGACCATTCACAGATAAACCGTCAAGTAAAGGTAACGCATAATCCAAACCAATTGTCGCTGTAAGATCTGGCATACCTAGAAGCTCATTGCCTTTATTGACTAATGCTTTGGTATATTCCGTATCAAGATAAGCCATGTTACCTAATATCGTTAAACCATCACGAACTTGTCCTGAGAAACTCCATTCAATGCCTCGAGCACGTGTTTCTGCACCATCAGTAGTCGCCCCATCAATTACCATAGTGTCAGGCTTTTTAATCTCATACAAAGCAAGTGTATTTAACCATGATCCATTTTGGTATTTAGCACCCACTTCATATTGTTCGGTTTTAAAAGGTGCAAAAGTTTTTCCAAAATTCAGATCACTTTCATCTGTAACTGTTTTACCTTGACTCAAACCCTCTACATAATTGGCATATAAAGAAAGATTTTCACCAAAAGGTTTAACTACAAGACCTAAACTAGGTGACCAAGCATTTTCTTCATAACGCCAATCAGCACTATTTTTACGTTGTGAACTAAAATTCTTCAAATCCATATCTTGGTAACGTAAACCGAGAATAAATTGAAGTTTGTCTTGAAGTAATGAAATTTGATCACTTAAAGTATAACTTGCAAACGTATTGTCATTTAATGGCATGACACTTGGTGCAACCGCCATTAATCCATTTTGACCGGGGTTATATAAGTTAGTTGAATATCCACTGGATGTAGCAGGGTTATGCTGATCTGTCTGAATATTAAGATAATCTGCTCGAAGACCTAATTTGTGTGAAACAATACCCGTATTAAATTTATAATCACCGCCAATATTTGCGGATGTATTTTTAAAGTGCGCGTATTGACCATAAGTCTGTGTAGTCGCATCACCTTGTTCATTATTCAGAACCATACGTGTGCCAAATACAAAGCCTTTATATTTTTTATCTGCATAACCAGCACCAGCAAAGATATTTGCATTCGGTGTTAATGCATATTTCGCTTTTAAACCAACAAACTTACTATCTATTTGAGTATCTGAATCATTAAAATAATTTAACCCACCTTCCGGTGCCGCAATCACTTTTTTAATCTTTGCAAACGAAACCATGGCTGGTGAACCATTTTCACGATCTTCATGTATTGCATAGGCATCAAAATTTACTTGTAATTGATCTGTAGTATAGTCTGTAGCAATTGAACCCAATGCTTTAGTATCTTCTTCTCCATCAATATTACGTTTACCTTGGCCATAGACTAAATTCGTGCGAACACCAATTTTTTTTTGTTCACCGAAACGGCGTGAAACATCAAGATGACTTTGGTAATAACCTTCATCTTCCAGAGTAGAAGTCAGTCTAGTTAAATCTTCATGTGCACGTTTAGGCGTAATATTAATCACACCACCAACCCCTCCATTAGGTGCCATCCCAGCGACCAAGGCATTTGGCCCCTTCAAGACCATTACAGCCTCTAAGGTTTCTGTGGGTACACGACTGACCGGTGCCATTCCGTATAAACCATCTAAAGCAATTTCATCACCATGCACACCAAATCCACGAATTTGGAAATTTTCATATAAATGCCCCTGATTCGTGGTCATACGAATACTCGCATCATTTTTTAAAACTTGTGCTACAGTTGACGCTTGTTGTTCTCCAATCAGTTTTTCACTATATGCCGTCACGCTAAATGGTGTATCAACAATTTTTTTATTTCCCAAAGCACCAAGGTCTGTATTGGCTTTCAACTTACCATTTGCAAGTTGCTTTTCTGCAGGTACCTCAACTTCAATCGTTTCAAGCACGGTTCGCTCTGCTGCATTTACTACTGCAGATGTGCCCACCCCTAAGATCGCGATTGAAATCGCACGGACTAAATGAGTTTTTGGAAAATTGATCATTGTTGAACGCTTAATTTATTTGAATAAGAATCATTATTATATTTAGAATAATTCTCAACTTCATCATGAATCCCGATGATTATATTTTTTTAATGAGAAATATAAATATTAATTTTTTATAAATTGTAGATAACACAAATGTAAATATTTGTTTTTAATTATTTTTATACAAAATAAAAACACAAACTGTGTATGTTCAATTTAAGCTCTAAGGTAAACAAATGATTAATTAATATACAAATAGTTTGAATTTTTACATGCTTTATTGTCCCTTGAATAGATATATCCATTTACATCCAACGATTATTCAAAAAGTTAACACCTTAATTGTGTTAGAGCTTTTTCCCTATTTAAGACTGCTTTTTTTAATTTTTTGACATAAAAAAAAGCGACTCAAAAGAGCCGCTTTTTTCTAACCGAAGTTAAACTCAAATTATTGAGCTTGACCAGGTTGAGCCACTACAGTACGGCTACCAGAAATCGTAGCGAATACGCGACGGTTCATAGCACGGCCTTCTTTAGTGTTGTTGTCAGCGATTGGTTGATCCCACGCGAAACCTTGAGTAGATAAACGAGCTGGGTCAACGTTGTATTCGTTAACAAGTGAAGATTTAACAGAGTTAGCACGAGCTAGTGATAAACGTTCGTTTAGAGCACGTGGACCAGTGTTATCTGTGTGACCTTCGATGTTAGCTGTAGCATTAGGGTATTCACCTAATTTTTCAGCTACTTTAGCAATTTCAGGTTTGTATTGATCTTTGATGTTTGATTTGTTTGTATCAAAGAACACACGAAGTTCCATATTAAGATCTTCAGTCAACTCTTGAGGAGCTGGAGCAACTGGAGCAACTGGAGTTACAGGAGCAACTTCAACTACAGGAGCAGCAGGTTTCAAGTGACCGCCAAGAACTACGTTAAGACCAGCTAAAGCTGTGTAGTTCCAGAAATCTTCATCGATGTTGTAAGTAGCACGAGCTTCAGTACGTAGAGATAAAGCGTCGTTTAAGCGCCAGAAAGCACCTAGACCAGCATTACCTAAAGTACCTTCTTCAGTAGTACCACGGTCGCCACGGAAGTTTTCATCAAATTTGTATTTATAGTGACCAGCACCTAACAATACATATGGCTTAACTTTGCTGTCATAGTTTTTAGTGATCAAATCAGAGGTAGCATAGAAGTTACCGTTGATTTGAGTTTGCTTGTATTCACCAAGGTCTGCATCTACATCACCTTTCACTTGGTTATATTCAGCTTCAAAACCCAACCAAGGAGTTAGTTCAACACCAAGTGCTGCACCAACAAACAAGTCATCTTGAAGTTCTGCATTGTCGTCAATTAAGTTATCACGACCGTTATTGTGTTGAGTGTCTTGGAAAGTGTAACCAAGCATTAATGGAGTAACAGTTACGCCTGCGTTTGCAGCAGCTAAAGGAGCAGCTACGAGCATTGCTAATGCAATACGACTCATTTTCATGGATTTATCCTCCAGAGATAACAATTGTTGTTCAAGCTCAAGCCGAAAAATTGGCTATCCTGAGATAGGCTTTCTTATACCCCAGTTTTTTTTTTAAGCTATTCACGCTGAATCATACAAACACTTTTTTCTTTTTCCAAGTGCTTGATTAATCTAATCAAGTAAATTATTGACAAAATTACTTACAATTTCCGTTGTAATTCGGTAAATTTTTACTCAATTTTGAGCAGTGAATCGCCTATTGTCACTTGCTATTTTCATTTTAACAGCTTTATCTAAAATTGAGTAATAAAATTCTATACTCAAAATTAATATCGCCATTAAAAACACATATAACATTAGACATATAAAAATAATATTAAATTTTGGATTAAATCAATGCCTTACAACAAAGAAACCGGCTTTACTTTATTTGAACTTTTGGTCTCAATTGCGATTATGGTCATTATCGTGACGATAGCTTTACCACATTTCAACAATTTAATGGCGCAGCGCGAAGCGAATAACATCAAATTGACTATTCAGAATCACAATGCTTTCGCAAGGGCTCAGGCCACAATTTATCACTCCAATATTGTGATTTGTCCTAGTCTTGACTTTAAACTTTGCCAACCTAACAATTGGAACAGTGGTCTGATCATATTTATTGACAGTAATAAAAACCGTCAAGTCGACGCAAATGAAAAAATATTACTGCAAGATAAACTCAACTTAAAATATGGTGATCTCTCTTGGCGTGGGACTCTACACATTCCAAGTCTAACCTTTCAGGCCAGCTCAGGTTTACCCAATGGTTCAAATGGCAGTTTCTACTACTGTTCGAAATCAACGCTTCAACCGATCCGAGCGGTCTTAAGTCGAATGGGACATATCCGATTTGAAAACCCAGCCAGTTGCTAATTTGAGAACCGGCGAGTACAAAACAGCTTTTTAAATTTGCTTTATTCCTGTTCAATTTTACTTATACTGCTGACGTATTCAAAATGTATAAGAAAATGGAGACATGTAATGACTGATATCGTCATCGTGAATGGTGCCCGTACAGCAATGGGTGGTTTTCAAGGGAGTTTAGCTGCTGTCACTGCACCAGAATTAGGCGCAGTTACGATTAAAGCAGCCATCGAACGCGCGGGTATACAACCGACAGATGTTGAAGAAGTCATTATGGGCTGTGTGCTTCCGGCTGGTCTGAAACAAGGTCCTGCCCGTCAAGCGATGCGTAAAGCCGGTCTTCCAGATTCAACTGGTGCCGTAACCATCAACAAGCTGTGTGGTTCAGGTATGAAGGCCGTGATGCAAGCGGCAGATATGATTAAGGCAGGTTCGGCTCAAGTCGTGGTTGCAGGTGGTATGGAGTCAATGACCAATGCCCCTTATGTTTTGACCAAAGCACGAGCTGGCTACCGTATGGGCCACGGTGACGTTAAAGATCATATGTTCTTAGATGGTTTAGAAGATGCAGAAACGGGCCGACTCATGGGGTCTTTTGCGCAAGATATGGCAAATACAAAAGGCTATACACGTGAACAAATGGATGACTTCGCCATTCGCTCGCTTAAACGTGCTCAAACTGCAATTACTGAGGGTTATTTTGCTGACGAAATCGTGCCTGTCACTGTTTCAAGTCGTAAAGGCGATGTGATTATCGATAAAGATGAACAGCCTTTTAACGCCAATATCGAAAAAATTCCAACACTGCGCCCTGCTTTTGCTAAAGATGGAACAATTACCGCTGCCAATGCCAGTTCTATTTCTGATGGTGCGTCTGCTTTAGTATTAACATCAGCAGAACAAGCATCAGCAAAGGGCTTAAATCCACTAGCGAAAATTGTGGCTTATGCATCAAATTCACAGCATCCTTCAGAATTTACTATTGCACCTGTAGGCGCAATTCAAAAAGTTCTAGATAAATCGGGTTGGAATGTTGCTGATGTCGATTTATGGGAAATTAATGAAGCTTTTGCCATGGTCACGATGTGCCCTATTGATGAATTTAAATTAGATGCTGAAAAAGTAAATATCAACGGGGGTGCTTGTGCGCTTGGACATCCTGTTGGTTCTACAGGTTCACGCATTATCTTAACGCTGATCCATGCATTAAAACGTACAGGCGGTAAACGTGGTATTGCAGCGCTGTGTATTGGCGGTGGTGAAGCGACTGCTGTGGCGATTGAATTGCTTTAATCCTCTGCTGACTCCCTTCACAAAGGGCGATTTAGAGGGAATATTCTTTAATCCTCCCCTAACCCCTCCTTTAATAAAGGAGGGAGACTGAAAAATCCCTCTGTAAGAGGGATTTTTTATGCTTACATTTTAGACATAAATTGTTCACATACAGCTCAGCCAAGGCTCTTAAAATAAATGTCGACATAATAAAAATGGATGACCACCATGCAGCTCAATCACTACTTGAATTTTCAAGGCAATACCGAGGCAGCCTTTAATTTTTATCGTTCTGTATTTGGTGGAGAGTTCCTCAATGTGATGCGTTATGGTGATATGCCTGCTGAGGAAGGCATTTCACTATCCGATGCAGATCAGCAAAAGATTATGCATATTTCCCTACCGATCAATGAATTTACCGTGCTGATGGCCTCAGATGTCAACGAAAAATTTTGTGCACAAACCAACCAACCCTCTACCGTAGGCAGCAATCATTATATTTCTATTAATTTAGACAGTGGTGAACAAGCTGAAGCAAAACGACTGTTTGATGCGTTGTCCAAAGGTGGCTCTATAGAAATGCCTCTCGAAAAGACCTTTTGGGGTGCGCTGTATGGCGCATTTACCGATCAGTTCGGTATTAAATGGATGGTCAATTGCCAGCTTAAAAATGAATAATCACTCATTAAAAGTATTTCGATCAATAAAAAAGCCTCCGAATGGAGGCTTTTTTATTGATCAAGGCACTTAAGCACCAGTTTGATAATGCGCTTGCGGCACTGCAGTTGAAGCTTGATATGGATTGGTAAAATCACCTAAGCCAGCAGCAGCTTCAGCAATATCTTTACCTTCTTTCACTACAAAAGTATCGAAACCTGAACGCTTCATGTAGTTCAACACGTCTTTGAATACATCACCTGTCGCACGTAGTTCTCCTTGGAAACCTTGGCGACGTAACAATGCAGCAAATGAATAGCCACGACCATCATTAAAACCGGCAAATTCGATGAAAATGGCATCTAACTGGTCAAGCGGGAATTCATTGGTTTCAGGTGAAGCATCCACCGTTACGAAAAGTGCTTTTTTACCAGACACATTCGCAAGTTGATCTAACTGCTCAACTGTTAAAACCACGTCACCTTGTGGCAACACACCATCTTCACCAATGACTTGGTAAGTATTGTCTGCAATCGAGCCATCTTTAGAGAGGACTTGTAGTGCTGTATTAAGCATATGCACGCTCCTTAAATGGTTGGATGCCAACACGGCGGTAAGTATCAATAAACTCTTCGCCTTCTGCACGAAGGTCTAGATAAGTATTTAAGATCTCTTCGATGATGTCAGGTACAACATCAGCTGCAAATGATGGGCCTAAGATGTCACCAATTGATGCATCATGGTCGGCATTACCACCCAAAGTGATTTGATAGAACTCAGCACCCTTTTTGTCTACACCTAAAATACCGATGTTACCGACATGGTGGTGACCACACGCATTCATACAGCCAGAGATGTTCAGATCCAATTTACCCAAATTGTAAATAGTGTCTAAGTCATCAAAACGACGTGTAATGGCTTCAGAAATTGGAATCGATTTCGCGTTCGCCAATGAACAGAAATCACCACCAGGGCAGCAAATGATGTCGGTTAAGAAACCGATATGCGCACGTGCAAGATTGTGTTGATCAAGGATCTTCCATAGATCAAACAAATCTTTTTGCGGTACATCTACAAGCGCAATATTTTGCTCATGTGTGGTACGGAACTCACCAAAGGTATATTTATCAGCCAAGTCAGCAATTAGGTTCATTTCTTCAACGGTCATATCGCCCGGTGCAATACCCGCACGTTTCAAAGAAATCGTAACGATGCGATAACCTTTGACTTTATGTGCATTGGTATTGATGTTGAACCATTGTTTAAATTTCGGCTCTGCGGCAAATTGCTCTGCGAAGTCTTCATCCGCATAATCTTGGTAATCAAATGGTGTGAAGTTCTCATCCATTTTCGCCAAGGTATCAGCATCAATTTTTAATGTTTGGATGGTATGTGCAAATTCAGCTTCCACTTTCTCTGCAAATACTTCTGGTGTTAATGCTTTCACCAAAATTTTGATACGCGCTTTATATTTGTTATCACGACGACCGTGTAAGTTGTATACACGAAGTACCGCTTCTAAATAAGCAATCAAATCTTCACGTGGCAAGAAGTCACGAATAAAGCTACCAATCACTGGAGTACGGCCTAAACCACCACCCACTTTGATTTTATAGCCAATCTCGCCTGCTTCATTTTTCACGATATACACACCGATATCATGGAAAGACGTTGCCGCACGATCAGTTTCTTCCAGTGCTGAAACTGCAATCTTGAACTTACGTGGCAAGAAAGCGAATTCTGGGTGGAAAGTTGACCATTGACGAATCAATTCACACGTTGGGCGTGGGTCAGCAATTTCACCTGCAACCACACCTGCATATTGGTCAGTTGTGGTGTTACGAATACAGTTACCCGAAGTTTGAATCGCATGCATTTGAACAGATGCGAGCTCTTGTAACATATCAGGCACATTTTCTAGTGCAGGCCAGTTAAACTGAATGTTTTGACGAGTAGATACGTGCGCATAACCACGGTCATAGTCCTGAGCCAATGACGCAATTTTACGTAATTGTTTAGAATTCATCAGGCCATAAGGTACTGCAATACGTAGCATCGGTGCATAACGTTGTACATAAAGGCCGTTTTGAAGACGCAGTGGACGGTATTCATCTTCCGTCAATTTACCTGCTAAATAACGTTCCGTTTGATCACGGAACTGTGCAACACGTTCATTAACCAGTTGCTGGTCAAAATCAGTATATAAATACATGGCGTACAGCTAGTAATTTCTATTATAACAATGCACAGCATAACGAGATTTTATCTATCAAGAAAATGCGTTTTTTACATATTTAATAGCGATTTTATTGATAAGACTGTCGCAATTTCACTGATATAGCGGATTCCGGTCATTTACTTTTTATTTATTAATATATTGAATTATTTCTCCATTACTTAGCATAAATTTACATAAAGAATTTCAGCCAATAAAAAGCCCGATAAATCGGGCTTTTTATTTAGCGATGTAAAATCACTTATTTTTTATCTGGTAACGCATACGCAACAAGGTAATCACCAAGTTTTGTACCAAATGAACCATGACCACCAGCCATGATCACAACATATTGTTTACCATTTGCTTCATAAGTCATTGGAGTCGCTTGACCACCTGCGGGTAGACGACCTTCCCACAAAGTATCACCATTCGTTACATTGATTGCACGGATATAGTTATCTTGTGTTGCGCCTACAAACATGACATTACCAGCAGTCGAGATTGATCCACCAAGACCTGGTACACCAATTTTCACAGCAGGTAATTGGAACAATTTCGGTAAACTATCACGAATTGTACCAATACGTTTTTTCCAGACCACTTCATGTGTATTTAAATCTACACCTGCAGTAAAGCCCCATGAAGGTTGTTTACAAGGTAAGCCAAGTGGTGACAAGAAAGCTTTGATTTCCACACCATAAGGCACGCCATACATTGGTTGAACACCTTGTTCAGTACCCGCACCTTTCGCAGTTTGCTCACGGTTTGGATCTGTAGGAATCAACTTAGTCACAAATGGCAAGCCAATTGGGTTCATCACAGCGACTTGACGGTCTTGGTTCACCGACATACCACCCCATTCAAATACCCCAAGGTTACCTGGGAATACCAATGTGCCATTTTCAGAAGGTGGTGTATAAATACCGTCGTAGTTTAATGATTTGAAATACACACGACACATCAACTGGTCAAACATAGTGGCACCCCACATTTGTTTATCAGTCAATTTATCTTTTGGTGCTAAATCAAAATCAGAGAACGGTTGAGTTGCAGAATAATGCTCACCTTTAGTTTGTGGACCACGTTTTACAGTTTGTGGAACTGCTTTTTCGGTGATTGGCACAATCGCTTTACCGGTACGACGGTCAAGGACGAATGCATTACCTGTTTTGGTTAAGACATAGATCGCAGGAACAGTATTACCTGATTTATCTTTGATATCTGCCAATGAAGGTTGTGATGGTACATCCATATCCCACAAATCATGATGCGTGGTTTGGAAATTCCAAATTAATTTACCTGTTGATGCATTTAATGCCAACATTGAGTTTGCATAGCGTTCATCTAATGGCGTACGGTGACCACCAAAAATGTCTGGTGTGCCTACACCTGTTGGCACATAAACGATGTCAAGTTTTTCGTCATATGCTAAAGGTGCCCATGCATTCGGTGAGGCTACAGAGTATTTTTGACCTTCGCCTGGCATGGCATTTGGATCTTGCGCCCCTGTATCAAAGATCCACAATAATTCACCGGTATTGACATCATAACCACGGATGACACCAGATGGCTCTTTAGTCGAGAAGTTATCAGTTGTTGAACCGCCAATCACAATGGTTGTGCCAGTAACCACTGGAGGTGAAGTTGGGATATAACCACCCGGATACGGATAAGGCATATCTTTTTGTAGATCGACTTCGCCGTTATGACCAAAATCACTACATGCTTTACCTGTGTCAGCATTGACTGCAACCAAACGACCATCATTTACAGGCAAGATCACTTTGCGCGGACATTCAGTTGAAGTCGAGCGTTTGTTCTCTAAGCTTTTTGCAAACTGAGTGGTATTTGCAGCGCCAAAATAAGACACACCACGACATGTTAAATGTTGATAGGTATTGTCCGCTTTAAGTTTAGGATCGAATGCCCATTTTTGTTTACCTGTCGCAGGATCAAGTGCAATTAAACGTTGGTGAGTTGTACACATAAACATGTCATTGCCGACTTTAATCGGAGTGACTTGGTTTGTGGTTTCACCTGAGTCATTTTCTGTTGGTAACTCACCCGTACGGAAAGTCCATGCTACTTCTAAATCTTTAACGTTGTCGCTATTGATTTGGGTGAGTGGAGAATAACGTACACCACCTTGTGTACGACCATAGGCAGGCCAATCTTCAGGAGCAATACCCTCAATCGCTTTGGCTGTTTGAGGTTGTGCATTTTTAATTTCACCGTGAATTTCTTGCGGATCATTAAAAATTGAATAGATCATCACGATAATCGCAATCACCAGTGTGCCTGATAATGTAATTTTCGCAGTTTTGCCATTTTCCATACCGCGTGTCACGGCAGGAATCAGTAACCAAAGGCCCAATAAGCCTAAAATATCAAAACGCGGTGCAAGTGCCCAAAAGTCAGAACCTGCCTCCCATAGTCCCCAAATCACTGTACCCAGCATCAACGCTGCATAAATGTATAAAGAACTGTTTTGAATTTTTCTTAAGTATATTGCTGAAGCCAGCATTAACAGGCCGGCGATAATGTAGTACCAAGAACCGCCAAGGACTGCCAGCCAGATACCACCAATCAATAGAACTAAGGCGAAAATTGCCATCACAACGACGGTAAATGTTCGCATCCCAGTTCCGGTAGATGGGTTGCTCATGTTGACCACCTCTATTGTCGAATGTTGTATTTGGTGCGTGAAACACATTCAACACACCACCGTTTTTATGTCGCAAAGAGAAGTTGTTACAAAAACAATTCAAGGGAAAATATCGTAATTTTTCTCAGAATTACCGAATTGCTTTTATAAGAACTCTAATTTGACATCAATTAAAATGCTGTTTGAAATTTGATACCGCCGACCCACGCATTCTCACCATTTTTGTAAGCACCGACGTGACGGATATATTGAATATTTGGACGAATAGTCAGCCAGTTTGCTGCATGAATACCGTAGTAAATTTCTGCGTCATACTCTTCACTTTGTAGACCGCGTGCATCAACGCTGTTATTGGCAATATTGGCATCATTCACATCATCATTAATGCTGATACGTCCTAAGCCAATCGCGATTTCATCCTGAGGACGTGCATCGAATGCGCCTTTGTATACCAAGCCAATGTTTTGCATATCACTCACATTGTTGGTGTCTGAGTCATGCACTGTGACATTTACAAAACCACTCAAACCACGTGAGGCATCGTCTTTGTGTGCTGTCAGTTGTTGTTTCGCCACAATCCAACCACCTTGATGGTGATCTTTTTCATTTACTGGGCTATCAATGACATCGGCATCAGCGGTACTGTAGTAGTAACCTGCACGGTATTCACCCGGAAGCTTTTGTGTCCCCACTTTTGGCGTCCACACCACTTCAGCAGGAATAATCGCACCCTTAGAACCATCGGTACTCAAGTTCCAACCTTTACCACGTTTTAGATTTTCAGGGTTGTATTCATAAACCCCGACTTGTGCGTAGAGTTCAGGCTGAATGTTATATTTCACGCGAGCAGCCCATTGGCTGACTGGCCAGTTGTACCATTGGTCACCGACCCAGTTACCCACTTGTGAACCACAAAGTGCTAAGTTTTGAAAGTCACAGTCAAAGCTGTTGAAATCTTCACCTTCACCAAAACGACCGACTTTAATATCTAATTTTTGGTCTAAGAATTTTTTCTTGATCCAAAAATCAGTCAAACGCCAAGTTTGACCACGACCCCACACTTCTTGTGTTGCACTTAAATGACCATTTAATGCATCTGAAGTTTGAGACAATGAACGACCATTACGTTCAGTGATATTGATTTGTGCTTCGGTATCTTTCCAACCCGCAATTTTTTCTAAATCGAGATGTGCCCCGATCGCGAATTGGTCCGCATATTCAGTGCCATGACTTGAAGCATGCTTTGCATCTAACAAAGTAGCTAATTCGCCACCATAACTAAAACTAAAATCGTAACCTTTCTGTTGGAGAGCTGTTCGTTGACCGTTCCAATCACCGAACATCCATGGGCTTTCAGAACTGAAAGCATCTGCAGTAGTTGCCGCTTGGGTTGCTGAACCCGCAAGCATTATTCCGAGGCTAAGATATAAAGATCCAAGTTTACTCACAGCTATTTTCATTTGGAGACCTATATACCAATTGTGTTAATAGTTCATATAATACTCTCACATTTGTATAATTTATTTATTTTTTTGTTAACAACTCTCAATATTTACATAGATGTTTATCTAATTAAGAGATTTTAAATGTTTTATTGTTTAACTTATCACCTTTTTTTATACCTTTCATAACCAATTATCCGCACCTAAAGTTTTACCCACATGGGTATAAATCAATGCTGATCTAGAAAATTTAATCGGACATGCCAGTTGAGTTTGTGTCATTGTGTCGCCTTCTTGTAGCGGAACTTCAACACACCAATGCCGCTCTTGGGCCAATTGTGAATTTAGAGCTTCGTCCAAACTTAAAACTGGTTCCACACAGACATCTTGAGAGGCAAAAATCTTTTTCCACTCAGCCCATGTTTTGGTTAGTATTTTTCGGGCAATTGCATGCTTAATTTCAGTCTGGTCTTGCGGATCAAATGACATGCCTTGCGTTGCTAAAGCGGGCAAATCTAGAATTTGCGCTAATCCATGTAAAAACTGTGGCTCCAAACCACCTATAGACAGATAACGACCATCTTGAGTTCGATAATAGTCATAGAAACTGCCGCCATTCAGATGCGCCGTCTCTGCCGCGGTTACCGCATTGGCAGCCAATACGCCTGCTGCAGCCATATTGTTCAATGCGACGGCACAATCGGTCATGGAAATATCAATATATTGCCCTAAGCCGCTACGGTAACGCTCAATCACCGCAGCTAAGATGCCAGTAATTGCATGCATTGACCCGCCTGCGACATCGGCGATTTGAATCCCCATCGGTGGCGGGCCACTGTCTTGGCGTCCGCTATGACCTGAAATGCCCGATAAAGCCAAGTAATTGATGTCATGCCCTGCGCGGTCTTTGTAATGTCCGGTTTGACCATAACCCGTAATCGAGCAATAAATAAGTCGCGGATTAATTTCGGCCAAATCTGCATAATCCAAACCCAAGCGTTGCATGACACCTGGACGAAATTGTTCTACCACAATATCAAAATCTGAAATTTTGGCTTTGATCAATTCAATGCTTTTCGGGTCTTTTAAATCCAATGCGATGGATTGTTTATTGCGATTTAAATAACTATGCGCTGTAGCTTGCCCATTGGCATAAGGTGGCATCAAACGAACAAGATCGGGACGCGTCGGTGACTCAATATGCACAACTTCAGCACCCATATCAGCCAAATACAAGGTCGCAAATGGTCCTGGGAGTAATGTCGAAAAGTCGAGTACTTTCAATCCTTTTAAAGCAGCTTCCATGGATATTTTTCTCTAATTGTGTAGATTTTTTATCCATGGTAGAAATATAAAATGATTAAAACAATGTCATGTTCAGCCATTTACCTTGATAGTTTCGGCAATTTACCATGTAAAAATGGCAAAACCGCTGTTGTAAATTGCCATGATTTCTTTTTTTAGCGTCATTTAGGTCAAACATTTGTGAACATTAAAGAGACTGAAGGATTAAACATGAGTCGTGATACGATCAGTATCCATTTCGTCAACGCAGCCTTAACTGGTGTGAAACGTCTCGGCATGGATGTCGAAACTTTATTGTCTCATGTTGGCATTGAGGCTGAACTTCTACGCCAACCCAAAGCCCGTATTTCACCTGAACAATACACACGTTTTATTAAAATGTTGTGGATGGTGACCCAAGACGAACATGTCGGTTTTGATATTCAACCGCGCCGCTTGGGTACTTTTGCCATTATGTGCCAATTGATTATTCATGCAAAAACCCTTGGTGATGCACTTGAATTGTCTTCGCAGTTCTACAAACTGTTTGGTGATGAATGGTCAGTGACACTAGAACGTGATAAACACGAAGCACGTTTAGTTCCTCAAATTCCAAAATCTATGGACCCAGACCATTTCATTACAGAAAGTATGCTGATGATTTGGCATGGTCTCGCTTCTTGGTTGATTGAACGTCGTCTGCCTTTAGAGCGTGTTCACTTCGGTTATGAACGTCCTGAACATGCTGACGAATATGATGCCTTGTTTTTTGCACCTGTCATGCAGTTTGATACACCACGAACTGAAATTACATTTGCAGCGGATTATTTAGATTTACCCATTCGTCAAAACGAAGAAACGCTTGAGGAGTTCTTAAAAGCGGCTCCTGCACAGTTATTGGTTAAATTTAAAAATACAAATTCATTAACGTCTCGTATCCGTGATGTGCTGAAGAGTCAAATTGGCGAAGAAATGCCAACCTTGAACGATGTTGCTTCAATGCTGTATCTATCGCCACAAACACTTCGTCGTCGTTTAGCCGCTGAAGGTAAGAGCTACCAAGGTGTGAAAGATGCCTTACGTCGAGATGCTGCAATTCACTTATTGCTTAATCCAGACTTAACGCTTGAAGATGTTGCACAGCAAGTCGGCTTTAGTGAAACCAGTACTTTCCACCGTGCATTTAAAAAGTGGACCGGTGTAACACCAGGCCTATACCGCCAATTACATGGTTATCACTAAGCATCATTCAAAACTAGCATTCTCTAAAACCTGATCTCGATCAGGTTTTTTATTTCGGAAAATCTGCGCGTTGTTTTTGACAAAGCAATGGATCGACAGGCGTAATCACTCGTTTGCCATCCTGTATCCGATACATTTCTGCCTTGGTCACATGATCATTTCGATCATACTCACAGGCTAAACCACCCGTCCCTTCATCTGAAGGATGAATGCCATAGATCATATAAATATAAAAACCGATCATGCATACAAAACCTAAGCAGCCTGCAAAAACAAGCCAAGCCAGACCTTTCAACACTCGCTTCACATTTTTATGCATAAGTAGATCTTCAATTTCAACTAAATCGATAGCAACTGATCTTAACCGACCCTCGGTATCAATATGCAGTTTGATTTTGACCTTATTTAGCAGCAAGCGTTGACCAAAAATATCAAACGACTCGCCCGTTCTCATCATTGCACTGGCTTGATTAATCCGTACACTCAAAAAACCAATAAAAATTTATAGATCATAGGGACAGGATTATGAGCGAGGCTTACATCATTGATGCCATTCGCACACCGCGCGGAAAAGGTAAAAAAGATGGTTCACTGCATGCCGTTAAACCCATCAGCCTACTGACCGGTTTATTGAACGAATTGCAAAACCGCCATCAATTTGACACCGCTGCAGTAGACGACATTGTACTGGGCTGCGTGACCCCCATTGGTGACCAAGGTGCGGACATTGCCAAAACCGCAGCCATTGCAGCAGGTTGGGACAATGATGTGGCAGGTGTTCAGATCAACCGTTTTTGCGCCTCAGGTTTAGAAGCAGTCAATATGGCTGCGCAAAAGGTCCGCTCTGGCTGGGAAGACCTTGTGGTGGCTGGCGGTGTAGAGTCGATGTCTCGTGTGCCAATGGGCTCAGATGGCGGCCCTTGGGCGCTCGACCCTGAAACCAATATGGCCTGTGATTTTATTCCGCAAGGCATTGGGGCAGATTTAATTGCCACCATTGACGGTTACAGCCGAGCAGATGTGGATGCATTTGCAGCCAGCTCTCAGCAAAAAGCCGCCGCAGCTCAAGCCAATGGTTATTTTGACAAGTCTGTCGTTCCAGTTAAAGACAAAGCAGGCATCACTGTTTTAGCCAAAGATGAATTTATTAAACCAACGACCACAGCAGAAGGCTTAGGCAAACTCAACCCAAGTTTTGCCATGATGGGGCAAATGGGCTTTGATGCCATCGCCTTGCAAAAATATCCTGAAGTGGGTGCTGTCAACCATGTACACCATGCAGGCAATTCATCGGGCATTGTCGATGGCGCTGCAGTGGTGTTGCTTGCCTCTGAAAAAGCCGTAAAAGAACAAGGCCTAAAGCCACGTGCCAAAGTGCTCGCAACTGCATTAGTGGGCGCAGACCCGACCATTATGCTGACAGGTCCTGCACCTGCTGCACGTAAAGCCTTAGCCAAAGCTGGCTTAACCATTGATGATATTGACCTGTTTGAAGTGAATGAAGCTTTTGCAGCAGTCGTGATGCGTTTTATGACCGAACTCAACGTTGACCCTGCCAAAGTCAATGTGAATGGCGGCGCAATTGCATTAGGACATCCGCTGGGTGCAACAGGCGCCATGATTTTAGGAACCCTGATGGATGAACTGGAACGCCAAGGTAAAAAGCGCGGTTTAGCGACTTTGTGCGTAGGCGGCGGTATGGGCATCGCAACGATTATTGAGTTGGTATAAGGAGAATAAAAATGAGCGCAATTCAATTTGAAAAAAATGCTGACAATATCGTCATTTTAACTTTAGATTCTCCAAACCAATCTGCCAACACCATGAATGCAGACTTCCGTACGGCACTGGCTGAAACACTAGACAAACTGCAAGCTGACGAAAACATCGCAGGGATCATTTTCCGCTCGAACAAAAAAACCTTCTTTGCAGGCGGTGATTTAGACGAGCTGATTCAAGCTACACCTAAGCATGCAACTGCATTCTTCAATATGATTGAAGAGATGAAAGCCAAACTTCGTTATATCGAAACCCGTGGCATTCCAGTTGTCGCAGCCTTAAATGGCACAGCGCTTGGCGGTGGCTGGGAGTTAGCTCTTGGCTGTCATTATCGTATTGCGCTGAATGATGCTAAGGCGAAATTTGGCTTACCAGAAGTGACCTTAGGCTTACTGCCGGGCGGTGGCGGTATTGTACGTATGGTACGTTTATTAGGTCTGCAGAATGCATTTCCGCTCCTGATGGAAGGCAAACAAATTGGTGTCGATAAAGCTAAATCACTGGGACTGATTCAAGACACGGCAGATAGCCTTGAAGAATTGATGGATAAAGCCATCTCTTGGGTCAAAGCTAATCCAAAATCACAGCAGCTCTTTGATGTAAAAGGCTACAAAATTCCGGGCGGTACGCCATCGACTCCTGCTGTGGCGCAAATGCTCGCCATTGCCCCCGCTATGCTACGTGACAAAACCAAGGGCTGTTACCCTGCGCCTGAAGCCATTATGTCAGCTGCAGTTGAAGGCGCTCAGGTCGATGTTGATACAGCGCTCACGATTGAATCACGTTACTTTACTTACCTTGCAACCGGTCAAATTTCTAAAAATATGATCGGCACCTTCTGGCATGGTCTCAACGCTATTAAGTCTGGTGCAAGCCGTCCAAAAGACGTCGCGAAATGGCAAGCCACCAAAGTTGGTATTTTAGGCGCAGGCATGATGGGTGCAGGCATCGCTTATGCCACAGCATCAAAAGGCATTGCAGTTGTACTCAAAGATGTTTCTGTTGAAGCTGCTGAAAAAGGCAAAGCCTATAGCCAAAAACTGCTAGATAAAAAAGTATCTCAAGCTCGTTTAAGTGCAGAAAAACGTGATCAAGTCTTAGGCCTGATACATGCCACTGCAGATGCTGCCGACCTACAAGGCTGTGACTTGATCATTGAAGCTGTGTTTGAAAATGTCGAACTGAAAGCCAAAGTGACGCAAGAAACAGAAACCTATTTGGCAGAGGGCGGTATTTTTGCATCCAATACCTCAACCTTGCCAATTTCAGGCTTAGCCAATGCATCTCAAGATCAAGCTAAATTTATCGGTCTGCATTTCTTTAGCCCTGTCGATAAAATGCAATTGGTCGAAATAATTAAAGGTAAAAACACGTCAGCTGAAACCTTAGCCAAAGCCTATGACTATGTACAGCAAATTGGCAAAACACCAATTGTGGTGAATGACAGTCGCGGCTTCTTTACCAGCCGTATCTTTGGCACTTTTGTACAAGAAGGTTTACGTCTACTGTCTGAAGGCGTACACCCTGCCCGCATTGAAATGGCTGCACTAAAAGCCGGCATGCCTGTAGGCCCATTGGCTATTCAAGATGAAGTGTCTTTAACACTCTCTGAACATGTTGCGGCTGAAACCCGTAAAGCCCTACAAGCTGAAGGCAAAGACCTGCCTCGCTCAGGTGCGGATGAGGTGATTCAGACAATGATTCATGAGTTTGGCCGTAAAGGTAAAGCTGCGGGTGCAGGTTTTTATGAATATCCTGAAGGCGGTAAAAAGCACCTCTGGGAAGGCTTGAGTAAATGGCAGAAAGATAATGCTATTTCTGAACAGGAAATGATTGACCGCTTCCTATTTGTACAGTCGCTCGATACGCTGCGCTGCCTAGAAGAAGGCGTACTTGAATCAACAGTAGATGGTAATGTCGGTTCAATCTTCGGGATTGGTTTTGCCCCTTGGACAGGTGGTGCACTTCAATTTTTAAATCAATATGGTTTGGAAAAAGCGTTACTTCGTGCCAATACACTAGAAGCAAAATATGGCGAACGCTTCAAAGCACCGCAATTGCTGAAAGACAAAGTGGCGAAAGCTGAGAAGATTTAATTATTCATTTTGAGCATGCAAATTTTGCTGTTCAATCACATCAAAAGGAGCTTCGGCTCCTTTTAATTTTCCTTCGCATTCGCGTGTTTGCAAACAAGTCTAGATTTTAAGCGAACTCTCATCTGTTTTATGTTATAAAGTAACAAGTTTTTTGATTTCTTTTTATCCGATTGAGTAGCTTGTTATGACTGATCATACTTCTCCTGAAAAATCACCGTGGGGCTGGAAAGCACTGATTATCTTCTGTATTTTAGGTGCGCTATTCATGGGTATTTTCTGGCTTGCTGTGACCAATGAACCAGACTATATGCCGAGCCAACAGAAAAAAGACAATACTCAACAGCATGCATTTAAAAATGCCCCTGTGATGTCAGAAGAAGCCTTGAAAAAGGCGCGAGCTGATCAAGCAGCTCGTGAAGCTTCTGCGCCGACTGCAGCAGATATGCATATGACTGAAGAACAACATGCACATATGGATGACATGAGCCCTGAACCTACTGCATCGAATGAACATGGCCACTAAGCTTTGACCCAATCTATGCAAAAAAAACGCTTAAAATATTAAGCGTTTTTTTATTTATAGATGTCCAATTTTACGTATTTAAGCCAAAGCCATGTACATATCTTGATGCGGAATACCACAATCTAAATATTCATCACCTTCAACAACAAAACCTAAAGCTGCATAAAACGGTATGGCATGCACTTGTGAAGATAGTTTTAAATATTCACGTTGCTCTAATGTCGCTTGTTCGATAATGGCTTGCATCAAGATTTTACCAATCCCCTGACCGCGATAGGCCTTTAAAACAGCAACACGGCCTATACTGTTATTTTTCAACAAACGAGCAGTTGCAACAGCTTTCATCCCATCATGAACAATAAAATGCAGTGAAATCGCATCTTCTGCATCCCACTCATCCGCGGGCGATATCTGCTGTTCTAAAATAAAGACCTGTTCACGTATCGATCGAGCTGCAGAGGCCAGTTGCTCCCACAGACCAAATTGAATATTTAACTGCTGCATCCCTTCATCCTTTAGCATTTACAGCCAATATCTTGCTGGTCCCATTGATCATTCAACAATAATTCTAACGAATGCTTTTGAATGCCATACATGTCTTTTAAAGCTTGGATCTGCGCCAATACCGCTTGATCAGGTTCGACATAGTCTGCACGTTTGGTTGCCAAGATCATTTTATTTTTACTGGTATGTTCAAGTGCCACAAATTCAAAGACTTTGGTTTCATAACCATATGCTTTCAATAAAAGTGCACGAATCGTGTCAGTAAGCATCTCTGCTTGCTGGCCTGCATGAATACCAAATTGCAACATCGGTGCAAGTACTTGCGGCGCTTTCAATTGCGGACGCAGTTCTTTATGACAACACGGCGCACACATGATCATTTGCGCATTTAATCGAATACCGGTATGAATCGCAAAGTCCGTTGCCACATCACAGGCGTGCAGCGCAATCATGACATCTAAGCGCTCAGGCGCATAGGTACGAACATCGCCTTGGAAAAAATCCAGTTGGCTGAAATTCGACTGCTGAGCAACGCTTTGGCAAAATTCCACCATTTTCGGATTCAGCTCAACCCCAGTCACTTTAGGCACTTGCTGGTGTTTTGCTAAATAATCATATAATGCAAAAGTTAGATATCCCTTGCCTGAACCAAAATCTACAACATGTAGAGATTGATCAGTCTCTTTAATCTGACTTAAAGCGCCTGAAAAAATTTCTACAAATTTATTAATTTGTTTCCATTTACGCGCCATGCTCGGAATAATTTGTGCTTTGGCATCCGTAATACCGAGTGGCTGTAAGAAATAACTGTTTTGATCGACATAGCGATGTTTCGCTCGATCATGTCCTTGCTGCTCAGTAGGATTTTTCCCTAAGGCTGGCTGCTTTTTGCTGATGCTTAGCATGGCTTTCTTTTTATTTTTCTTAAGCTGATTTCTTCATCTAAGGTCATCAGGTTGGCTTGCTTACAACAACTCAATAAACTTTCGACTTGTTGATATGCAGATGCGATTGGATAATTTTTGGTGATGTCTTGGGTTTTATAACGATATAAACAACTAAGAAATGACTCACCTTGCAGCGAAATGACTCGCAAGGTCATTTTTTCTAATTGCTCTAATTCACCTTTATACTGACTCAAAATCATGCGATCAAAACGCTGTGTTTCAATGGCTTGCTGAAAGGCTGCTAAAAATTGCTGCTCTTGCGTAGAGGGAGAAGCCAAAGATGACATAATATAAACCTAGATAAATTTGCAAAACAATTTTAAATCTTCTTACACCAAAAGCAAAATTGAATTACTATACATATGTATATTTAAATTATTATAAAAGATACGTTATGAATACTCCCCATCTTTTAGCTTATGACCCAGCTGAAGAAAGACTGAATTTCTATACCCATGCTTTCGGTGCAGCGTTGTCTGCCATCGCAGGTATCCTACTGATTTTAAAAGGATCATATCTTCCAACTGGACAATGGCTTTCACTTTGGGTGTATGCATTCAGTATGCTGTTATTGTTTTCAGCCTCGAGTCTATATCACTTCGCAGAATCTCCTGAGCGCCGTGGTTGGTACAAAAAACTCGACCATACCGCAATCTATTATTTAATTGCAGGTACTTACACCCCGTTTCTGGCAATCGCATTGCCTACCGCAAAAGCGCATTATTTACTCATTGCACTGTGGGTCATTGCTGCAATTGGAACACTATTCAAATTAATTTTCATTCATCGTTTTCAAAAGATTTCGTTGATTGCCTATTTGGTGATGGGATGGCTTGCAGTACTGGTAATGGATGATATGCAACGCTTTTTATCTGATCAAGCTTTAACCTACCTGATCATTGGCGGGCTATCTTATACAATCGGTGCATTGTTTTATGCCTTAAAAAAGGTAAGATATACACACGCTATCTGGCATATTTTTGTATTGATAGGTGCAGGATCACATTTCCTGTCGATTTATCTCTACGTGATATAACCCACTGACACTGCATTCTTTAGTGACCCTAATTCCGCAGTCCGTAAGTTGGTATTTCGTATTTTTTTAAGAAATTACGCCTTTTTTAAAAAGATTACGCTTTTAAAACTAAGTTCAATTATTTTTAGTAAGTGTAAGGTCCACCATGGCGTCTTCAAGTGCTGCTGCCACTGAACAGCAACCAACAAATTCAAAATTCCGCGTACTTACAGCAAGTCTTGTAGGTACCACAATCGAATTCTTCGATTTCTACATCTATGCAACTGCGGCTGTAATTATCTTCCCGCATCTGTTCTTCCCTGCAAGTACAGATCCAACAACCGCAACGATTCAATCTCTAGCAACGTTTGCGATTGCCTTTATTGCTCGCCCGATTGGTGCAACATTCTTTGGCCATTTAGGTGACCGTATCGGTCGTAAAGCCACATTAGTTGCCGCTCTCCTCACCATGGGGATTTCTACAGTATGTATCGGCTTGCTTCCAACCTATGCTCAAATTGGTATCGCTGCTCCGCTCATGCTTGCACTTTGTCGCTTAGGTCAAGGTCTTGGTTTAGGTGGTGAATGGTCAGGTGCCGTGCTACTTGCAACTGAAAATGCGCCAGAAGGCAAACGTGCTTGGTATGGTATGTTCCCTCAATTGGGTGCGCCAATCGGCTTTATTCTTGCAACAGGCTCATTCTTGACCTTAGGTCACTTCATGTCTGAAGCTGAGTTTATGCAATGGGGCTGGCGTATTCCATTCATTGCAAGTGCTCTATTGGTTATTGTCGGTCTGTGGATTCGTTTAAAATTACATGAAACACCAGCGTTCCAAAAAGTATTGGATAAGCAAAAAGAAGTAAATATTCCATTTAAAGAAGTGATCACTAAGCACTGGGGGATGTTAATTCTCGGTACGATTGCTGCGATTTGTACATTCGTTGTGTTCTACTTAACCACAGTATTCGCTTTACAATGGGGTACAACCCAGCTTGGTTATACACGTGAAGAATTCTTAAAGCTTCAATTGGTTGCCACACTTTGTTTCGCTGCCTTCATTCCACTTTCTGCTGTATTTGCTGAAAAATTTGGTCGTAAAACGACTTCGATTGCGGTATGTGTTGTATCTGCATTGTTTGGCTTAGTCTTCTCAAGCATGCTTGAGTCTGGCAGTACTGCGATGGTGTTCTTATTCCTATGTATCGGTCTTGCGATCATGGGTTTAACCTATGGTCCAATTGGTACGGTATTGTCTGAAATCTTCCCAACGTCTGTACGTTACACAGGTTCAGCTTTAACCTTTAACATGGCTGGTATTTTTGGTGCATCTTTCGCGCCACTGATCGCAACTAAACTTGCAACTGGCTATGGTTTATATGCAGTAGGTTACTATCTAACTGCAGCATCAATCCTTTCATTGATCGCGTTCTTAATGATTCGCGAAACTAAAAATGATGATGTGAATAATCAGGTTTAATCTGCACATAATAAAAAAGCCAGCACCTATTGCTGGCTTTTTTATGTCTCAAATGGAGTCAATGAACTGATGAATACTCTGTAGTTGACAGCATTTTGATGTAATTCATGAATGCAGCTTAGATCCAACTGAGCAATACACATCATCTGTTCCAAGACACGGTCATTCACTTAATTTCAAACAGCAAATGAATGGCACGATTCAATTTTATTAACCAAACAAGGCCTGTAGCTCTACATCAAGAAGAACATTCACCAAACCGTTTAGCGATAATGAACGGTAGTTTTTGATTAAACCAACTCGATAATATCAATGGTCGGTGGCACAAGAAAACGGAAAGGTACCCCAACCATGCCCGTACCAACAGTGACAAAGACATCTGCATTGTCATGCTGATATAGCCCTTTTTTATGACCTAAAATCGACACTTTTTTCATTACATAATCGGTCAACCATGGCAATTCCACTTGTCCACCATGTGTATGACCCGACAACATCAATGGTCGTCCCGGAAGTTTAGGTACCATATCGACGGTATCTGGATTATGCGACAAAATGATCCAAGGCTTATCTTGTGGCAATTCTGGCAAATAGCGCATATCGGCTTTACCTGCCCACAAATCCCCAACGCCTAATAAGCGAAACTCATTAAATTCCACCACTTGCCCTTCGATATCCACCACATGATTACTTTCTAATGCATGTTTTAACAGCGCTTGAATAGGCGGACCGGGATATTGCTCATCATGATTACCATTCACCGAATAAATTGGAGCAATAATTTTTTTCAGTACAGCCAATTCTTCAGCTAACTTATTTTCTGGCTCGTAAGTCCAATCCCCTGCAACCACGACCAAATCAGGATTTTGCGCATTGATTTTATCGACGATCATTTTTAACTGACGTTCATGACCTGAAAATAAACCAATGTGTAAATCACCAATTAAAGCAATGCGTACAGGCTTTAATAATTGTCGTGTTTCATGCAATTGATATTGGCATTTTTTCACCTGAATCATGTGCGGCTCGATAAAGCGGGCATAGCATAAAAGCCCCGTAACAGCACCGACAAAAATCGCTTCATGTAGTGAATAATAGCCACTCCAGCCTGCATAAAAGCTAAAGAAGAATAAAGGAATAAGTAAATACGAGAGATAAAATGCCAACAAATGTACGAAGGCTTTAAACGGATGAATCGTTTCCGTGCGCGACTGACTTAACCAAGCTTGGGATATTGCCCAAACGCCCAGCACAGCCAACCCGATATAAAAATACATCACTACGGAATCTAATTCCCACATACATTTGCTCTACAATTTGCCTAACGAGAAAACTCGGTCACTATATTTATCTTTTCACAGCTGACACTTATACTCAAATCAAATTTTTTAGTATGTCTAACAGTATGAACTCAGCTACACCGAAACAGCAGAATTTGCCCTTCATACACAACCACACTAAGGCGGTTTTGCTGAGTTGTAGCCTTGTTTTGACTTTATCTGCATGTAGTACCTTGCCTAAACAGCAAACTCAACCTGTGGAATATGCCTTTAATACTCCCACTGACGATACTAGCCTTGCGAAAATTGTGCTGCCGCTACGTGAACAAAATCCTAATTTAACCGGTTACCACGTTCTGTATGACCCATTAGAAGCCTTAGCGGCTCGAATTGAGCTAATCAATAAGGCCGAAAAAAGTTTAGATTTACAATACTATATTTGGGATAACGACAAAATTGGTGCTTTGGCCCTACATGCCATGATCAAAGCTGCAGATCGTGGGGTGAAAATTCGTTTATTGGTCGATGACAATAATGCAAAAAAAATGGAAGGCATTTATATGGCACTCGACCAACATACCAATATTGATGTCAAACTGTATAACCCGTACCGCTTCCGACATTTCCGCCCTGTCGATATGGTGTTGGATCTAAAACGCATCAACCGTCGTATGCACAACAAAAGCTTTATTGCAGACAATCAAATCGCATTGATTGGTGGTCGCAATATGAGTAACCAATACTATAACGTCAGTGATAATTATCAATTTTCCGATGTCGACGTCATGTTGGTCGGTGCGGCATCCGATGAAATCATCCATTCTTTTGACGAATATTGGAATGATGATTATGCCTTTCCAGTACGTCAATTGGTCAATCCACGCCACTATAGTTTGCGCTTTGACAGTCTCAAACAACAACTCGATGACTATAACCAAGAAGCCACTGTGGTCAATTATTTGGACTTAGCTAACCGTTCACATGCCTTTGATGACTGGCTCAACAATAAAATCCAATTTGACTGGGTCAAAGCCGAAGTCGTCAAAGATTCCCCGAGCAAAATCAAATCTAAAGCCAAAAAAGAAGAGCACCTCAACTTTCAGCTCCTCAACCGTTTAGATAAACCTGAACAAAGTGTCGATATCGTTTCAGCCTACTTTGTCCCAGAAAAAAAAGGGGCTGAACGCCTAAAAAACCTCAGTGCCGATGGCGTAAAAGTCAGAGTCTTGACCAACTCATTCCAGGCCAATGACGTACCATTGGTTCATGCTTTTTATAGCAAATATCGTCAAGATCTCTTGGAACACGACGTTCAACTCTATGAGTTTCTCTCTAGACCTGATGCAGAAAACCTCAATACCAATACCAAAGAGCTCGCTGAAAAATCCAAAGTTAGTCTAAAAGGTTTAAGCCGTTCAAGCCTACATGCCAAACTGATGGCAATTGATGAAAAACAAGTTTTTATTGGTTCATTTAACTTTGACCCTCGCTCAGCATATTTAAATACTGAAATTGGGGTATTACTAAATAGCCCACGCTTAGCCAAAGCCGTCCACTACACCATGGATGAAAATTTAAGTAAATATGCCTATAAGTTAGTGCTCAATGCAGACCAACAGATCAATTGGAAAATTAAGCTGTCAAATGGTCAAACGCGTATTTATCCACGTGAACCGAAAATCAAGTGGTGGCAAAAAGCAGGGGTGAAATTTATCTCTTGGTTGCCGCTCGAAGGCTTTATGTAAGGATTGTGCTGCAAAGGCATCCCCTGCAGCCTGTATCATTAAATTATTTAGCTTCAACTGGAACTGGCGATTTAAGAACTTTAGCTTGAAGCTCTGCTAATCCCTGATTCATTTTTTGCTGCACTTCTTGTGTCAGACTGTCAACAGTATGACCTGCCGAATCAATTGCGGGCAATGTCATGAGATGCGCAGTGACATTCGGCATTTCTAAGACATTTTTGACATGCCTATCAAAGCTAATGTCTCCGACATAGGGCGCAATATTATCGAGTTCACCGTCCTGATTCACATAGCAAATTAAGCAAATTTGGACTGGACGTTCGGCTTCAATTGCCGCACCTAAAATACGACCATGAATTTTTTTAATTTTGCTGCCATCTGAAGTGGTGGCTTCTGGGAAAAAGAGTACCGGCGTATCTTGTTTTAAGAAGCCCGTAATTTGTTCTTTAATTTTAATCGAGTCGCCAGAGCCACGCTTAATAAATAAGGTGCCACCGCCTTTCGCCAAATTACCCAGCACTGGCCACTTTTCAATTTCAGCTTTAGCCAAAAAGAAAACACGTGCACCAGAACCTAAAACTGCCACATCTAACCATGAAATATGATTACTTACCCAAAGGGCTGGTTGTCGTGGAATTTCACCATGCACTTTGACTTCAAGATTGAATACTTTGCATAACTTGCGACAAAAATACTGCACATAGCGAGTATTTTGCGGGTTATTCGGGTCTTTATACAATTGATGACGATAAACCAAATAAAAACCCTGCGTCACGGCAACAGCTGCTGCACCGACTTTTTTACAATACAAATAAAATTTTGAAAACACATTAATTTGCGGTGTATTGACGATTTGAGGTTGATTCATAAACGGTTCACTAAAATGACACGGTGCCACAATTTGGCGTAAATTTTCATCATCATATACCGAAGACAGTTTTTTTGCATTGATCATAAAAACCGAAGTCGAAGATAATATTTTCCCATTTTAATCGTTTTTAGAAATCAAATATCATTTTTATATCGGTTTTAAAGGTTATGTATTATGAATCACTCACATTCGGACCATCCCCCTATTTCGTCATGGCAAGCTTTAAAAGCCATTGCTAGTATTTCATTGATCTATATGAGTGTGCTTTTTTTATTGGCATTGAGCTTTCGCAGCTTTCTCTAATAGAACAACAGGTCGTACAGCAACTTTGCCATTAATCCCTCACTTAGATTAACCACCGCACTCCATTTTCGCCTAAAATGAATCTTTAAACAGGAGTGTGTACTGAGTGGAAAATTTAAATCAACATCAAGCGAGCGGTGAACGCGTAATTTTAGTCAGCGTAGCAGTACAAATGCTCGCAGACCTTGATGCCGAAGAATTCCACTTACTAGCTCAATCTGCAGGTGCCAATATTCTGCAACATGTGCATGCTCAGCGTATTAAGCCTGATGCCAAATTATTTATTGGCTCAGGGAAAGCTGAAGAAATTGCAGAAGTGGTCGCAGAGCATGAAGCTGAATTGGTCATCTTTGATCATGCCCTCACCCCTGCCCAAGCACGTAATCTTGAACGCATCATGCAATGTCGTGTGGTCGATCGCACAGAATTAATTTTAGATATTTTTGCCCAACGCGCACGTACCTATGAAGGTAAATTGCAAGTTGAATTGGCCCAATTACAACATATGGCTTCACGACTGATTCGTAGTCGTGGCGATCTCGATAGCCAAAAAGGCGGGATTGGCTTACGTGGCCCTGGCGAAACTCTGCTGGAAACAGACCGTCGTCTACTCAAGCTCCGTATGGGGCAACTCAAAGCGAAACTGGAGAAAGTCCGTCAAACACGTATGCAAGGTCGTGTGGCACGTCAAAAAGCCGCTGTTCCAACTGTGTCATTGGTGGGTTATACCAATGCGGGTAAATCGACCTTATTTAATAATTTAGCGAAAAGCGATGTCTATGCAGCAGACCAACTGTTTGCGACACTTGATCCGACCTTACGCCGTCTACATTGGGATGGTATCGGCAACTTAGTGCTCGCTGATACCGTAGGTTTTGTGCGTAATTTGTCACACTCATTGGTCGAGTCATTTAAAGCCACCTTAGAAGAAACGGTGGAGGCGACCTTATTGTTACATGTCATTGACTCCAGTAGTCCAGACATGATGGAACAAATCGAAGCCGTCGAAAAAGTCCTGAAAGAAATTGGTGTAGATGTTCCGATTCTGCGCGTTTATAACAAAATTGATGTCAGTGGCGAAGATCCTAAAATCATCTATGGCAAGCCACATCAGCCGGAACGTGTCTATGTCTCAGCACATAGTGGTAAAGGTCTTCCCTTATTACGCCAAGCGGTTCAAGAGTGCTTAATGGGCCAAATTCAAAGCTTTGAAGTCCGTCTAAAATCAGCTTATGGCAAATTAAGAACACAACTGTATGCGCTCAATGTGATCCAAAATGAAAGTTATGATGAACAAGGCAACTTGATTCTGCATGTCATCATTGCCCCGCATAAGTTAGAACAACTGATTAAACAGGCGCATTTACCCATTGATGAAATATTGGGAACGCGTGCGCAACAATTCCAACGTCCACTTGAAGAATTTGAAATTAAAGACTAAATCGGTTAAAACTTGATTAGTATAATTTTAACGAAAGACAAAAATGGACTGGATCAAGCGCATCGACTGGAAAGCCTGGATAGGCACTATTGCATTAATTATTATTTTCCGTGAAGGCGCGGTCTGGGTCATGAAGCAATTCAATCACCCAGAATTAGGCAATCTAGTCGGTTTGATTAGCCTCTTGATCGTGCTTTCATTTTGGAGAAAATTCAACAAAATTCCAGCCAGTTTGGTCGATACCAATAATAAAATCATGAAAGAAAGTGCCTTTGCCTTCCTACCTATTAGTGCGGGCTCATTGCTAATGATGATGCATTTAGGCGATGAAATTCCGATGTTTTTGATTGTTCTCTTTGTCAGCACCCTCATACCACTGTGGGTCTACGCAAAAATGTCTAAGAAATGGCTATAGGAGAATCAACATGCTTTCAATCATCTCTGGATTCATCATTACCCTGATCGCCTATCTTGTCGCAAAACCCATTAATAAAAAATTACCGCAAATCCCCGTGATTGTGATTGGGATGTTTTTCGTCATTGGTATGCTGTATCTCTTTGGCATTTCCTATGAAAGTTATATGGCACAGGTGAATCCACTGTTCAATAACTTACTCGGCTATGTCACAGTGGCCTTGGCCATTCCTTTAGCAGCGATGCGCTACGATGACTTGCCATTAAAAGCTGTGGGCGGGATTTTAGTCTTTGCCAGTATTAGTGCCGTTGCCCTCCCTATGGGGCTGGCTTATTTATTGCATTTGTCAGATCCAACCATTATGGCTTTTGCTACACGGGCAGTGACCACCCCAATTGCCATCAACATTGCGACGCTGTTGCATTCCCCGATTCCTTTGGTGATTTTGATTGTGATTTTATCAGGGGTGATTGGCGCAGCATTTTCACCCATCATACTCAAAAATATTCATGATGAACGTGCATCAGGACTCGCCTTAGGACTTGCTGCACATGCGATTGGCACAGCTCAAGCTTGGCAGCGCGGCAGCATTGCTGGGCGCTATGCAGCATTTGGCATGGCGGTAAATGCAGTCTTCACAGCAATCTGGTTGCCAACTTTCATACTCTATCTACAAAATATGTGACTGAGCAATCACTTTTAAATGATTGTTTTGTATAAAAAATAAACTTAATATAAATTCAAGGGTACGCCACAACACATTGAACGATGTGCTGTGGATGTTACATTTTTGGTAAAGTCACTTTTGTGCAACATGTCAACTTTCCCGAATAAAATGTAAATATTTAGGCTTAGAGTAGTTGCTCTAAGTCCAAATATTACCTAGTATGATCAATAAACCCTCACAAAGTGTATTGATAAAGGATTATTAATATGATCGAAAAAAGTTTGAAATTGGCTGCATTATTTGGTGCTGTAGTCACAAGCTCTGCACTCTATGCTCAAGATCTTACAGGGACTTGGCAACAAATTGACGATAAAACCGGTTCGCCTAAAGCACTGATCGAAATTCGAAAAGATGCCAAAGACACCTATACCGGCAAAATTGTGAAAGTGACGCCACGTCCGGGTTATACACCAAAGGAAAAATGTGTGAATTGCCCTGCACCTTATACCAACCAGCCTATTTTAGGGATGGATGTATTTAAGGGGCTGAAACTTGAAAGTGAAAATACCTACTCTCAAGGAAAAATTATTGATCCTTTAGCAGGCAAAATTTACAGCTTAAAAGGCAAAATTTCTGCCAATGGTAAGCGCTTACATTTACGTGGATATCTGGGGATTTCCGCAATTGGTCGTACACAGACATGGATTCGCGCTGAATAAATTTTAAATTTATTCAGTAAATTGATTTGATATAGGTGAACCACCTACAGGGAATATCTGATGAAAAAATTAAAAGTGAGCCTCTTATTCTTAGCTGCTGTAATGAGTGGTTCAGCTTTTGCTCAAGACCTTTCAGGGACTTGGCAACAAATTGATGATAAAACAGGTTCACAAAAAGCCATTATTGAAATCCGTAAAGAAAGTAATGGCACATTCGTGGGTAAAATCATCAAAGTGACGCCGCGTCCGGGCTATACACCACGCGACACCTGCGTAAACTGCCCTGCACCCTACAAAAACAAGCCAATCTTAGGCCTTGATATCTTAACAGGTTTAAAACATATTGAAGGCACTAATAACTACGACAAAGGCCGTATTATTGACCCTCTTTCAGGCAAAGTTTACGACACAAAAATCCGTTTAAATGCCAGTGGGAAACGCCTAACTTTACGGGGTTATATGGGTGTTTCTGCACTTGGTCGTAGCCAAACTTGGATTCGCCAAGAGTAACCTCAAACAAGTAAAAAAACCGCCGACATGGCGGTTTTTCTTATTCCGAATATCTTCAAATTATTTTTAAATTAAAGTTGACTATTCTCGTAAACTTTCTAACATACGTGCTCATAAATCATGCTTCTCGGGGACAAGCGATTATGTTTAAAAAAATATTATTCAGCCTTTGCACATTCGGATTGATGAATGGTGCATTTGCAAATGACATTGCTGGCACGTGGCAACAAATTGACGATAAAACAGGAGCGGCTAAAGCAATTATTTCGATTCACAAAGAATCAAATAATACCTATACCGGTAAAATTATTAAAATTACACCACGTCCGGGCTATACACCGCAAAAAAACTGTAATAAGTGCCCTGCGCCTTATACCAACCAACCGATTCTCGGCATGGAAATTGTTAAAGGTTTAAAGCAAATTAATAATACAAATAATTATGAAAAAGGTCGTATTATCGACCCTCTTTCTGGCAAGGTTTATGATGCTAAAGTGCGCTTAAACAGCACAGGAAAACGTATTTCGATCCGTGCAAGTATTGGCGTTTCAGTCTTGGGTCGTAACCAAACTTGGATTCGTTTAGACTAATCCTCACACCAATAAAAAGCCGCATCAATGCGGCTTTTTTATTTTTAAATACTTACATTACAGGATTATCGACCGCAAACATGTGCTGATCTTCTAAACGATAGGCCATCAACTGATTGCCCCAGACACATCCGCCATCCACATTTTGGATTTTTGCTGAAATGCTTTTTCCTTGTAAAGCAGCCCAATGACCAAAAAGAATTTGATGGGTCTGCGCTGCTTGTGACTCAAACTCAAACCATGGCTTAAAACCCTTCGGCATAGGGTCATCGAGTGAATCTTTAAAACTGAACTCTAATCGACCTTCTGCATCGGTTAAGCGCATGCGGGTCAAATAGTTGGTAATACAGCGTAAGCGCGCATGACCAGACAAATCATCCGACCATAGGTTAGGCTCTTTACCGTACATCACTTGAAGAAACGCATCGGCCACATCAAAGTCGTCATGACCAATCACCGCTTCCACTTCCTTTGCCAAGTCTGCGGTTTGCTGCGCAGTCCAATTCAAAGGAATACCCGCATGAGTCAAAATGGTTTGCTCATTCGGAAATAGACACAGCGGCTGCTTGCGTAACCAATCAATCAAATCATCACTTTCTAAAGCGTGAATCACATCATCGATATTGTCTTTAGGATTAATATCCTTAATACCGCGAGCGCATGCCAGCAAAGTCAGATCATGATTGCCCAGTACCGTCGCCGCAACTTCACTATCCACTAATTTTTTGATGAACCGCAAAGCGCCTACCGAGTTTTCACCCCGTGCGACGAGATCACCGGCAAACCATATAAAATCTTGGTCTGCATCAAACTTAATCTCTTTCAGTAAAGCTTTTAATGCTTCAAAACAGCCTTGAACATCACCAATGACATAGTTATAGCGAATATTGCGAGTCATAATTATTTAAGCCACCATTTGATCTGCTAATGCGACAAATTCTGCAAGTGTTAGGGTTTCTGGACGCGCCATTGGATCAACCCCTGCATTTTCAAAACCATCTTCAACCAACATGCCTTTTAAGCTGTTACGCAAGGTCTTGCGGCGCTGAGTAAAGACATGTGAAACTAAACGCGCAAGCGCTTTTTCATCTTTCGCCATAATCGGTTTAACGGCATAAGGCTCTAAACGGAATACCGCAGAGGTGACTTTTGGCGGCGGATTAAATGAGCCCGGTGGCACTTCAAATAAAAACGTCGGTTTGCAGAAATATTGAATCATCACCGATAAACGACCATATTCTTTAGTATTCGGTGAAGCGGTAATACGGTCCACGACTTCTTTTTGCAACATGAAGTGCATGTCTTTGACTTTGTCGCCAAACTCCAAGAGATGAAACAGCAGCGGAGTCGAGATGTTATACGGCAAGTTGCCAACCACGCGCAGAGGACGGCCTTCGGCAAACAGCTCGGTAAAGTCATATTTCAGCGCGTCGGTTTCAACAATGGTCAAGCGCTCAGGATGCGGCACACGGCCCGGCAAACCTGCAGCTAAGTCACGGTCCAGCTCAATCACAGTTAGAGCATCACATTCACCAATTAAAGGCGATGTAAGCGCGGCAAGACCGGGACCAATTTCGACAATATTGTCACCAGTACGCGGATTTACCGAACGTACAATTTTGGCAATAACACGTTGATCATGTAAGAAATTCTGTCCAAACCGCTTACGCGTGTGATGCCCTTCATCTTTTGGGTTTAGGGCATTAATTTGATACATAAAATTCTCCGCATAGGTTTATTACAACGATTACTGACTTGATTCAAATTCACTCAAGCGAGCAAAAATTTCTTCGGACTTGGTCACATTATCCCGAGCCGCTTTAATTACACTGAGCAATGGCTCTCTTTGTTGTAACAAAGCCATTGTTTCAGATTTCATCATTTCTTCAGTTTCAGCCTGAATGGAGAGCAAACTTTCACGCATTTCAGCATTGTGTAGGCGCTCTACACCCAGTTCGGGATTACCATTCAGTTGAGCCTTCAAATAAATATTGAAAGTTTCAAAATCTGCTAAAAAGTCATCTAAATCGTCTGGATGAATAGAATTCACATCAGTTAACTTCAGCAAAGAACTCAACATTCGTCCCGCAATATAGACTTGATTTTTGGCAATCATTGCTTGAATAGCTGAATTGTTTGCTCTAGCCATCATATCAGCCAGAATGTTATATTCAACTTGAATACCCGGAATGGTTTCACTTACAAGAAGTTGATATTCATATAGCGCACTCAGGCTATTTTGATGCTGTACAAGCAGATCAATATTAGCATTGATTGCCTGTCCATCTTGAAGCATTTTATCAGCACCATCACGATTCGCATATTTTTTATGCACCGCGGTCAGCGCTTGATTAAATTTTTGCTGATTATGTTTAAAGCCATCCACAGCACCCGGTAATGCAAAACGTATAAATCCTTCCGTCTGTTTTGGAATTTGCAGCGATAATACTTTTAATTCACAAAAATGATGATCTGTAGCAAGCGTTGAACATGCTGACAGCATCAACGCTAACACAATCCCAAAAAATGGGCGAATGTTCGATTTCGCCCTAAGCATCTTGTTATTTTCCTGTTTTATTTTTGATAATTTTTTACTATTATTCATATAAAATTCAAACCTTTATTATTAAGTTTCGTTATTTTTCGCACGTGCTAATTCTAAAGCCAAATCAACCGCCACCTGTAAACTCGAACTTTTAGCAAGACCAGTTCCAGCCAGTGACAGTGCTGTGCCGTGATCCACTGAAGTCCGAATAAACGGCAAGCCCAAAGTGATATTGATGGCTTCGCCAAAGCCCTGCGACTTTAACACAGGCAAGCCCTGATCGTGATACATCGCCAAAACCGCATCGGCATCTTTTAAATTTTCAGGGGTAAATAAGGTATCGGCAGGTAAGCTCAGGCTCATATTCACCCCTTGAGCGCGATAACGCTCAAGCACCGGATTAATCACTTCAATCTCCTCCATGCCCAAATAGCCATCTTCACCCGCATGTGGGTTTAGACCGCACACCAAAATATGCGGATGATCTTTTTTAAATTTGGTTTTTAAATCATGAATTAAAATATCAATGACTTGATGCAAACGTTCTTGAGTAATGGCATCTGCAACATCACGAAGCGGTAAATGTGTTGTTGCTAATGCGACACGGAGCGTTTTTGTAGCAAGCATCATCACGACACGCTCAACGCCTGCAAATTCTTGATAAAACTCCGTATGTCCGCTGAAATGGATACCGGCATCATTAATAATCGACTTTTGCACAGGTGCAGTTGCAACACCTACACTTTTGCCAGACATCGCATAATCTGCAGAACGACGTAATTGTTCCAACACATAGGCTGCATTATTCACATCTAACTGACCTGCAATAACAGGTGTAGTTACAGGTACATGTTCCACATAAAGCTGACCTAGAGCTGCCGACTCATCCTGCCCAACATAGTCGATCAGTTCAACTTCGAGCTTTAATTGTTGAGCGCGCTTGAGCAGCAAATCTTTATCAATAAGAACCACAATTGGCCTTTCATCTATTCGATTGGCTAAGCTCAAACAAATATCAGGTCCGATACCTGCGGGTTCACCGCTCGTGATATATAAAGGCAGCATGGGTTTATCCTGTGTGTGCAATAACATTATTATACTGTGTGATGCACATGACAGACCTAATTTTATTGACTAAAAATACCTGACAAAACTCAAAAATAAGCGCGTTGTACGACATTGTATGGAATGAAATCGAAAGCAAAACCTAAAATGTCAATGATCCAAATCAATGCAAATAAGAATCATAATGCCGCGCTGAACGACTGACACATGCTGCGGGTACTTCGTTATCAACCAAAAAGACATAACGCTCACAAGCAATAATCCAATCAACAGATAAACAGATAAACAGATAAACAGATAAACAGATAAACAGATAAACAGATAAACAGATAAACAGATAAACAGATAAACAGATAAACAGATAAACAGATAAACAGATAAACAGATAAACAGATAAACAGATA
>NZ_VPCB01000050.1:0-1181 GCF_013418435.1 Acinetobacter sp. YH12142 | reverse complement strand
CTCTGTACACGACAAATTTCACAGAACCCTTATCCTATCAGGATTCTGCTTTCTTAAAATTGCCAAAATTTCCTTAAACTCTTCTTTTTTCCCAAAACCAATTAAACGCTGAATCGCCATTTGAACATAGTCTAAACCATAGCGAAATAAACTCATTGAGAGTCGTCCATGCTTCTTTATTTTTATCGCTTTTTTTTGATTATGTTGCCATTCACCCGTTAAGTAACACCAACAGAAGCTTATAGCTAACACCGCAATCAATTTTTTCACTCGTCTAGGGTCTGTCAAGCGCGTATTTTCAAGATTAAACCCGCGTCCTTTGAGACAACTGAATAAGGTTTCAATTTCCCAGCGTAATGCATAATCCTGAATAGCATTGGCATTAAACTGAGGAGAAACGACGAGTAAAAGCTCTCCATTTTCTAACTGTAGTGCACTTATATATAGTTTCACCCGACCAACCAAAATCCGTCGTTTACGACATTCAATTTGACCAACTTTAAGATGGCGAAATAAATCACTAATTTTATGATTCTTTCCTAAATGATTGGTGACAATGAAGTTTTTTTAACACGAATGCAGAAGTTGATGTCTTGTTCAATTAACCATGTAAACCACTGCTCACCGATAAACTCTCTGTCTGCGAACACATTCACAATACGGTCTTTACCAAAAATGGCTATAAAGCGTTGAATCAAAGCAATACGCTCTTTCGTATCTGAATTTCCACGTTTATTAAGCAATGTCCAAAGGATAGGTATCGCTATTCCACGATAAACGATTGCGAGCATCAGGATATTAATATTTCGTTTTCCCCATTTCCAATTGGTTCTATCTAAAGTCAGTTGCACTTGGTCGAATGAAAACATATTGAAAATCAACTGAGAAATTTGACGATAATCAAAATACTGACCTGCAAAGAAGCGCTGCATACGTCGATAAAATGATTGTGGTAAACACTTGATGGGCAAGGCTTTAGATGCAGAAGAAAGATTACATGTTTGCTTTAAAATAATCACAAGCATGATGAGCGCAAAGCACTTTAAATGTGACTTGTTCCATTTTAGAGATTTGTTTAAGATAAGATATAACTCATTGAGATGTGTCATAGTATTCGTCGTTAGAAAACAATTATTGTGACATTATTTCAATGAGTTATCTATTTTTGTCGTGTACAGAGA
>NZ_VPCB01000049.1:0-1238 GCF_013418435.1 Acinetobacter sp. YH12142 | reverse complement strand
TGTTAGCGGCAGTGTAAAAATGACCCCCTAATGGCATTTAAAAACTGACCCCCTTGGTTAATATAGCGGTCATTTTGGACTGCTCAACATGTTAACTTTGGAGCAAGCAGTGACAATCCAAATACTTCATCAACAAGGTAAATCTATTAAAGCCATTAGTCGTCAACTGGGGGTGTCCAGAAATACCGTACGTAAATATTTACGGCAAAACACCACACCTCAGTATCAGCGTATACAGCCTAGAATAAGTATCCTTGACCCATATAAACCCTATTTACTCCAACGTGTAAATGCAGCTCATCCTGAATGGATTCCTGCTGTCGTGCTCTACCAGGAAATTTTAAGGTTGGGATATCCAGGAAAGATCAGGATATTGAGGGAATATCTTGCAACATTAAAACCAGTTGCCAAACCGGAACCGATCATTCGTTTTGAAACCCAACCTGGCCAACAAATGCAGGTGGATTTCACCACGATTCGACGCAACAACACGACTTTAAAAGCCTTTGTCGCAACATTAGGGTATTCCAGAGCGACTTTCGTGAAATTTTATGATCATGAACGTACCGATGCATGGATCGATGGTCTAGAAAATGCATTTCAGTTCTTTGCAGGAGTACCTCAAGAAATCCTGTTTGATAACGCTAAAACGATCATGATTGAACGGGATGCCTATCAGGAGGGGCAGCATAAATGGAATCCCAAACTGCTCGACTGCGCCAAGAAATACAGCTTTCGTCCTCGCGTATGTAAGCCCTACCGTGCACAGACCAAAGGCAAAGTTGAACGCTTTAATGGATACCTCAAATCAAGCTTTATTGTGCCATTGAAAGCAAGCCTGAAGACTTCGGGTTTACTGCTAGATGTTGATGTCGCCAATGCCCACATTGGCCGGTGGCTGCATGAAACCGCCAATCAGCGGATTCATGCCACCACGCAAGAAAAACCGGCTGTTCGACTGCAACAGGAGCAGCAAAAATTTACGCCATTACCGCAATCAGATACAGGTTCTAGCACTGTACCTGTTGCAGCAGCAGAGCATGTCATGCCCTACGAGAGTTTGCAGCATCCCTTATCGGTATATGACCAGTTGCTGGGAGTTTCCTGATGAATCTGCAATACGACCGTATAGAGCAACTTTGCCAAAAGCTCAATCTGCCTGCCATCGCATCACAATGGTCACATCATGCACAACAAACATTAGGTCAAGATGGAAGTTATGCCGACTTTGTTGAAGC
>NZ_VPCB01000048.1:0-1524 GCF_013418435.1 Acinetobacter sp. YH12142 | reverse complement strand
GTAACTTGGACCAGTGTTGATCATTTAGCATTGTTCGAGGCATAGCGAGTGTAAAATTGGGTTTGGCGATTTAATTTTACTATCTCGCTATTTTTTTAATCAACAAATGTCAACAGACCCTAATCTTTGTATAATTATATAAATTTAAATATTTGTGATTTTATTATGTCTTTAGAAATCCCTGAAGAATTAGCCAATCTTGAAGCCAACGGTGGCATTTATGCGGTGTGGATGTTGCTGCAGCACTTAGGTATAGATGCAGATATTCAGCAACTCATCGAAGTTTGCGCTTATGAAGCTGGCCATGGCACAACAACTATTGGTTTAGCCGTAGGACTGAAAAAGTTTGGCTTTCAAGTAAAGTTTTACACAGAGCATGATCCTGAGCTGCAGGACAGTGAAAAACGCAGTTATGCAGAAGCAGACCAATTGGAACTGCCTATATTGCCTGCAATTGGCTATGCACAAATTCAGCAGGCTTTTGAACAAAATCAGTTTGTGATTGTCTATTACGACACCCTAGAGGGCGTGGGGAATCATTCTTTGGTGTATGACATTGACGAAGCAGAAATCAGTTTCTTTGACAGTTTTGATGCCATGCCAGCAGACGTATTTGAACAGCAGCGTGGGGCAGAGGGCATTTGCAGACAAGTCATTACGGTGGATGTAAATGACTATGTGGCGAGCTGAGCCATTTTGTTAAAAGCAAAAAGCCCATCATGAGATGGGCTTTATTTTTTAGAAAAGAATTGGATTACTGCTCAGCCACATTGGCTTTTTCATTCCAAAAATCTGCTTTTTCTTCATCAGCGTCGATGCCTAAGCCATTGGCATAAATAAAAGCTAAGTCACGCATGGCCTGAACTTCACCTAATTTTGCAGATTGTTCAACCAGTTCAATGGATTTAGCGACATCTTTTTCCACCACATCACCACGGCGGTAAAAATTGGCGAGTTCTAAAATTGCAGCAGGATGGTCATGTTTTGCCGCTTGTTCTAACCAGCGGTGTGCATGCTCAAAATAGGTTTTAGATTCTTCAGGATCTTCTTCGAGCATGTCTTTGGCATAGACTGCATAGCCTTCACCCAGCCAATACATCGCTTCTACATGACCTAACTGAGCTGCTTTGAGTGCCCATTCTTCAGCAAGTTCAACATGCTCATCATTTTCACTTTGCATATAAATTTCAGCCAGTTCAAATTGAGCATCTTTATTTCCTGCCATGGCGCGGTTATATAAAGCAGGAGAGATCGAAAGTTCAGACATGTGTAATCCAAAAGAGCAGAATAGGCATAGCCTAATCGGTTGGCATGAAAAAAGCCAATCCGAAAATTAGCTTTCAATGTTTGGAGAATGTTTAGAGATCGTTGTCCAATGAATTAAAATTTCAATAACACTGTTAGCGGCAGTGTAAAAATGACCCCCTAATGGCATTTAAAAACTGACCCCCTTGGTTAATATAGCGGTCATTTTGGACTGCTCAACATGTTAACTTTGGAGCAAGCAGTGACAATCCAAATACT
>NZ_VPCB01000047.1:0-1729 GCF_013418435.1 Acinetobacter sp. YH12142 | reverse complement strand
ATGCCTCATGTGGCGGCCAGGACGGCCAGCCGGGATCGGGATACTGGTCGTTACCAGAGCCACCGACCCGAGCAAACCCTTCTCTATCAGATCGTTGACGAGTATTACCCGGCATTCGCTGCGCTTATGGCAGAGCAGGGAAAGGAATTGCCGGGCTATGTGCAACGGGAATTTGAAGAATTTCTCCAATGCGGGCGGCTGGAGCATGGCTTTCTACGGGTTCGCTGCGAGTCTTGCCACGCCGAGCACCTGGTCGCTTTCAGCTGTAAGCGTCGCGGTTTCTGCCCGAGCTGTGGGGCGCGGCGGATGGCCGAAAGTGCCGCCTTGCTGGTTGATGAAGTACTGCCTGAACAACCCATGCGTCAGTGGGTGTTGAGCTTCCCGTTTCAGCTGCGTTTCCTGTTTGCCAGCCGGCCCGAGATCATGGGGTGGGTGCTGGGCATCGTTTACCGCGTCATTGCCACGCACCTGGTCAAGAAAGCGGGCCATACCCACCAAGTGGCCAAGACGGGCGCGGTCACCCTGATCCAGCGTTCTGGATCGGCGCTCAATCTGAATGTTCACTTCCACATGCTGTTTCTCGACGGTGTGTATGTCGAGCAATCCCACGGCTCAGCGCGTTTCCGCTGGGTCAAGGCGCCGACCAGCCCAGAGCTCACCCAGCTGACGCACACCATCGCCCACCGGGTGGGTCGCTATCTGGAACGGCAAGGCCTGCTGGAACGGGATGTCGAAAACAGCTATCTGGCCTCGGATGCGGTGGATGACGACCCGATGACACCCCTGCTGGGGCACTCGATCACTTACCGTATCGCTGTCGGTTCACAGGCGGGGCGAAAGGTGTTCACTTTGCAAACTCTGCCGACCAGTGGTGATCCGTTCGGTGACGGGATTGGCAAGGTAGCCGGGTCCAGCCTGCACGCCGGCGTGGCGGCCAGGGCCGATGAACGCAAGAAGCTCGAACGGCTGTGCCGGTACATCAGCCGCCCGGCGGTATCCGAGAAGCGGCTGTCGTTAACACGAGGCGGCAACGTGCGCTACCAGCTCAAGACGCCGTACCGGGACGGCACCACGCACGTCATTTTCGAACCATTGGATTTCATTGCAAGGCTGGCCGCCCTGGTACCGAAGCCCAGAGTCAACCTAACCCGCTTCCACGGGGTGTTCGCACCCAACAGTCGGCACCGGGCGTTGGTCACGCCGGCAAAACGGGGCAGGGGCAACAAGGTCAGGGTGGCTGATGAACCGGCAACACCAGCACAACGGCGAGCGTCGATGACATGGGCGCAACGGCTCAAGCGTGTTTTCAATATCGACATCGAGACCTGCAGCGGCTGCGGCGGCGCCATGAAAGTCATCGCCTGCATTGAAGACCCTATAGTGATCAAGCAGATCCTTGATCACCTGAAGCACAAAGCCGAAACCAGCGGGACCAGGGCGTTACCCGAAAGCCGGGCGCCACCGGCTGAGCTGCTCCTGGGTCTGTTTGACTGACGAGCCTGAAGGCCAACGATACCAATCAAAATGCTGCGTTCACAGCGCCGCGGCAGGGATCCGCCGTGCTGGTTGTCGGAAAAGGAGCCGCTAGTGGGAAAGAGGAGGGTAAATTTTCAGCGTTGCTGGCTCCCCGTCAGCCGGATTGGGTTGCATCGCAGGGGTGTCGAAAGAGTCAACTGCGGTCCAAAGCTGTTGGACTTGGGTGAAAAGGGCGTTTATTCTTCCTATACGT
>NZ_VPCB01000046.1:0-2080 GCF_013418435.1 Acinetobacter sp. YH12142 | reverse complement strand
AAGTATTTGGATTGTCACTGCTTGCTCCAAAGTTAACATGTTGAGCAGTCCAAAATGACCGCTATATTAACCAAGGGGGTCAGTTTTTAAATGCCATTAGGGGGTCATTTTTACACTGCCGCTAACAGCATATCTGATTGTTGGGTAGCTACACTTTGAAATCTCAAAACAGATAAAGAATAGAGTAATGGATAAAGACATGCCGTTGTAGTCGAAGCATTGAACAGCACAACAATTCGATTTTGAGTTGAATGCTTTTTTGAGAGTTTGATTGTCTTTAAGAAGAACATTACACAATTGAAGAACTAAATGAAGTAAACACTATATAGACTTAAATAAAATTAGCCTAGAATTATTTTTTTAATAAGTCATTGTTTTATATATTGTTTATCTATAAACACAGAGAGTTATGAACTTAAAGTACTATGTACTTAATTTAACATAATCTATATTATACGCAATTGGCATGTTAGAACCCATTCAAAATGTCTATATTCTCACCAATAAAAATGTCTAGTTTATGATGGCTTAAACATCATGGACTGGATATGAAATATAGATGCTGATCACTATGTCTGACAAAGAAATTCAACGTCTTGCTGTTCTGCAAGACGTTCGAGATCATCGTATTACCCAAGTCCGTGCTGCTGAAATCCTTAATCTTTCAACCCGTCAAATTACCTGGTTATTATAGAAGCTCAATCAAGATGGTGTTTCAGGTATGGCGCATGCCAGTCGTGGTCAACCTGGCCATCGTCGCCATGATGATTTATTAAAATCAAAATGTCTTTCCATTATTTCTGAACATCTGCTGGGATTTGGATCTACCTTGGCTCATGAAAAGCTCACTACCATTCATGGATTCGATATTTCAGTGGAAACACTACGTTCCTGGATGATTGCAGCCAATTTATGGATTCTGCGATCCAAGTGCAAATTCTTATTTAATGATCATTAAATTTTGTGCTAACTTGGACAGATATTATTCGGCTAATTGGACAAACAGTTATTGTTCTTTAAGATGATTAATTAATCGCTCATAGTCATTTTTAGAAAGTTTACCAATGTAAGTTAATTTTGTTTTATCAATTGGCAACTGATATGTCTGTACGGTATCAATCCATGATTTTTTACTTAGTCCAACCGATTCCCAATCTATAATTTCAATATATTTACGTTTAATAAAATCAGATTTATTGTCATATTGACTACTTAAACGGAATACGATGTAGTCTTTTTTTGTTTGTCGAATATATAAAACAGGGCGAGTTTTGCCATCTACTATATCTGTCAAACCAACATAAGCCCAATACAAATCCTGTGCCATTAGTACCCACCATCATCGTTTAAAAATGCTTGAGCAGATTTTGTATTAGATACTTTTACACTTGGGATATTATGGCTAAGAGCTATGAGCTGTGCTGTATTAAAATCATCATCACTTATTTGATTGCTTACAGGGATTCGACCTGTTTTGGCTATTTCAGCCATGACCATACTAAAAACAGATGCAGGGGTTAGCCCAACTTTTTTAATAATGTACTCTGCTGATTCAGAAATAGCCTCATCCACAGAATATTGAACTCTCTTTTTTATTAGCTTAGACATTTAACACCTCTCAATCTTGTTAAGGCCATTTAATGCCATAAAATGGTACAAGGCAAGTGAGTAGTAAGTGGTAAGCATCCGGCTAACACAGCCTTACCAAGCGATCCTATAAGCCTTAATTTAGTTCCCACCTAAAAACAAGTGGGGACTTAATCCATGAACATGGATATATATTCAGCAACACCTCCTGTTGCTAAAAAACGCAGAACATACAGCAAAGAATTCAAACTCAGTATTGTCAATGCCTGTAAAAATCCTAATACCTCGATCGCTTCGGTCGCACTGCAACATAGTATTAATGCCAACCTTGTCAGTCGTTGGATCAGGATCTTCAGCCATCATGATGGTGCCGTGCAGGATCCTACTCATGTGAATCCAGCATTTATTGCTTTGCCTTACACTGCTGCAATCAGCCAACCTATTGATGAGAGGATCACGTTGTGTATCACCGTGCCTCATACGAATAATGATA
>NZ_VPCB01000045.1:0-2414 GCF_013418435.1 Acinetobacter sp. YH12142 | reverse complement strand
ACCTTCAGAAAGCCAGAGAATAGTTTGGGCACGTTGTCTTTCACGCCAATGTTTTGCATGCTTGGCCAGAAAAATGAGTCGTTCTCGCTGTTCTAAACTAAGTGGTACAGAAACAATTCGAGGCATGGGTGAACATCTGTTAACTAAAAAAACTTTTTCGCATGATTAGTTATTTTTGTCAACTTACCATGTATAAGATAATTGATATTAGTCTCTATTATTGATCTAAAAGGGAATTGTCCAAAGAACTGAATGAACCGTACCGGGTTTGTCGGAGAGTCAATATTCTGAGAGACTATCCCGATGACAAAATTAAAATATACCCCTGAAATCAGAGAAAGAGCGGTTCAATTATTGATTGAATCCGAGAAAGATTATCCATCGAATTGGGCTGCAATCACAGCAATTGCGCCTAAGATTGGTTGTACTCCTGAAACACTTCGTGCCTGGCATCAAAAGCATTTAGATCAGCAAAATCCTATTAAAGTACAACAGATATCTGACCAAGAAAAAATGAAGCAAATGGAACGTGAAATTAAAGAATTAAAGCGTGCCAATGAAATTCTACGCAAAGCAGCCGCTTTTTTCGCCAAGGCGGAGCTCGACCGCCCACACAAATAATGGTGGATTTCATCCATAACAATAAAGACTTATATGGTGTTGATGCGATTTGTAGGATTTTACCGATCGCAGCTTCAACCTATTACCGGACTCTAGATCTCTGCGAAAATCCAGAACATCGAGCAAAGCGAGATTTACATGACTTGCATCATGCTGAGGAGATTAAACGAATTTGGAAGGAAAGTTCAGGTCGGTATGGTGTACGTAAAGTCTGGCAAAAACTGAAACGTGAAGGCTATATTATTGCACGCTGTACTGTTGCTCGATTAATGAAAAAGCTAGGTATACAAGGTGTTTGGCGAGGTAAGAACAAACAAACCACCCGTAGCCGAGATGACCAAAAACGAGCAGATGATTTAGTGAAACGTAATTTTACTGCTGATCATCCTGACCAACTGTGGGTCAGTGACTTTACGTATATTCAAACAAATTCAGGCTGGGTCTATACCGCCTTTATTATTGATGTGTTCTCACGAGCAATTGTTGGCTGGAAAGTATCTACACGAATGAATACAGATATGGTGCTCGATGCATTAGAGCAAGCATTGCATGATCGAGGCATGCCAAAGAATGTGATTCATCATTCCGACAGAGGTGTGCAATATCTTTCTATTCGCTATACCAATCGTTTAGAAGCTGCAAATTTACGAGCATCAGTCGGTACAACTGGTGATTCATACGATAATGCTCTGGCTGAAACGGTGAATGGCTTATACAAAACAGAGGTGATTGAATATTTAAAAGCAGATTGGCAAGGTTTAGCAGATGTACAACTTGCGACACTAAACAGGGTAGATTGGTTCAATAAAAAGCGTGTACACAGTGCACTGGGTTATGTATCGCCTTTTGAGTTTGAAGCAATGTACTATGATAAGATTAACCCGTTAGGTCAGGTGGCCTAACTTAAATAAAAAAGTCTCCGACAAACCCGGTACGGTTCAATTTCTGGAACCAGAATTCATACCAAAATTTAAGTGCGAGCATTGTCAACGGCATTCTAAAATTGACCCCTTTGATCTCGTATTAAATTTCAACCTGGGGCTGAATCCCAATTCTTTTTTTATCCTTCAAACGATAACTCTCACCCGATATTTGTACCACATGACAGTGATGCAGCAACCGATCTAACATCGCAGCGGTCAACGTAACATCATCCGCAAACGACTTAGACCATTGGCTAAAGGGTAAGTTACTCGTCAATATCGTACTGCCTTTTTCATAACGCTTGGCAATCACGTTAAAGAACAGATTCGCTTCTTCACGTCCAAACGGTAAATAACCAATTTCATCGATAATCAGTAACTTTGGTCCCAGTACCGCACGTTGCATATAGGTTTTCAATTTACCTTGCTGATAGGCTGTACTCAGTTGCAGCGTGAGATCGGCGGCGGTAATAAACTTGGTTTTGACATTGTTCATGATGGCCTTATAGCCTAATGCCATAGATAAGTGCGTTTTCCCTACACCGCTAGCCCCGAGAAACACCACATTTTCTGCTCTAGCAATAAAGCTCAGGTTGAACAACTCGACCACCTGTGATTTGGGAGCACCCAGTGCATAATTAAAATCGTAACCTTCCAGCGTTTTCACTTGAGGCAGGCCTGAGAGTTTCATCAGGACCTGCTGGCTGCGCTGTTGCCTGGCAGCATATTCATGCGTCAAGATAGCTTCAACAAAGTCGGCATAACTTCCATCTTGACCTAATGTTTGTTGTGCATGATGTGACCATTGTGATGCGATGGCAGGCAGATTGAGCTTTTGGCAAAGTTGCTCTATACGGTCGTATTGCAGAT
>NZ_VPCB01000044.1:0-2414 GCF_013418435.1 Acinetobacter sp. YH12142 | reverse complement strand
AATTTCGATCGATCAATCAGTAAAAATCCACACAAGTTGTTCTTCATAATCTCTTAATGATCTTCTTGTTGGTTCGTCACCAGCAAGCTAGGTCGGCTATATTACTCTTTATTTCTAAAGAGTCAACTAGTAATTCAAATTATTTTTAAACTTAAAAAATAAAACCCAACTTAATCAATTCAACCAAGTCATTGTTTTATCAGAAGTTTTAATCTCCATCACCGCCGATGGATGTGCATTCTACAGCATTTCATATTCGTTGCAACACCCTTTTTCATTTATTTTTAGTTTTTCATTACGTTTGTTTATTTATTCTACTAAATCAGTGTGTTTTACTTAAAAAAGTGTTTTTAGCGTACAGAAAGCATGCAATACGCCACAGGCACCCATATGATAAACATTAAAATTGGCATAACACCGTGCACTTCTTCAGGTTTTCTATACAACCATTGAATAAATGGAATGGCGATACAAAATAATGTCGCCATCAATAGCACATCAACGAATCCACCTTTCAGCAGTTGCCACATCAAGACTGGCACACTCATCATTAAGCCAATTATCAATAAAACACAGTATTCGTATTTTCTGAGCTGCCATAGTGTGAATCCTTGAATGATCCAGAATCGCTCTGCATATTCAAAATTTGATTTTAAGTCCATTTTTATCACGCCTAGATTGAATAAACTCAGTGCAATATAGATGGCACACATCAATTGGAATAATTGTGAAGCAGTGAAATCAAGGCTCATGATGTTCCAAGTATCCGCCTGTGTGGCGAACCAATACAAAATCACGACCGCTGTAACCGAAATACCGATACTGACAATACGGTGGGTTAGAAATCTTTTATGAAATGCCTGACGAATAATTAATTTATTCTGATTGAGCCAGAGTGGGCTATATTTCTGTATCACAAATACGTTAGGTACTTGCAGCTTTATTGGTTTTGATTTCCTACCGAGCAGCCAGAATTTTATTGCCGCTATACAGATGAATGTAGATAACAACACCGCAACGAGTTGAGCGTCCAATATCGCAAGGCTCAAAATGGGCGAATATGTCAAAAGACACACTAAAACCCAATATTGATTCTGTTGTAAAAACAGCATTTGTATAATTAATAAATTAAAGATCCAAAGTAGCATCAATACACTGATGCCAAGGGAAGCCAAGAGTTCATACTCAACCCAAACATATAGAAGCGCCAAAACAAATGGCAATAACATCAAAAAGCTTAAACTCCCTAAAAATTTGATTTCCACTGCAAAACGACTTTTAAGCGTGATGGGCAATAGCGCTAGATAGCGATACCCTTCCCCACCGCTCAAAGCTTTACGTTGTATCGCACACCAAAATACATTTAAGGCAAGAAAGCCTGTCCAAAGAAACAAATTCGTGATTAATGATTTGCAATAAACCAAATCAATAATAGGCTGCACTAATGATAAGAGCAGTCCGAATAACATTGGCCCGAGAATTAATGTGACTAAAATAAGTAAATGCTTTTGCCGTGCAACTGCGTCTGCTGTGGTCTTGACATAGTATGTCCATCGGTATTTCAAAAGCGTTTTTATAATTGTTCGCTGCCCAACATGTCTTTGTTTATTCATGCCGTCTGCTCATTGGACTTTAGCCGATCCAGCTCGATGATTTTTGCTGCAAGACTGTCTCTAAATACAGGATCATGGCAAGACAATAGAATCAATTTTGATTGGCTCTGCTGTAAAAGTATACTTGTTAATTCAGCCAAGGCATTTTGATCTAAGCCATTGCTCGGTTCATCCAAAATCAGTAAAGGTGCCGAAGTCATTAAGGCTGCAACCAATAAAAACTTTTTGGTTGTGCCAAAAGACATGTCAGCAAACGGCGTGGCTAAATAGTGTTCTAATTTAAATTTTTCAATGAAGATTTGATACTGCTCATGCGCTATCCCTCGAATATCACACATTAAATTCAGAAACTCCTGCCCTTGTAAAAAATCATAAATAGGGCTTTTATCTGGCACATAGGCCACAAGTTTCTTGTATTGATTGTTGTGAGGGGCATATTGCTGATCATTAATCAAAATATTGCCTGTATCGAAATCCAACATCCCCGCAATCATCGCAAGTAAGGTGGACTTCCCTACTCCATTCTCAGCAACAACAGCGACAATTCCGAATTCGCTTAACTCTAAATTTAAATTTGAAAATATACTTTTTCCCGCAAAAGATTTGGACAGTTGCTGCAAGCTCAAAGAAACCATGATGATGTTCCTGATTTATTATCTTAAGTTATTGATTTATTATTAGGGTCTGTTGACATTTGTTGATTAAAAAAATAGCGAGATAGTAAAATTAAATCGCCAAACCCAATTTTACACTCGCTATGCCTCGAACAATGCTAAATGATCAACACTGGTCCAAGTTACT
>NZ_VPCB01000043.1:0-2690 GCF_013418435.1 Acinetobacter sp. YH12142 | reverse complement strand
TAAATTTTCAGCGTTGCTGGCTCCCCGTCAGCCGGATTGGGTTGCATCGCAGGGGTGTCGAAAGAGTCAACTGCGGTCCAAAGCTGTTGGACTTGGGTGAAAAGGGCGTTTATTCTTCCTATACGTGCCGCGTTCCAGGCGGCGACTATGAGGGCTATGTCGATGCCCATGTGCGCCGGCTGGAGGCGCTACGCCGGGCCGGTATCGTCGAGCGGATCGACGCCGACCAATGGCGCATCCCCGATGATCTGGTCAGCCGTGCCGCCGCCCATGACGCCGGCCGAGACAGTCAGGCCAGCGTTCGCGTCCTTTCCCCGGTCGATCTGAACAAACAGATCGGATCGGACGGCGCGACCTGGCTGGACCGGCGGCTGATCCACGGCGAGACGGCCGACCTTGCGCCAACCGGCTTCGGGCAACAAGTCCGCGAAGCCATGGACCAGCGCCGCGAGCACCATATCGAACAGGGCGACGCCACCCGCAGCCGGGACAGCCGCGTCTTCTACCGGCGCAACCTTCTCGCCATCCTGCGGGAGCGCGAGGTAGCCGGCGTCGGATCGGATATGGCTTTGAGTAAGGGCCTGCCGTTCCGCGCCGCCACGGACGGCGAGAGCGTCAGCGGCAAGTTTACCGGAACCGTGCATCTATCGAGCGGCAAGTTCGCCGTGGTCGAGAAATCCCATGAGTTCACCCTTGTCCCGTGGCGGCCGATCATCGACCGCCAACTCGGCCGCGAGGTTATGGGCATCGTGCAGGGCGGGTCGGTGTCGTGGCAGTTAGGGCGGCAGAGGGGGCTGGAACGCTGAGTGCGCCCATGCCGCATTGCGAAGCAAAAGATAATCGGATAAAATGTAGCAATTCATATTCGTAAGCGTGGAGTAATCAGATGGGAAATTCCAAGTCAGCAGACAAGTAAGCCGCAACAACCAGTATTGTTGTTGCGGCGCTCTGTAAGGCTAGTCTCATCTGATTGCTGACGAGCAGACGTCGCCCGGTATTCCTTAATCGAGGGTTGATTCGTCATGACCACCACACGCCCCGCGTGGGCCTATACGCTGCCGGCAGCACTGCTGCTGATGGCTCCTTTCGACATCCTCGCTTCACTGGCGATGGATATTTATCTCCCTGTCGTTCCAGCGATGCCCGGCATCCTGAACACGACGCCCGCTATGATCCAACTCACGTTGAGCCTCTATATGGTGATGCTCGGCGTGGGCCAGGTGATTTTTGGTCCGCTCTCAGACAGAATCGGGCGACGGCCAATTCTACTTGCGGGCGCAACGGCTTTCGTCATTGCGTCTCTGGGAGCAGCTTGGTCTTCAACTGCACCGGCCTTTGTCGCTTTCCGTCTACTTCAAGCAGTGGGCGCGTCGGCCATGCTGGTGGCGACGTTCGCGACGGTTCGCGACGTTTATGCCAACCGTCCTGAGGGTGTCGTCATCTACGGCCTTTTCAGTTCGATGCTGGCGTTCGTGCCTGCGCTCGGCCCTATCGCCGGAGTATTGATCGGCGAGTTCTTGGGATGGCAGGCGATATTCATTACTTTGGCTATACTGGCGATGCTCGCACTCCTAAATGCGGGTTTCAGGTGGCACGAAACCCGCCCTCTGGATCAAGTCAAGACGCGCCGATCTGTCTTGCCGATCTTCGCGAGTCCGGCTTTTTGGGTTTACACTGTCGGCTTTAGCGCCGGTATGGGCACCTACTTCGTCTTCTTCTCGACGGCTCCCCGTGTGCTCATAGGCCAAGCGGAATATTCCGAGATCGGATTCAGCTTTGCCTTCGCCACTGTCGCGCTTGTAATGATCGTGACAACCCGTTTCGCGAAGTCCTTTGTCGCCAGATGGGGCATCGCAGGATGCGTGGCGCGTGGGATGGCGTTGCTTGTTTGCGGAGCGGTCCTGTTGGGGATCGGCGAACTTTACGGCTCGCCGTCATTCCTCACCTTCATCCTACCGATGTGGGTTGTCGCGGTCGGTATTGTCTTCACGGTGTCCGTTACCGCGAACGGCGCTTTGGCAGAGTTCGACGACATCGCGGGATCAGCGGTCGCGTTCTACTTCTGCGTTCAAAGCCTGATAGTCAGCATTGTCGGGACATTGGCGGTGGCACTTTTAAACGGTGACACAGCGTGGCCCGTGATCTGTTACGCCACGGCGATGGCGGTACTGGTTTCGTTGGGGCTGGTGCTCCTTCGGCTCCGTGGGGCTGCCACCGAGAAGTCGCCAGTCGTCTAACCGACGACTGGTAGCAGGCCCGCTCCGATGCGGCGCACTAACCATCGAAACCTCGTGAATGTCGGTATCCTGTCTGGCAGGATACCGCTCATTTCCCTTGTTCAGTTCATCGCCGTCGCCGAGCATCTGAATTTTCGGCATGCGGCCAAGGCACTTGGTATCAGCCAGTCGAGCGTCAGCGCGCGTGTGAAAGCGCTGGAGGATAACCTTGGTGTCCTGCTATTTGAGCGCCATGCGCGGGGCGTTCGGCTAACAGACGCAGGCAGGCACTTCATGGAGCGTGTCACGGCGGGTGTCGATCAACTCGATCACGCAGTGAAGACCGCGGAGTGACGGGCACTGGCTGGCAATGTCTAGCAACGGCAGGCATTTCGGCTGAGGGTAAAAGAACTTTCCGCTAAGCGATAGACTGTATGTAAACACAGTATTGCAAGGACGCGGAACATGCCTCAT
>NZ_VPCB01000042.1:0-2932 GCF_013418435.1 Acinetobacter sp. YH12142 | reverse complement strand
CGACTGTTTGGGGTTGTATAGTCAAGTAATTAAGTGCATGTGGTGGATGCCTTGGCAGTCAGAGGCGATGAAAGACGTAATAGCCTGCGATAAGCTCCGGGGAGGCGGCAAATATCCTGTGATCCGGAGATTTCTGAATGGGGAAACCCACCCGCTATAAGGCGGGTATCATAAACTGAATACATAGGTTTATGAGGCGAACGAGGGGAAGTGAAACATCTCAGTACCCTTAGGAAAAGAAATCAATTGAGATTCCCTCAGTAGCGGCGAGCGAACGGGGAAAAGCCCATTAAGTTATCTAAGCTTTAGTGGAACGCTCTGGGAAGTGCGACCATAGTAGGTGATAGTCCTGTACGCGAAAGGGCTTAGATAATGATGTCGAGTAGGGCGAGGCACGTGAAACCTTGTCTGAATATGGGGGGACCATCCTCCAAGGCTAAATACTCCTGACTGACCGATAGTGAACCAGTACCGTGAGGGAAAGGCGAAAAGAACCCCTGTGAGGGGAGTGAAATAGATCCTGAAACCGCATGCATACAAGCAGTGGGAGCCAACTTGTTTGGTGACTGCGTACCTTTTGTATAATGGGTCAGCGACTTACATTCAGTAGCAAGGTTAACCGATTAGGGGAGCCGTAGAGAAATCGAGTCTTAATAGGGCGTTTAGTTGCTGGGTGTAGACCCGAAACCGGGTGATCTATCCATGAGCAGGTTGAAGGTTGGGTAACACTAACTGGAGGACCGAACCCACTGTCGTTGAAAAGCCAGGGGATGACTTGTGGATAGGGGTGAAAGGCTAATCAAACTCGGTGATAGCTGGTTCTCCCCGAAAGCTATTTAGGTAGCGCCTCGGACGAATACCATTGGGGGTAGAGCACTGTTTCGGCTAGGGGGTCATCCCGACTTACCAAACCGATGCAAACTCCGAATACCAATGAGTACTATCCGGGAGACAGACTGCGGGTGCTAACGTCCGTAGTCAAGAGGAAAACAATCCAGACCGCCAGCTAAGGCCCCAAAATTATAGTTAAGTGGGAAACGATGTGGGAAGGCATAGACAGCTAGGAGGTTGGCTTAGAAGCAGCCACCCTTTAAAGAAAGCGTAATAGCTCACTAGTCGAGTCGGCCTGCGCGGAAGATGTAACGGGGCTAAAACTATATGCCGAAGCTGCGGATTTACACATTAGTGTAAGTGGTAGGGGAGCGTTCTGTAAGCCGATGAAGGTGGATTGAGAAGTCTGCTGGAGGTATCAGAAGTGCGAATGCTGACGTGAGTAACGACAAAACGGGTGAAAAACCCGTTCGCTGAAAGACCAAGGGTTCCAGTCCAACGTTAATCGGGGCTGGGTGAGTCGACCCCTAAGGCGAGGCCGAGAGGCGTAGTCGATGGGAAATTGGTTAATATTCCAATACTTCAGTGTAATGCGATGAGAGGACGGAGAAGGTTAAGTCAGCCTGGCGTTGGTTGTCCAGGTGAAAGGAAGTAGGCATGTATCTTAGGCAAATCCGGGGTACTCTATGCTGAGATCTGACAGCAAGCTGTACTTGTACAGTGAAGTGGCTGATACCATACTTCCAGGAAAAGTCTCTAAGCTTCAGTTACACTGGAATCGTACCCGAAACCGACACAGGTGGTCAGGTCGAGTAGACCAAAGCGCTTGAGAGAACTCTGCTGAAGGAACTAGGCAAAATGGTACCGTAACTTCGGGAGAAGGTACGCTGCTTTTGGTGATGGAACTTGCTTCCTGAGCTGAGAGCAGCCACAGAAACCAGGCCCCTGCAACTGTTTATTAAAAACATAGCACTCTGCAAACACGAAAGTGGACGTATAGGGTGTGATGCCTGCCCGGTGCTGGAAGGTTAATTGATGGGGTTAGCGTAAGCGAAGCTCTTGATCGAAGCCCCAGTAAACGGCGGCCGTAACTATAACGGTCCTAAGGTAGCGAAATTCCTTGTCGGGTAAGTTCCGACCTGCACGAATGGCATAATGATGGGGGCGCTGTCTCCAGCAGAGGCTCAGTGAAATCGAAATCGCCGTGAAGATGCGGTGTACCCGCGGCTAGACGGAAAGACCCCGTGAACCTTTACTGCAGCTTGACATTGAACTTTGATCTTACTTGTGTAGGATAGGTGGGAGGCTTTGAAACCGAGACGCTAGTTTCGGTGGAGCCAATCTTGAAATACCACCCTGGTAATATTGAGGTTCTAACTCTGTCCCGTTATCCGGGACGAGGACCATGTCTGGTGGGTAGTTTGACTGGGGCGGTCTCCTCCTAAAGAGTAACGGAGGAGTACGAAGGTGCGCTCAGCGTGGTCGGAAATCACGCGTAGAGTATAAAGGCAAAAGCGCGCTTAACTGCGAGACCCACAAGTCGAGCAGGTACGAAAGTAGGTCTTAGTGATCCGGTGGTTCTGTATGGAAGGGCCATCGCTCAACGGATAAAAGGTACTCTGGGGATAACAGGCTGATACCGCCCAAGAGTTCATATCGACGGCGGTGTTTGGCACCTCGATGTCGGCTCATCTCATCCTGGGGCTGAAGCAGGTCCCAAGGGTATGGCTGTTCGCCATTTAAAGAGGTACGCGAGCTGGGTTTAGAACGTCGTGAGACAGTTCGGTCCCTATCTACCGTGGGCGCTGGAAATTTGAGAGGATCTGCTCCTAGTACGAGAGGACCAGAGTGGACGAACCTCTGGTGTACCGGTTGTGACGCCAGTCGCATCGCCGGGTAGCTATGTTCGGAAGGGATAACCGCTGAAAGCATCTAAGCGGGAAGCCTACCTCAAGATAAGATTTCCCTTGGACTTTATGTCCACTAAAGAGCCGTTGAAGACTACGACGTTGATAGGTTGGATGTGGAAGTGCGGTGACGCATGAAGCTGACCAATACTAATTGCTCGTGAGGCTTGACTATACAACACCCAAACAGTTGT
>NZ_VPCB01000003.1:0-266374 GCF_013418435.1 Acinetobacter sp. YH12142 | reverse complement strand
TTATGTCCACTAAAGAGCCGTTGAAGACTACGACGTTGATAGGTTGGATGTGGAAGTGCGGTGACGCATGAAGCTGACCAATACTAATTGCTCGTGAGGCTTGACTATACAACACCCAAACAGTTGTATGTAAAGCATCAATTGATTCGATATTAAGCAAAATAACTTGATTTAGTTAACGCTTAAGAACAAAATACTGCAACTCAGATATGATCTGTTAATAACTCATTTGACCAAGCAACGGCACTGAAAAGATAAGACCAAATGCAAAGTCATAACAGTTGTGCTGGCGACAATAGCAAGAGTGAACCACCTGATCCCTTCCCGAACTCAGAAGTGAAACCTCTTAGCGCTGATGGTAGTGTGGGGTTACCCATGTGAGAGTAAGTCATCGCCAGCTCTTTATTCGAAACACCCCCTGATACGTCAGGGGGTGTTTTTTTATGCGGGGAAAAAGGGAAGAAAAAAATAATAAGAAAAGCAGAAGAAAAAACAGGGAAATGATAGATATTTAAAAAGAATAAGGCCGATCAACAATAAACTCGTCTAGAACTCTTTTATATCATTTAAAATGTTTTGCTAATGAAAATGTGTAATAAATCAATATAATAAAATCGTTTGTCTCTTTAATAATATATAGGGTATTTAAGATGTTTTTAAAAAAATTATTAGCTACAGTTTTATTTGCATTTGTTTCTTTCAATACTACAGCCGGTGTGTATCAGGATAAACTAAGTGAATGTTTGGTAAATAAAATTTCAGCAAAAGAGAGTCAGAACTTAACAGCTTGGATTTATTTGGCATTTTCAGCACATCCAGAAATTTCTAAATATAGTAAAGTAACGCCAGTTGAGATACAAAAAATTGATAAAAATATGGCTATTCTATTTCAAGATTTATTTACTAAACGTTGTAATGCTGAAATCAAAGCTGTTACAGAAAATGAAGGAACAAATGCTCTAGGTAAAGCATTTGAACTATTGGGAAATCGTGCAGCTGAAAATCTGATGAAAAATCCAATTGTTGAAAAACGTATTGCATCATTTGCGCAATATTTTGATGAAGATAAAATGCGTCAATCTATGAAATAATTGAAGAGATTAGACCTAACAAAATTTATCCTCTTAAGCTTAGTTAGGTCTATATGGTTAAATAAAAGATTAAATTTTTAGAAATTATAAGGAACTTTTTAAATTATTTTGATGTTCTTTAACTTGTTTTGCATAACGTTTGCCTTGTTTTTTCATTTTTCGATTGGTGTTATAAGCAGTAGGTCCGACATTATAGTAGGCTAAAGCTTTTGGAATACTACCTGCCGCATTTTTATATTTAGTTAAAATAAATGACCCACAATTAATATTGGTTAATTCGTCATATAAATCCCCAGGGCATGTTGCTTGCCAATAACGTGGCATCACCTGAGTTAAACCGACTGCACCTGCAGGAGAACTGACATAAGGGCGGAAAGTTGATTCTTGGCGAATAACGGCAGCCAGTAGTAAAGGATCTAAGTTGTATTGATCGGCAGTTTGCACAATGTAGGGTGACACTCGATTTGCAGTTTCAGGATTGACTGAATAGGCCTTTTGGATCCCTGAGGAAAGTTTAACTGCACGTTTTTCTACAGAGCCACCACCTAGTGATGAACATCCAGAAATCAGGGTTACAGATATAATAACAGTTGAAAACTTTAAGCTGTGAGCGCTTAGGAGCGACGAAAGACGAGTTGAAAGGCGAGTTTTATTCAGTACATTCTGCATTTATATTCACTTTAAAATAATCATGGCTAAGTGTAATTTCTAAAGCGATATTATGAACTGGAGACTTAGAGGTCAATATTTTCTTAAGATGCTCTGTACAGTGAAATTGTAAGAATTGATGGAAATGTACTCAAATTACATGATTTTTTAAGTGAAGAGAGAAAAAGATCGTGTTAATTGAATCAGTATTTCTCTCTTAACATGGTACTTATTAAGATTATGGGAACATTCAAATCCCGAGAACTTTAGTTATAAAAAACTAGAATATCCATTCATCAAATAACTGTATTTGATAAAGCTGTAAATCTTTCCAGTGAAATTTGTAGAATCTAATTTTATTTAAAGCGTTTTAAGCATCCAAATTTCGCATGCTTGGCTATGACCTGTATTGCCCTTGGGAGCTTGTAAGTGTTCAAATCCTACTTTTTCATAGAGTTTCACCGCTTGCCCAAGTGTATGTGTAGTTTCTAAATAACACGCTTTAAAATTATGATCTTTGGCGAATTGAAAACAAAGTTCTAAAATATCTTTGGCTAAGCCATGACCACGTAATTCAGGCATAAAATACATTTTTTGGATTTCTAAAATGCTTGAGTCTCCAACTAAAGGAGAAAGGCCCCCACCACCTAAAATTGTACCGTGTTGATTTTCAATAACCCAATATTGTGCATTTGCTTGCGTATAGACGTGATATAAATCATCTAAAATTGGATCTGCAACAGCAAATCCTGACTCTGGCGCTAATCCAAATTCTTTGGAAACTGTGCGAATGACATTGGCAATGCTTACATTGTCTTCAAGTTGAAGTGGTCGGATCTGAAACATAATCATCGAAAAACAAAAAGATGGATTGTTTATAGACTGATCCTATAAAAAAATCCATCTCTAAGTTTAAAATTACTCAAGCAAAAAATTAGTTTAATTCGCTTGAACTTTTACCCAGTTCACGACGTGCAACGATTAATTGTTGAATTTGCTGTGTGCCTTCAAATATATCGAGGATTTTTGAATCACGTGCCCATTTTTCTAATAATTCATCTTCGCTATAGCCGACAGCCGCTGCGAGTTCTACACACTTTAATGTGATTTCATTACCTACACGGCCTGCTTTTGCTTTAGCGATGGATGCTTCACGTGAGTTTGGTTTTTTGTTGTCGGCCATCCATGCGGCTTTGAGCATGAGGAGACGTGCTGCTTCCCAGTCTGCTTCCATTCGATATATTTGTGCAGCAATATTCGAGCTTTGTAAGATCGGTGTTGAATACTGCTCATCTAATTCATATTTAAAGATTTCTTTAATTCGCTCTAAAGATGCCTTGGCACAGCCAATAGCCATCGCGGCAACGAGTGGGCGAGTATTATCAAAAGTTTCCATAACCCCAGCAAAACCCTTTGCTACATCAATTTCAGCATTGCCTAATAAGTTTGCAGCAGGGACACGACAATCTACAAAACTAATGGCAGCAGTATCAGAGGCTTTAATACCCAATTTATGTTCTAGGCGTTCTACAGTCATGCCCGGCGTACCTTTTTCAACAACAAAGGATTTAATCGCTGCACGGCCTAATTTTTTATCTAGCGTTGCCCAAACAACTACTGAATCAGCACGTTCGCCTGAGGTGACAAAGATTTTTTCACCATTGAGGATGTATTCATCACCATCTTTCGTCGCTGTTGTCCGAATAGCTGCAGAATCAGAGCCGCAATTTGGTTCTGTAATGGCCATAGCGGCCCAAGTTCCTTTTAAGCGTTCTAGTTGCTCATCATTGGCTACTGCTGCAATAGCCGAGTTTCCAAGCCCTTGGCGAGGCATACTGAGTAACAGGCCTGTATCTCCATAGCACATTTCGATGATACTGAGGGCTGTTGACATATTGACACCGTTTTTATTACCAGTGTCTGTGTCGCCACGTTTATTGACGGCGGCACCTGCATTCATGCCATCACCGCCATCATTCATACCGTCAACGAGGGAAGATAACATGTCTAATTCTTTTGGATAGGCGTGTTCGGCTTTGTCATATTTACGTGAAATAGGGCGTAGAACATTTAAAGCGACTTCATGGGCTTGGTCGATCAGCAATTTAAATTTTTTCGGATTTTGTAAGTTCATGGACATTTCCTTGTTTTTATTTTGCTGAATTAAGCATGTAAGCCAGATTGAAGAATCGCTGTGGCACGTAAGTCTCGATACCAACGTTCTACGGGATGTTCTTTGGTAAAGCCATGACCACCTAATATTTGCACGCCATCTGTCCCAATTTTCATTGACTTTTCAGCACATAATACGCGGGCTAAATAGACTTCACGATGAAAGGGCTTGCCAGCTTCGGCTAGACTTGCTGCATTGAGGATGAGCATATGCATGGCATCAATTTCGATTGCCATATCTGCAATCATAAATGCCACACTTTGACGATGTGAAATTGGCTCCCCAAAAGCTGTACGTTCGTTTGCATATTGAATGCAATACTTTTTCACTGCAGTTGCGGTACCAACAGCCATTGCACACCACATTAAATTGCCAAGATCGATAAATGATGTGTAGTTGAAATCTTGATCGCCTAAGCGTTGGGCAGGGGTCTGATCAAATTTTAAAGTTACCGTTTCAGTTGCTTTTAAACCCATAGCTGGTGTTTTTTTAGCGCTAATGCTCTGGTCACGTTGCACAATAAAAACTTCAGGCTGCCCATTGAGCATGGCACTCACCAAGAGCACATCTGCCTGTTCACCTAAAAGGACTAAGGTTTTCTCTCCACTGATTTTATACTGCTGGCCATCTGCAATCGCCTGAGTTTTAAGTTGATAAGGATTAAATGCCGCCGTTGCCTCTTGAACTGCAAAGCTTGCACGTAGGGCTGAATCATCTGCAAATGCCGCTAAGTAGGTTGCTTGAACAGATTCTGAACCCCATTGGGTGATGGCATTGATACAGCTAAATGTCGACAGTAAACCTGCTGTTAAACTAAAGTCACCTTCAGCCAATTGTTCAGCAATTAAGATATTGCTAATGATATTTTTTTCTGCCGCGACGCCACCCAAATCTTCAGGTAAGGCATAATAATTTAGACCTAGATCTTGGATATGTTGCCATAACACTTCTGGAAATGTTTCCTCTTGATCGGCTTGATGAGCAAGTGGATACAAGACTTCTGTGGCAAACTGCTGCATCGCATCAGCAGTCATTTGCTGTTCTTCAGTCAGGTTTAAATCAAATAATGATTTTTGTTGATTAGGCAAACGTTGCTTATGCACATCTTTGTTGGTCTGAAATGCTTTTTGCGTCTGGCTCAGGGTTTTAAAACCAGCTTTTGAGCTCTGATACAAAGATTTTTCAACAAATTTGCGCAGTTTAAACTGATCGAGTACATCACTTCCGGCAATTTTTGTTAAAAGTGAGAGTCCAAATCCTTGTGCCTTGTTTACCATATTGGTCATTGTTGTTTTCCATTTGCGTTGTTCTTATTTAATGCTGACATGCCAAAGATAGAAAAACCATGTCATAAATGACATGCATGATTGTCAAAGATAAACGGCGAGATTAGGTGGGATTCGATAGCTAAATGATTAATTAAGAATAGAAAAGTAAAAAGGCTTAAAAGTATTGTTATTTTAAAATTGACTTGGCTGACATTTGAGTCAGCCAAGTTTTAAGGTCTGTATTGAATGATTATTGATATTTTTGAATCATACGACGAACATTGGTTTTTGCTTCAATGACGGTCATAAAGGTATATGCACCGATAAATTTACGGCTAATAAACATAAACTCTTTAGGTGGAACTGAGAAATAGCGAGATGCCATCGATTTTGACGCTTGTTGCATCACACGGCTATGTAATTGGCTTTTTTTCCAGTCATAGCGTTGTTGTTTGTCCATAACACCAGCAGGGATGTTTGGGTTATTTTCAGTGCTACTAAATGCCTCTGTCGCTAACAAAAAGACTTTAGCCATATCGGGTTTAATACTTTGTGGAATACCATCAAAGAACTCATAACCTGTCATCGCTTTGACCATTTGCTCAGAGCTATGGTGATAACCCGCGGTAATCAAATTACGCGCAACGCTTAACAGATGCTCATCGAACTGACGGATCGCACCGAAGTCGAGGAGTACGATTTTATCGGGCACATCCGCACCATTGCCCAAACGGACCAAATAGTTTCCGAAGTTAGGGTCGGTTTGCATTTCACCCCATTCAAAAATTTCACGTACGGCAATCTCAAGTGATGCTTCACCTAAGGCATTACGGCGCTCTTGAGGAAGTGACAGCATCACTGGGCTGTTAATCGGCACACCACGTTCAAAGGTCATACACAGCACTTGAGGTGTTGAATAACCTTCAATGATTTGCGGCACGATATAGCGTGGGTCTTCTTTTAAGCGTGCTGCAAAACGGCGAGTGGTATCTGCTTCGATTTTATAATTTACTTCACGATGCATCATTTCACGAACTTCATCAAACCACTGATCAAATTCACGGGTTTGAGGAACCATTCGTGTCAGTTTGAGCATGTTTTTGAATAGATTCATATCTGAATCGATTGCATCTGCCACACCCGGATACTGGATTTTTAAAACCAGTTCTAAACCATCAGATTTGCGTTTTGCACGGTGAACCTGTGCCAGAGATGCTGTGCCAAGTGGCTCATGATCAATCACGAGATCATCAAGCTTTGAGCCAAGTTGATTTTGTAATTGGACTTTGATGGCTGGCCATGCCAATGCAACTGTTTGATTGTTCAGCGTGTTGAGGGCTTGCGTGATTTCTTCAGGCAGAAAATGTTCACCATACAACGCCATCATTTGCCCAATTTTTACAATTGAACCTTTTAATTTACCAATTTCTGCGACGAGATATTCAGCCTGATCTTTCATGGCTTTTTTACGCTTTTTCTCTTTTTCTTCTTCACTCGAAAAAATAGAAGTGGCGTTTGATGCTGCCCAACGAGTTCCCGCAAGTAGCGATGCCTTTGCGATAGATAAGCGTCGATCCATAGAAGACGTTTTCAAGTGTTTGAGCTTATCGTTCTGATCTGACATGTAAATTAAATCCTTTAATCAGCAATTCGCAGAAAAATACATTGTAGCTAATTTTAACGTTTCTTAACGTATTAAAATAGTTCAACTTACTGAATATGCAGTAAGCATTTGCAAACTTAAGCAAGATGCCACGTAGACAGGCACATTGGAAAAGAAAACTATAAACGATATTTGATTTTTACCGTATCGTTTTGCATCAATGCCGCTTTATGTTCTTCAATATGTTGATGAATAAGGTGTTGGACAGATTCGTCTTTAAATCCGGCAGCATAACCTTTGACAATAATAATGCTCGGTAAGCTAAAAAATAGGGTACGAGCGTTTTCTAGACTCGGATCAGGGAAAACTTGATGTTCGATCAGCAGTTGCTGAAAAAATGCCTTTTCATTTTGCACGTTTAAAGACTGAGTGTCTTCCCAATAGCTTTGACGCATAGCCATGAGGTTATTGTGCTTATAGCTCATTGGAGCTCCGCATTTAAAATTTAACTGTTTGTATGGGGATGATTTTAAGAAAATAAAGCTTAGGATCAAGTACAAATTGCTAAACAATTGAGCTTGAATTGGTTTTTATTCGTAATTTTCATCTATTTGGTTTTATAAAATGCTGAAGAAAGGCCTAAAGTACACATTTCATTTCAGTGAATGTATCAGACCTCATATATACGGTTATGAAATGCTTTCAAGCGGTGAATAATGCCGTATTTTTATTATAAATAGCATCAAAACAAGGTATCATAGGGCGTTTAAAAAATTATGAATTGGAGACGCCTTAAGTGGATCGACCGACTATTAGCCCTGAACATTTACAGGAAGCAGCTGAAAACCTATCAACAATTCGTGATTATATCCGCTTTGGGGTAACAGCTTTACGTCAATATGATGCCCACTTAGGACAAGGTACAGAAGACTATTTTGCTGAAAGCTCAGCATTGGTTTTACAAACGTTATCTCTAGATTGGAATGCAGATGCGGAAATCTTAGATGCGAAATTATTGCCAAGTGAAGTTGCAGAATTTTTAGCATTGTTAGAACGTCGTATTAATGAAAAAGTTCCGACGTCTTATTTACTAAACTTGTCGTATTTCTTTGGTAAGCCATTTTATGTCGATGAACGTGTACTGATTCCACGTTCTCCAATTGCAGAGTTAATTGAAAACCGTTTTGCGCCATATTGCTTAGGTGAAAATGGCGAAATGGGTGCTGCGGTTAATAATCTACCTGAAAATGCCAATCCAAAAACTCCTCAGCGCATTTTAGATATGTGTACGGGTTCGGGTTGTATCGCGATTGCTTTAGCTTATGCATTTCCAGATGCTGAAGTTGATGCAACAGATTTATCTAAAGATGCACTTGAAGTGGCGCAAATTAACTGTGAACACCACAATAAACAATATCAAGTGGCTTTACTTGAGTCTGATTTATTCGCCAAAATTCCAGCAGAAAATCAATATGATTTAATCGTGTCGAATCCACCATATGTGGATGCTGAAGACATGGCAGATTTACCAGAAGAATTCCACCATGAACCTGAAATGGCGCTTGCTGCGGGTCAAGATGGTTTGGATCTTGTACGTAAAATGTTGGCACAAGCTGCAGATTACCTGACTGAAGATGGCTTAATTGTGATCGAAGTGGGTAACTCAGAATGGGCAATGCGTCAAAACTTCAATACCGTTGATTTTTACTGGTTACAGTTCCAAAAAGGCGGTACAGGTATCTTTGCATTGACTGCTGCTCAATGCCGCGAATACCGAGATTTATTTATTCAATCTGTTCAAGCATAAGGAGTCGTTTGACATGGCAGGTAATAGTATAGGGCAACTCTTCCGTGTAACGACTTGTGGTGAATCTCATGGCGTTGGTCTGATGGCCATTGTGGATGGGGTTCCACCGGGTATTGAACTGACTGAAGCCGATTTGCAAAAGGATCTGGATCGTCGTAAGCCGGGCACATCTAAGTTTGCAACTCAGCGTAAAGAACCCGATGAAGTTGAAATTATTTCAGGCGTATTTGAAGGCAAAACGACCGGTACATCGATTGGTCTATTGATCCGTAACACAGATCAAAAATCAAAAGATTATGGCAACATCGCGCAAACCTTCCGTCCGGGTCATGCAGACTATACTTATACACATAAGTATGGTTTCCGTGATTATCGTGGTGGTGGTCGCTCGAGTGCTCGTGAAACTGCGATGCGTGTTGCTGCGGGTGCGATTGCTAAAAAATTCTTGTTTGAGAAATTCGGCATAGAAATTCGTGGTCATGTAACCCAAATTGGTACCGAAAAAGCAGAGAAATTGGACTGGAATGAAGTTCCGAATAACCCATTTTTCTGTGGTGATGCAGATGCCGTCCCACGTTTCGAAGCTCTCGTAACGTCACTTCGTGAACAAGGAACGAGCTGTGGCGCCAAACTGGAAATTATTGCGACACAAGTGCCAGTTGGCTGGGGCGAGCCTGTATTTGATCGTTTAGATGCAGATATTGCACATGCTATGATGTCCATCAACGCTGTAAAAGGTGTTGAAATTGGTGATGGCTTTGGTGTTGCCGAGCAGTTTGGTCATGAAACCCGTGATGAGTTAACTACGGATGGTTTCTTGGCAAACCATGCTGGCGGCATTTTGGGTGGTATTTCGAGTGGTCAGGACATTCGTGTTGCGATCGCCTTGAAACCAACAGCTTCCATTACTACGCCGGGTAAAACCATTACGATTAATCGTGAAGATACAGATGTGTTGACCAAAGGTCGCCATGATCCTTGTGTCGGTGTTCGTGCGACACCAATTGCAGAGGCGATGTTGGCAATTGTGCTTATGGATCACTTCATGCGTAACCGCGCACAAAATGCGGATGTAGTCGCACCATTTGCCCCAATTGAACCCAAGTGAGGAAACAAAGCGCTGCTTTGTTCCGAACGCGGTTGGTGAGTAGCGTTAGCGAGTCACAGTAGATAAATAACAAAGCGTTGCTTTGTTCCGAACGCGGTTAGTGAATAGCGTTAGCGAGTCACAGTGGATAAATAACAAAGCGCTGCTTTGTTCCGAACGCGGTTGGTGAATAGCTTTAGCAAGTCACACTGATGAGAAAATTGCATAAAAAAACCAGACAATTGTCTGGTTTTTTTATTTCGGTAAACTAGGCCTATGAAAATAAATAGCAAAAAAATATGAATATACGAAATGCTTTACTTGGTGATATTCAGCAGCTTGAAAGCTTAATGAATACAGCCTATCGGGAAAATCATCCCAAGAGTTGGACGACAGAACATCATATTGTTCGAGGAAATCGAATAAATGTCTCTCAACTCAGCCAACTCTTACAAAAAAAGGATTTTCATCTATATGTGATGGAGTCGGTACATGCGCAGATCATGGGGTGTATTGGGATTCAAATGCAGGGAATGAGCAGTGAAATTGGTCATTTTGCAATTCACCCAGATGAGCAAGCTCAGGGCTTAGGAAAAAAATTATTGCAATTTGCAGAACAGCAAGCGACGTTGATTGAACCCAATGTTGAAGAATTTGTCATGTATGTGATTGATCGGCGTTTAGAATTAATAAAATATTATCAACGGCGTGGCTATAACATAACAAATGAAAATCAAGCCTATCCTCTTCATCTAGAAGTAGGTCAACCGATTTGTGAACTCACAATTAAACAATTAATTAAACGAATAAAATAAAGACCATGTGATGCATTTGATCAATTTATAAAGCGAAATGAATAAAAAATCCCAAAAGAGAACATACACTAACTTTTGGGATTTTTTTTAGACTATTTGGGCTTAAGAATACGCTCGTAAAAATAGACGATAGGCATCTGAAGATTTTTGGTTTTTTAACATATAGTGTGCGATTTCACCTTGGTTGGTATTCATAATCACAGCAATATTTTTTGCGTTCCGAAATTGTTTAAGCACAGTATCTGGAATCATCACGGTATTAGAAGAATCAATCACATTTGAATTATCTAAGCGACGATAATTTGTTTGACCAATTGCAGGATAAGACAAAACTTTGCCGTCAATCACAAAAGATATTTCATTCATATCAAGCTGCTGTTGATCATAAGAGTGCAGTGAAAGCGCATACTCACCTTTGTTCTTTTGCCAATCAATTGCAAGTTCAGGACATTTTTGCCCAGCCTCACACAGTAATTGACCTCGAGTAATGGTTCGTTGGATCACTTTGCTGTTTTCAACGGTATTCACACCTTTTAGCTTCAAGGTTCTTGTTTCAGGTTTATTTTTAGGTACGGTAATACAACCTGTGAGTAGTAGGAGTGTAAATCCTAGAACTAAATAATTTTTCATGTGTTTTTCCATGTTAGCGTTATTTTTATAAGCAATATTTATTTTGGCGCATATTCACACAGAAAAAACAAAAAAGTAAAATACATCACACTTTTCTAGTTTTGTTTGAGCACTGCTTTGATATAAGTGGTCGATATTCAAATAAAAAATATTATTAAGTGATGTAAATCTTATTTCATTGAAATTTAGATAACTTAAGTAAGATCTGTGATTTTGCGCTATCAATCTGCTCGGGATTGGTTTGTCGAGACAATTGGTCACGTGGTTTTTCGCCTAAAAAATATTTGATCCGTTCAGCATTCGCACCCGATGGATGGGGAAGTCCTGCTAAAATCTGCTGATCTTTTAAATAGCCTAAGCTGCTTACATAATTTAAAACCTCATCTACACCTTTGCCTAGCGGTATATAAATTGCGTTCGGAAGCTGTTGAATCATAGGAATAAAATAATCATCAATATGTTGTTTTAATAATTCATTTTTCAACATTGCGGGCGTTGAGCCTGCATAATTTTTTCCATTGACCAAAATACATTGCTGTAAAACCGAACACATTTGCACCATATCTTGATGATTGCTAAATAGCTCTGCAGTGGTCTGTATGCCTAATTGATTCTGTAATCCAATATGATCTAGCAGTTGAGTTAAATTTTTACGAATAGGACCACTAAAAGCACCACTATTCTTGGCAAGTTTAAGTATGTTTTCCTCAGATAATTGCTGCTCTACGCCGTCCTTCGCTGCAATTAATGCATTACGCCATTGTTGTTGGCCTGGGCAGATGCCGACGATGACCACTTTTGCATCATGATTTATGGCCTCGAATGGTGCATAAAAGCTTTGAATAGTTCCCAGAGTTTTAAGACGGAGTAAATCACTTTGAGTTAATTCTTCAATAGAATGTGTTTTGATCACAGATGCAAAGCAAGAGAAAAGGGTAGAATCCGACATAAAACTTCAATCTTTCTAGATATAAATTTCATTCAGTATTTTAAACCTTTATTTTAAAGATGAAGTATTTAGGTATAAAAAAATTGATTTTAAATTTATAACCTAATAACTTAAATCGATATAAAAATATTATTTAACAATATTGACCCAAATAGGACTTGAGATTTGGTACAAATATTGCTCATATCTAACTAAGGCAATACCAAGATGAATGCCGAATAAAAAAACGAATGGATGATTGCAGGAGAGAAGCACAGATCGTGCTCGCCGAAGGAGCAAGTTCCCCCAGGAAACTCTCAGGCAAAAGGACTGTAATCATATAAAAATCTGGAGAGAAGTAGGCTAGACCTACTCACCGAAGGGGAAGGTTCACATTGCTTCGCAAGGAACCAAAGCTCTCAGGTAACAATGACAGATGGGGCGAACATAGGAAATATAATTTCCAAGGAGCCTATATGTGTCATATTGTTGTGATTGGTGCAGGTATTACTGGGGTAACGACAGCTTACGAACTCGGATTACTCGGTTATCGTGTCACTGTGGTCGATAAACATCTTTATCCTGCGATGGAAACGTCGTTTGCCAATGGTGGACAATTATCAGCGTGTAATGCTGAAGTCTGGAACCAAAAAGCAACGGTAGTGAAAGGCATCAAATGGATGTCACAAAAAACCGCGCCATTATTATTAAATCCAAGTTTTAATCTACACAAATATTCATGGCTCTTTGAGTTTATGGGGCATATTAAAGATTACCGTGAAAATACTCACGAGACCGTCCGTCTTGCATTGATGGCACGTCAGCGTTTATTTGAAATTGCTGAGCATGAAAACTTGCAGTTTGATTTAGAAAAACGCGGCATTTTACATTTCTTTCATAATCAACATGATTATGAGGTGGCGACTCAAGTTAATAATATGCTCTGTGAAGGTGGTTTAGAGCGTCATCCTGTGACATTAGCTGAAATCCGTGACATTGAGCCTAGTCTGACAGGTGAATACTATGGAGGCTTTTATTGTCCGGGTGATGCCACTGGAGATATCCATAAATTTACAACGCAGCTTGCCAAAGCAACGGAACGCTTTGATGTGAAATATATGTGGGGTTTTGAGGTGACTGACTTTGAGCATCATACAAAAGGTGTCAATGTTCGATTAAAAGCCAGTGATGAAAATATGGAAAATCCTGATGCAGATAGCATACTTGAGGCAGATGCTGTAGTGGTCTGTGGTGGCGTAGGTAGTTATGAACTTGCACATAAACTCGGTGATCGCGTAAATGTGTATCCAGTCAAAGGATATTCAATCACCATTAATTTAAATGATGAACAAAGTCAGGCCAATGCGCCTTGGGTAAGTCTGTTGGATGAAAGTGCCAAAATTGTGACTTCACGCTTAGGTGCAAATCGACTCCGTGTTGCAGGTACGGCAGAGTTTAATGGCTATAACCGAGATATTCGTGCCGATCGCATTCAGCCTTTAATTGATTGGTCGAATCGTAATTTTAATCTATCAACAGAACATGTGGTGCCGTGGGCGGGTTTACGACCAATGATGCCCAATATGATGCCAGTAGTGCATGCAGGTAAGCGAGATCATATTTTCTATAATACTGGGCATGGTCACCTTGGATGGACCTTATCTGCGGCAACAGCTGCGATGATTAGCCAGCAAGTGCAGCAAACACATCCGATTTAACTGACATATTGTAGACATCAAAAAATTGTAGATATCAAAAAAGCCTCAATGTTGAGGCTTTTTTGTATGTTTCTAAGTCATTTGAAATTGATCTTAATCATATAAGCGATAAATCCCTGCAAAACGTTCACAGCCTTTTTGTTCAGTTTTTACTGAGAGTAAGGCTTTACTGTAATTGAACTGATATTTGCAGTCGTGTTCATTATCTGTGATTTGATTTTTTTGTTCGGGTGTTGTGTAAGCTAAAAATGGAATGGTTTGTGTTTCAACTCGATTGTTCGGATTACGATAGGCAATACCTTCGATTTTGATGCTGTCTTTGCCTAGCTGATGTACCTTTAAATGTACAGGTGATGTCGCAAAATGACCATTTTCAAATTTAAGATAATGCTGTGTTAAACTTTGGTTCATCGAGGTATAAATATTCAAATCTTCATGGCGAAGTTCAAACTGTTGTTTAAAACACTCCAAGTTTTTGCATTGCTGAACTCGGCTGTACCATAATTTTTGCGTATCTATCAGTAAGCGTACAGGGGCATCGGTAATCAACTGCGCTGTTAAAAAAAGCCCATCTAACTTTTCACGCTGTTCTTCAAAACCGTCAGAACAGTAATTTTTTTTTGCCTGAGTATTGGCATGATCACAGTCAATCTTTTCTGCATGCGTAAACGTCGCTAGGCCAGAACCTATTAGCAGAACAAGTCCGAATTTTTTGATGATATTTATTTCAGTTTTCAACAGCATGATCGCTTATACTTTCACTATGTTGCGCTTGCCCACACTATAGCGAAATAGAAAGCGTGAATACAAGATTTCAATCATTATTTTCTCAAGGAACTCAAGCATGATAGCTCAAATTCGTATCGGTCAGGGCATGGATGTGCATGCATTTGAAGAAGGTGACTTTGTAACGCTTGCTGGTGTTCAAATTCCACATACACATGGACTCAAAGCACATTCAGATGGTGATGTGGTACTGCATGCGCTTTGTGATGCATTATTAGGTGCTTTGGCACTTGGAGATATTGGTCAGCATTTTCCAGATACAGATCCAAAATTTAAAGGTGCCGATAGTCGAGTACTTTTAAAACACGTCTACCAACTGATTTTAGATCGTGGATATGTACTTAATAATGCTGATATTACCGTGGCTTGTGAGCGCCCTAAACTAGCAAAACATAATTTAGAAATGCGTCAAAGCATCGCAGATGTTATGGATGTTGAAGTTACACAAATTAGCATCAAAGCGACCACCACCGAAAAATTAGGGTTTACTGGTCGCCAAGAAGGTATTCTTTCTACTGCAACAGTACTGATTTCTCACGCAAAATGATCTGGATGGATCAGTGCATGTTGTAAATCTTGAGTTGCTTTACGGCCTTGAAGTTGTAAGGCAACCGCATGGATTAAACCTGTCCATGTTTCATTGGGTTTCCAAATTTGATGCATCAAATCTTGAGCCTTTGGCATATCAACATCCATATAGTATTGACGATATAAATACATCAAACTGCTGACACGGAAGTTTTTTGCACAGTGTAGCCAAACCGTTTGACCTTGAACCAAATGGTCAATCATATCGAGTACTAAAAGGCATTGATCATCTGAAGGGGTATCCCAAGAGATTGGAACTTGGATGTAGTTCAGGCCTAGATCTAGGCAAATGCGGTCTTCATGCTCGATATGATTGGATGCATCAGTCAGTGCTAAATTAATAACCGTTGAAACACCATATTCTTTGATCGTTTGAAGCTCAGAAGGAGATGGTTGACCGGACGTTAATAAGTGTTCATGTATATATTGGAAGTTTTCAATGTGACTTAACGCATTTTCGATTTCATTCATCTGACAAATAATCCTTCAAAGTAAAACGCCATCTCGAAGATGGCGTTTTTCATTCACTTAGCGTGTCGGTAACACGTCTTTAAGTGCTTCATGCATCTCTAACAAGACTTTTTCAGTCGTATCCCAATCGATACAGCCATCAGTCACTGATTTACCATATTCGAGGTCACATAGGTTGGCAGGAATATCCTGACGACCACCTTTTAAGTGACTTTCTACCATAATACCCACGATTGACTTGTTTCCGTCAAGGATTTGTTCAGTAATATTTTTCAGAACAAGGGGTTGTAGGTACGGGTCTTTGTTTGAGTTTGCATGACTGGTATCAATCATGATTTTGCCACTAACTTTTGCTTTGGCTAATGCCGCTTCGGCATCTGCAACTGAACCTGCGTCGTAGTTTGGTTTACCGTTACCGCCACGAAGTACAACGTGTGCATATGGGTTACCACTGGTACGAATAACAGAAACTTGACCTTGGTCGCTTAAGCCCAAGAAGCTATGACCATGTTTAACAGATTGCATGGCATTGGTCGCAACGGTTAAACCGCCATCTGTACCATTTTTAAAGCCCACAGGTGAAGACAGGCCAGAAGACATTTCACGATGTGTTTGGCTTTCAGTGGTGCGCGCACCAATTGCTGACCAAGAGATAAGATCTTGGTAGTACTGTGGTGAGTTTGGATCGAGTGCTTCGGTTGCACAAGGCAAACCTTTTTCATTCAATTCAAGTAAAAGTTTACGACCAATACGTAAGCCTTTTTCGATGTTGAAAGAATCGTTCATGTCAGGGTCATTAATTAGACCTTTCCAACCCACAGTGGTACGTGGTTTTTCAAAATACACACGCATCACGACATAAATCGTATCTTGGATTTTGTCACTTAAAACTTTTAAACGGTCAGCATAATCATGTGCAGCGACTGTGTCGTGAATTGAACATGGACCAATGACAACAAAAAGACGTTTGTCATTTCCATCTAAAATATTACGTACAGTTTCACGGCCCTTAAGGACTGTTTGATAGGCAGTTTCAGTCAGAGGTAGCTCTTTTTTTAGTTCTGCAGGAGTAACAAGAGGCTGAATGCTTTTTACATTCACGTCATCAATGTCGTTTTGGGTAATAGAATTTGACTGTAAAGTATTCATTGCCGTCACTGGTTTGATTATACAAAAGGTTGTTTCGTGAGCCGAATATAACATGAATATAGCATTCAAATGTTATAAAAAAGATCAATAAGTCTCTGAAAAAAAAGTGATGAATCGGGCAGTTAATTTAAACCTGCTGACTATTCACCGTCGGTGCGATCAACATTGCAGTTGTTGGTTTTTCAACAGGTTTTGATTTTACTGGATTAATGATGAAATTCATGCCTAAAACAAACAAGGTAATGCCTAAGACTTTACGAATCACTTTTTCTGGTAAACGTGAGCTGATCAAAGTTCCGACAACAATCGCTGGAATAGAACCAACCAATAACCAACCCAATAAATGAAAATCGACATTACCTGAGCTCATATGACCCAAGCCTGCAACCAGTGTAAGAAGCACGGCATGTACGACGTCAGAGCCGATAATACGAATCATCGGTAAGTTCGGGAACATAAGCACCAAAGCCATAATACCGAAGGCACCTGCACCAACAGACGATAGGGTAACGAATACGCCTAAAATAATCCCCATGATGATGATATATGCACGCTTATTTTTAGCTTGGAAATTGATACGTTCAAGATCCGCACTCATATCATCCAACTGATCAGTTTTTCGAAATTTATTAAAGAATTTTTCGATATGACCACGGAAAATAATTGAGATCCCAGTAATCGTCAGCATAAAACCCAAAAACATGGTTAATACCGTTTTGTAATGTGTCGATTGGCTCAGATAGTTTTCCAGTACCCAATGGGTCGCAAAAGACGCAGGGATACTGCCGACTGCAAGCCAAATAACAATGGTCCATACAATATTCATTTTACGTGCATGAACTAAAGAACCACAAAATTTTGAAATTGCGGCATATAGTAGGTCTGTGCCGATCGCAATATGGGGTTCAATTTTATATAGGCTAATCAGGATCGGGGTCATCAATGAACCACCACCAACACCGGTAATACCTACGCAGAAACCTACAATTACACCTGCCAGAATGAACTCTAAAGGACCGACCATCGCTGAATGCCAAATATCAAAAAACGTGCATATCTTATGACTAATTAATATAAGTCGTTGTCTCGATTAGTGATTTACTTGTGAAAAAAATAGATAAAGAATAATTTAATTTGGAAATTAATAAATTTTATATAAGCTAAGTTATTGATTTCGGCTTTCTCAACTGGTTGATAGTTCAAATGGAGATTATGCTGCAGTGAAATCATGTATTTAGAATATAAAGGAGTGACGATCTGAAAATAGATATCCAATGTCTAAAACGCACCGTAGATTTTATATTCCTAATCTTCAATTTGTTATTTATCGATATATGCAACAGTGTATATAAAGTCCACTGCTGCAAAATCTATACTCCTTAAAAAGATAAGGTTTCGCCATTATTCGAGTATGGGTAGAAGGACACTAACTAGACATTTTAACCATGCGACAGGGCTACCAATTGTCACATGGTTAAATAATGAAAGACTGCGATATGCGGCTGAATTGCTCGAAGTGACGGATTACTCAATTGATAAAATTGCGGAAGCCTCTGGTTTTAATACCGCAGTGCTATTTCGTAAAATGTTTAAGAATAAATACGGCACAAATCCGAACCATTGGCGGAAAAATTTTAATCAGAAGCTAAGTAGCAGTGATGAATATTTCTAAGATGGTGAATTAAAGACGTGCAGCTTTTTTTAGGAAATCTATTAACTTTGCGAAGGACTCGTATAGAATCTATAGCTAAAGAAAATTGAGTTAAAAGGACAGACTTTTGCAAAATCGGAAACTTAAAATTGGCATCGTGGTTGGGGAAGTATCGGGGGATACATTAGGCGCCAAGCTTATCCGTAGTTTTCGAGAGCAAGGGATTGATGCGGAATTTGAAGGCATTGGTGGTCCGCAAATGATTGCAGAAGGCTTTAACAGCTATTATCCGATGGATATTTTATCGGTGATGGGGATTGTTGAAGTCTTAAAAGATATTAAAAAACTCTTTGCTGTACGTGATGGTCTGGTTGAAAAATGGACTGAAAACCCTGTCGATGTTTTTGTAGGGATAGATGCACCGGATTTTAATTTGCGTTTATCTAAGAGCTTAAAGCAAAAACAGCTACCAATTAAAACAGTGCAATATGTCAGCCCTTCAGTGTGGGCATGGCGACAAGGCCGTGTACATGGCATCAAGGCGAGTATCGATTTAGTCCTTTGTTTATTTCCTTTCGAAAAAGCGTTTTTCCAAAAATGGCAAGTTCCGGCTGCATTTGTCGGACATCCATTGGCAAGTCAGTTGCCTTTAGATAATCCACTCGTTGCGGCTAAACACGAGTTAGGCTTAGATGAGCATCAAAAACACATTGCATTACTTCCGGGCAGCCGTCGCGGTGAAATTGAGCGCTTAGGGCCTTTGGTACTGTCTGCCGCACAGATTTTGACGGAGCAGCATCCAGACTATGTGTTCCTGATTCCTGCAATCAATGATGCACGTAAACAGCAAATCGAATTGTTGCTCAAGCAGTACCCTAAAACATTACAAGCCAAAGTTCGCTTGATGGAAAACACCGATACCGAATCTAAAATTGGCCGTCAGGTGATGAACGCATCGAATATTGTCGCTTTGGCTTCGGGTACAGCGACTTTAGAAGCGATGCTTTTACACCGCCCAATGGTGACCTTTTATAAGTTAAATTGGCTGACCTACCATGTGGTGAAATTACTGATCAAAATTCCGTATTATTCATTGCCAAATATTATTGCGGGCAAAAAGGTGATTCAGGAACTTATTCAACATGATGCAACACCTGAAAAATTAGCAGCAGAAATTGAAAGCTTGATGGATGTTGAAAAATCGCAAATTCAAGTGATGCAGCACATCACCATGCATAAACAACTGCTTTCAGGCAACAGTGAAAACCCTGTGGAAGCGATTTTAAAGCTTTTAGATTAAACCTTTAAGATGACTCAGTTTTTGCGAGCTGATGCTGCTGTCGATACTGGCTCGGTGTGAGATCATAAAACTTTTTAAAAGTTTGGCTAAATGCCGTTTCAGATGAGTAACCTATACGATGGGCAATTTGCTGAATAGTGAGTTGCCCCATTTGTAAGTGCTATGTTGCCAGTCGCAAACGATGTTGCTGCAAATAGGCGAGTGGAGATTCACCGAGCATTTGAGTGAATAAACTGGCAAATTTAGAACGTGACATGCAACATTGTTCTGCCAAGCTTTCGACGGTCCAAGCATGCTGTGGTTGTTCATGAATCGCGGCCAAAGCGTTGGATAATTCAGGATGACTCAAGGCATGCAACCAACTGCTTGAATCAGACAAGGCTGCAATATAATCACGCACACATTCGATAAATAAAATACTCACCAAATGATCCAAAATTTTGTCGCGGCCTGGACGGATCTGATGCGCTTCAACGGCTAGAAAATGTAAGCCAATTTGCAACCATTCCGGTGCGGTACTGCTCATGATATGTGGTGTATGTAACAGCGTGGGGAGTGCATTCACTAAGGGCTTTGCCATAATGCTGTCGACATGCCCACGGATCGCCAGTACAAATAATTCTTCTGCTTCATGAGATTCGGCAGAATTTAAATCAATGGTTTTATTTCGTTGCTCTTGAAACAGTGGTGTGATGTTCACTGATTTGACCAAGACATCAGATTGTATAGATTTGCAGTAATGGTTTTGCCCTGAGGGAATAAGGCAAAGATCGCCGGCTTCAAGTAAGACCTGCTCTTGATCAATATGCACAACACACTGACCTTGAATCACTACATACGCAACCATGGCGTTAAGATCTTGAAAATGAAAAGCCCAAGGATGCTTTGATCTCAAATAAATATATTCAGATCGGTGGAGATGAATATCATCAAAAATTTTACTTAAAGCATCCATATTTCAAATATTTACTCATATTAATTTTGTATTTATAGATGGTCACTATGTGCTTAAAGGTCAACATTTATCCTTAAATGCCAAAGACGATCACATAGTTTTTTTGGACGCTTAAAACTGTTCTGGCTGCCCATATTTTACGAATATAAACACAGAAGAAGTAATTAGGGAAGTCTAGCGCATGAATGCACCAGTAAAATTAAATGAACAGCAGCTCGCTCAGTTAGAAAGCAAAATCGGGAGTGTTTTAGATAAAAAACGTTATGGTTGGCTATTGAGTCCAGGTTTACCAGTCATTGGTATGGGGATTTTGGCGGGTTATCATTTTGGTCCCAAACCGACAAAAAAACTATTTGCCATGGGCGGGCCGCTTCTACTGCATGTCATTATTCCTGCACTAGATGCACTGATCGATGATGATGCCAATAACCCGACAGATGATGACATCAAAGTTTTAGTGAATGATCCCTATTATGATCGGATCGTCAAATTATTTATTCCACTGCAAATGGCAGCGAATGCTTTTGCTGGCTATGTGGTTACCCGTAAAGATGTTTCATTATTAGATCAAGTTCTACTTGGGATTTCGATGGGTGCCATCAATGGCGTCGGTGTAAATACAGCACATGAACTCTGCCATCGACCTCATAAAAAAGACCATTATTGGGCACATGCGACGCTCGCACCTTTGGGTTATAGCCATTTCCGCATTGAACATCCTTATGGACACCATAAACGTGCGGCAACACCTGAAGATCCTGCATCCTCAAAAATGGGCGAAACCTTTTATGAGTTTTGGCCACGCACTGTATTTGGTGGAATTAAATCGGCGGTGCAGATTGAGAAACAACGCTTAAAACGTAAAGGTTTAAGTTTCTTTTCGAAGGACAATGAGCTGTTTCATGGTTGGGCGATGAGTGCAGGTTTTCATGCCTCGATGCTGAAAATGTTTGGTAAAGGCGTGACACCGTATTTAGTTACACAGGCCTTTTATGGAATCAGCCTTTTTGAAATTATTAATTATATTGAACATTATGGCCTGAAGCGTGAGCAAAAACCGGATGGAAGTTATGCGCGAACCATGCCTGAACATAGTTGGAATAACAATAATATTGTGACCAATCTATTTTTGTATCAATTACAGCGACATTCAGACCATCATGCATATCCGACTCGTCCATTTCAGGCTTTAAGACATTTTGACGAAGCGCCAGAGTTGCCTAGCGGCTATGCCACTATGCTAATTCCTGCTTTAGTACCCTCTATTTGGTTTAAGATGATGGATAAACGTGTCTATGATCACTATCAAGGTGATTTAACTAAAGCCAATATTCATCCTAAACGTCGTGCAAGTATTTTTAAAAAGTTTGCAATTTCAGACATTTAAATCGAATACCTGATAAGAAGAATCCCAAGCTTGTTTACTTGGGATTTTTTATTGTGCGTATTATTAACCGATGCTACGCAGTAATATCAGAAGCGCACGTTGATTCAAATAAAAGAACGATACACGGTAACGTCATCCGCAATTGTTTGAGACAAGACTTATTGTAATCAAAAATGTTTCTGCGATTCTTTGAATAATTTGACGCTAGTGAACGAGTTTTGTCGGTGAGGTGCATTGCACCGCAAGATGGTTTCCTTTCGAAGCTTCGCTTCTCACTTTGCCGAAACAAAAGTATCTCCAGCCGAAGGCTAATACCTTTATTCAATCCTTAGATGTAAGACACTGTCGCATAGACTTAAAAATCATTTTTAAAATGTGAAATTAATTCTACGTGCGTAACACCATTTAAGATCCCAAATTTTCTGTTTAAAACTTAGTCATTTCTTAAGACCACCAATAGCGCAAAATGTGGAAAAAAATCGGTGCTGAAAAGCAGATGGAATCAATTCGGTCGAGCATGCCACCATGGCCTTGGATGAGCTGTCCCCAATCTTTTACACCACGATCGCGTTTAATGGCTGACATGACAAGTCCACCAAAGAAACCAAATATACAAACAATAAAACCAATACATGCAGCCTGTAGATAGCTAAAGGGTGTAAGCCATGACATAGCTACGCCTAGTGCAGTAGCTAAAGCAATGCCTCCGATTAAACCTTCAACGGTCTTAGATGGTGAAAGTATCGGTGCGACTTTGTGTTTTCCAAATAGCTTGCCACAGACATATTGCAAAACATCGGAGGCTTGTACCACCATGATCAGCCAGATCGCTAGCCAAATTTTTTCACCTTCAAATCCGGGAAGTTTGAGATTTAATAGCGCAGGCACATGCGAAATACAGAATACGCTGATCATTAAGCCCCATTGAATTTTTGAACTGCGTTCTAAGAATCGCGTGGTATCTTCGGCTTTGAGTGTAGCGATAGGGATTAGAAGAAATACATACAGCGGAATAAAAATCGAATATAGCCCGTACCAGTCGATATACACCAAGTAATACTGGTAAGGGATGACAAAATAAAAAGCGATCAATAAAGGAAGATAATCACCGCGACGGGTTGGCAGTAAACTGATAAATTCACGTAACGCAAAGAGTGAAATCAACGCAAACAGGATCACAAAAGCAATTTTGCCTAATGAAATTGCTACACCAAGTACCAACAGCATGACCCACCATGCATTGATCCGCGCATTTAAATTGTCGATGACCGGTGCCGGTGCATAACCCGCTTTAAATTTTAAAATGGAGCCAATGGTTGAGGCAATAATCAAAATAACCGCAAAGATACCAAATAATACATAGGTCATTTGCGCATTGGTGAATTCCATTATTGATACTCCAATGCTTTTAATTTGAGTAATTCGTCCTGAGCGTAGTTTAAAAACTCAGTTTTACTCTGTTCATTATGGGCTTCTAAAGGCTTACCAAATATAACGGTAGATAATAGGGGGAGTGGTATAAGCGCGCCTTTAGGCATGACACGTTTTAAATTTGAGATCCACACTGGTACGATTTCAACATCAGGAAATTGATTTTTGAGATGAAATAAGCCGCTTTTAAAGGCTAATAATTCAACGTCATCATTTAAATTTCGAGTACCTTCAGGAAAGAAAATAATCGAGTCACCTTGTGCTAATACGGTTTTGATCGGTTCTAAGGGATCTTGATTTTGCTCTCGATTTCGCTGAATAGTGACGCCAGTAAACGTATCTTGAATGAGAAAACGTCGAAAGCCATCTTTTAACCAATAATCCGAAGCCGCTACAGGACGCGTCTTCCGTCTGAGATCTGTCGGCAGTGATGACCAAAGCAAAATAAAGTCGATATGGCTATTATGATTTGCATAATAAATACGCTGTTTCATAACCGGTTTGCACCCGACCCACAGACTCCGCGCGCCCGTGAGCAGCCGTGCACCACGACGAGTGAGAAAGGCAATATAGCGAGCAATTGAACGGCTTAAAAAATTACCTTTCATTGGTGAGTGAGCATTCCTTGAAGTGTCTAATGGAGTTGGCATAGCTTCAAATTATTGTGAATTATTTATACAGTAAAAATATGCAGATGAATGCGATGTATTGCAAGCAAAGCACAAAGATCTGCCATTTAAATAAAGCCAGACAACCTAACTCACGTAGTTCCCATGCGCGGCCACATTTATTTGTAGGCATTAATTTTAGGTTAATTAAACTTAAGTCCAGCTCTTTGGTGGTTTGTTCTAGGCTTTGGGTTTGGCTGTATTCAGCGACAGTGGCTAAAAGTGCCGAATCAAATTTGATTCTCAGGCTTAAATAATGTTGTATTCCAAGCAAAACTAGACAAATCACTACATATAGCAAATCGAATAGCATCACATTGCCAAACTGGATGATGAGCCAGAGTGTGAGAATCGCTGCCACATACGCTGAGATGAGCAATCCAGTGGTGGATTGCAACAACTTTGACAGCACCACAAGTTGTAAATTCATGGTGCAAGTCCTTTAAGTTTTAAACGATAAGTATTTAAATGTTTTATTTGCGGTGTTTTAAGCACAACCCAAGGACGGTTATGGCGAATAATCCGTAAAACATCTTCGACTGAATATTCAGGATGTTGTTTCAATAATAATGCGGCAACTACAGCACTACTTCGTGAATATCCCAAAGCACAGAAGACCAAGATGTTTTGTGCTTCATCATTGTTATTAGATTTCAAGAATAGTTCTAAAGACTCTACAGCATTATGTAGCTGATTGGCCTGTAAAGGAATTAGGTCTAAACTCAAGTTTTGAGCATAGGAGCATTTTGGATAAGTGGGTAATTCTGCGCAACAATCGAGTAAAGCATCATATTGCTGCATGACGTGTTTGGACGGATAGCGACCTAAATAAATATAACTCTGATTGATTTTGATGATTTTAGAATCTTCAGGATGGCGATAAGTCCAGATTCGGCTATTGATCCAAGCAAATACAAAGTAAGGCGCAAACAATATTTTTGCAGCAATGGTCATATCACCATGACTGAGTTTTTGAAAAAAATGGGGTCGATTGAATAAATATGCAAACGCAACTAAAAGCAGACTGCTTGCAGGATAGAGCAGCCAAAGCCACCAACCTTTTGCATGTGCGATTGCGCTACAAAATAAGGCAGCAAACAGATAAAGGATGCCGATTTTAATGTGCTTTAAGCTTAGCCGACTCTGTATATTTTTAGCCCATGGCGCAGAGCCAGCCATCGGGAATAGCCATAAACATAAGGCACCGACCAATAAACCCGTTGGGATATCTATAAAATGGTGCTGCCAAGTGGTTAGAACTGAGAGACCGATCAAAAAGGACCAACCATCTACCAGATATTTTAGTTTGCCTGTGCTATGCCGACGGTAAAAATCCCAAAGAATCACCAGTAGCACAATATGCAGAGAGGGTGCTTGATTAAACGGTTTATCAAAGCCCATCAAGACATCAAACCACAGCCCGAAAAAACCTGTGAGTTCGGGGCGCTCAAAGCTAAAACGTAGCGGGAAAAGTAAAAAGCAGCTGATTGAAAGGATTTGTGCCGAAAATAGTCGCAGTACATGTTGTTTTAATTCAAACTTATTCCAACAAAGTAATAAAGACAAACCATAGAACAGATCAATCGACCAATACGGCACAATACTCCATGGCCAAAGTGGAATATATTTTTCCCATTCAAAGACGATAACAGGTACGGAAGCTAAGCCCGCAGCGTATTGATTGGCAAAACCATAACTTAAGAAGAAAAAAGGTGCCAGAAATGCCAAACACAGTAGGCCGTATTTCCAAGTTCCTTTTTCAGTATCCAGTTTATGCATAAGATTGACCGTCCAAGCTTAAATTTTTTGTGCAACGGAAACGGTGAAAATACCAAATTCATCAATAACTTGATCGATTTTTTTGAAACCAGCTTGCTCAACTAATGCATCCATTTCTGCTTGTGAGCGTAAACGCATCACCCATGCATCTCCTTGGCGATGTGAGGTCAGAGCACGGGCAATAAACTCTTGTTGCGGATGCCAAATTTGACCTGTGTAGATGAGATACCCATCTTTCTCAATGGCCTGACATAAGCCGGATAAGGACTGTCTGAGTAAATCATTATCACTAAATAATTCGTATAAACCTGAGACCACGGCTAGAGTGGGTTTAGGTTCAACACTGGCTAATGAAGTGGCATCAAAGGCATCCGCTTCTACAAAATTGGCAATCTGGCTTAAACCTCTTTGCTCAATCATTGCTTGACCCGCTTGTACATTGATCGAGCTATAGTCTCTAAGCAGGATGGATTCAGGCTGCTCAGGCAGTTTTTGTACAGCATCTAAAATATATCGGCCATGGCCTGCAGCAATATCCATAATCCGTACCGCGTGTTGGTCATCATGTAACTTAGAAGCATATTTCGTTAATAGCGCTTCAATATTTTGTTTTCTAAGGCGAATGCCACGCCAACCAATCGCATTTAAATATTGTCGATCGATGATTTTACCGAGAGCATTTTGGCTTTCTGATTGATCTCGATAGACAAAATCTAAGGTGCTACCAGAGTCATATCCTGTATCTTCACCAATTTTTAAGCCCTTGGAAAAGAGACTACCAATTTTAAGATTTTGTTTGGTTAAGCTCCAAAATGCATGTTTTAAAGAGTGTTTTGGAAGCGTTGAACTTAAGGTTTCTGCAACAGCACAGCTCGGGCCAATTTTATCGGCATCTAAAAGTTTAGGTGCGGAATAGGGTTGTTTAAAACATTGTTGAATAAAGCGATGGATTTTATCTGTGGCGATTTTGCGATGTTTTTCACCCAAAGTATCATGATAAAAACCGTCTAAGACGTGAAATTCCTTCATTGGATGAGGAAGTTTTTGATAAAACGCCAATTGCGGTTTTTGATGCACCACGAAGTCAGATCCTGAACATAAAACCTGTGTAGGAACGAAAATATTTTGTGCATCTTTAACGATTCGATCTGAGGCTGCATATAGACCCAGCAGCATACGGACCGATATGGCCCGAGCGATCTGCGGGTCAGTGTCATAACTTTGCGCACGTGCAGTATCGTGCGTCAGCATTTTGGCTTTGACATAACTATTAATAAAAAAGTTGCCAGCGAATTTGTTGAGGAGTGTTAAGCCAGGTTTTGCAAAAGGCACATAGAGTTTGATGTCGAATGCAGGCGAGGCAAGGCATAAAGCACGAATTTTAGGGGCATAATCATGCACCCATGTCGCGGCTAAAACAGCGCCAACGCTTTGAGCTACAATTGCTATATTTTCTGATCGAATTTGGTAATTTTGTTCTATATGCTGAACAAAATATTGAATGTCTTGAACGCATGCAGAAAAGCTCGGTGCATCTCCTCGTTCACCAGGAGTATTACCGTGACCTCGGGCATCCCAAGCGAAAAAATCAAAATCAGGCAAATTCAATTCATTGACCAAATGCGCCATTCGTCCCGAATGTTCATGGCCACGATGAAATAAGATCACCGCTTTTTTCTTACGGTTGCTTTTTAAACTGCTATTTTCCCAATGTTGATAAAACAAGGATGTTCCATCATGGCTCGTAAAGGTATGCTGAGTATTGTTATACATTGTGTTGTTCTCAAAATAATGAATCGACTGACGATCTAAACTGAAATTTATTGTGGGTTGATAATGCTATTTTTAATGCGGTTATAAATCGTAATAAATAATAAAAAGATGGTAATAATCAAAATACTATTGCAGATAAGAGACAATGTATTTAAGCCAACATTCAATATAGAAGAGGTCACGATGATGACGCAGATGATGCTAAATACAAAAGCGCGGTCACTTTTTCCCATTGGACCATCGTAACGACGTTCTTGCCCCACTAATGGCGCCATCACACCGGTATATTCGGCAAGTATGGCGAGAAAACAGGTTAAAATAAGTAATTCAGCTTGAATAAAAGCAAAACAAATTAAACTAAAATAGAGTGCTGAGTCGGAAATCACATCACATAATTCATTATAAAAAGCACCGAGTTTGGATTGTTGGTTGAACTCACGTGCCAGCATGCCATCTATGGCATTGAAGCCCATTCGAATAAGCATCCACACGGGGAAAATCAACAGTAAAATGCCAATACCGTTGTGAGAAAAATAGATATAAATAAAAAATGCCACAGCTAGCGAAATGAACATTGCCAGTAGTGTTACTTGATTTGCTGTAATACCAAGATGATGAAGTGATTTAACCAAAGGTCGAAGTAAGTTTTGAAATGCAGGCTTAAGCTGGTAGATCGAAGGCATATTATTGTTATAGCGATATGATTTGCATGAATTTTATACGCTTGATGCATAACTTAACAAGAATTTGAATGTTAAAGATTGTCACAAGGCTGACGATTCGCCTGTATAACGCATTAAATTTTCTTGTGTGGTGCTTGCGACTAATTTTCCATCTTGCCACATTTGCCCATGAGTAAGCCCACGTGATTGCGAGGTTCGAGTGGTATTCATGTCATAGAAAACCCAATCATCCACCCGAAAGGCATGATGAAAATACATCGAATGATCAAGGCTAGTTGCGATGAGCTCAGGAGACAGATAATTTAAACCATGTGTTTTGAGCGCCGCAGAATATAAATTATAGTCTGAATAATATGCTGCAATGGCCTGATGTATATGAAGTTGGTCAAATTGTACATCCAAGGCATCATGGAGTTTTAAATATTCTACATATTGATTTTGATTTAAGACAGAAGCTTGATCGGACGGTGGCAAATCTGTCAGCACGTATTCAATTGGTTTAGATATAAGCTGAAAAGGCTTTAAAAATGTGGCCTGATATGCAGGTGAAATAGTTGATTGGATTTGCGTTTTATAGAATTGCTCTTCTTTGAGCATACTTGGTGGAAATTGTTGGATCAAATCTGGTTCAGGTATTTGATACTCCATACCCATTTCGTTATCCATATAGGACAACATCACCATATATATTGGTTTGCCATGCTGTATGGCGTATGGCTATCACGTAAATTTTCGACTTTAAATAATACGGGATGATTTGCAAGACCCGCAGAAATAAAGTTGGCATGTAAAGAGTGGAGTGGGAGTGTGCAGGTAAAGGATGCACTGACTATGCTCTGAGCAAGTAATTGCCCACCAAAAATATGGTCACCAAACAGAGGTTTGCTCTGTGCCAAAAAGTAGCCCTGATCTTTGGGCACTACAGATAATAATTGGATGAGGTCTTGAGTCAGCGTTGTCATATTTTTTTGAAATTTTTGCTTTGTTTAAATGTATTCAACTCAAACTTATTGCACAAGTCATGTTCATGAAAAATATAAAAGTGTTCGCCGGTCTTTCTAGAATAGGCTTATAATCGAGTTTTCCTAGTTGTCCGAATGGAATGACGAAAAAGCAATGACACCTGCATGTAAACTCTTAAAATCTAATAAAATCGACTTTACAATTCATGAATATGACCATGACCCAGAAGCAAAAAGTTTTGGTTTAGAAGCTGCGGAAAAACTTGGTTTAACCGTCGAAGAAGTGTTTAAAACCTTGATGGTTACGGACGATAAAAATTACTTTGTTGCCGTATTGCCAGTTGAATATCAGCTAAATTTGAAAAAAGTGGCCACAGCATTTGGCTGTAAAAAACTAAAAATGGCAGACCCAAAAGATGCAGAGCGTTTAACCGGATATTTGGTAGGTGGTATTAGTCCAGTTGGACAGAAAAAACGCTTAAAAACTGTGATCGATGCTTCTGCACAGAACTTAGCTAAAATCTATGTGAGTGGTGGTAAGCGTGGTTTGGATATTGGTTTAAAACCCGAAGATTTAGCAAAAGTTTTGGGCGCAAACTTTGCTGATGTGATTGATGATTAAATGTGGTTTTTGACTACTTAAATTTAAGTGAATTTAGAGGGAATACCTTCCACTTCAAAATCTATAAAATAACAAAAGCCGCATTGAGCGGCTTTGTGGTTCGATGACGCATCAAGTGTCACGGATTTATTGGACATGGTGCAGCTTTTTATATTCGATATACAGGGTACTAAATTTAGGATTGTAGGCTAAATATGATTATTAGAAGGTATATTTATGGTGCTTCTTGAATTGATATGAGAAATACCGAGCGCGCAGAAATTGATGCCAAATTTGATGTGAAATGAGGGTTGGCAGCTTTGCATATATATATTGATAATGTTGTAAACCAACCATGGGCTGGTTTTTTTTGCATTACATTTGGGATTTGTAATTATCTAAGATAGATTTTCTACCATCAGGAATTGTTTCTATTTCATAGAGCGACTCATATATTTCTTTGTCTTCTGAAAATTTTTTTGAGTCCACAAGCTGCTTTAATTTAGATTTATATTCTGTTTTACCTGCATGGAATAAGCTCGCATAGTAAGCCCATTCTGTTTGATCGTAATAGGGATCATTTTTGGGCATATTATCTAACTGTTTTTTATATAAATTAGCATTGTATAAATAACAGTCTTCAATATCCTTTTTTGGTTTGTTTAAAACTTCAATGAGTAAACATTGAAAATTTTTCATATTGGTTGTTTCTTTTTTTTCTAAAATTGTATTTGTAATAGCAAAGGCTTCTTCATAATTGCCAAGACGCATATTGATGTTTAGTAAAAGGTTATTTCGTTCATTCTCTGAGTTAATTTTAGAAATTTTAGGTAGAATTTTTTTGAGCTTTTGATTGGTTATTTGAGGGTCCAACTCACTTTGAGATTGAATTAGTATCTGATTATATTCATTGATGATTTCTTTACTTTCTGGAGAACGCTCAGCATCAACTTTAGTTGCTGAACTTTGTGCAAGGAGGGCTGTTTCACTTGAATTACCACAAGCTGAAAGTGGAAGGATTGATAGTAATAATGGAAATATTATTTGTTTCATTAGTTTACACGCTTAGCTGCTGAATTTAGTTTAAAAGTATATTTCTTATATGGAGGAATAGGGGTTACGTATCCCACACTATCTGCTGGTTTCACGGTGTATCCTAATGTTAATTCAACCTCAACGAGTTGTAAGTTTGGCTCTGGTAAAGTGATATCGCAACTTCCAAGCGGTGCTTTCTTTTCATCTGTATCCCAAATTCCTTTTCCAACTGTTAATTTAGTTAGTAACACACTAAGCAGACAAGTTCCTTCTGCTAATACAGTCATGACTCCTGCCATTGGAAGTAGTTGTAAGCTCACTTGGAAACAGGTGGGCTTTTTTGTTATTTCCGTTTTAGCTTTGAATAACGAAAATCCATGAAGTTGCAGAAGCAAAATTTAGTAAAACTTCATGTTTAGAGGCTCATTCATTAACAGTGCTTAATTATATTTAAATGTAAAAATACCTATAAAAAATAGGTATTTAAAATCCGACTAAAACAGTTGTATTTTAATTTAAAAGCTGTAATTTGAAAGAGCGATCTAATAAAGAGACAACAAAATGCCTTATTCAAATACTAAAGCGATTATTGAGCAAATCTATAATTTTGTATTAGAAAAACATGGTTTAGCGTCTAAAAGTCGATTTATGCAGTTATCGATTTTCTTTAAAGAATTACATGAAGGGGATGAGTCAAAATTTACCGCAGATAGGTCTTTTTATTACAAAGGAATCTTTAACAACAGAGAAAAAAGTGTATTTGCGAATGCTGCACCTGACTTTTTTGATAAGCACAAGTTTTTGGATTGGGTTGTTAAATCAATTGATTGATTTCAACCCAATCATTTGAGTACATATTCATCACTCATGCTGTATAGCCAGTCTGAATAGAAGATATAGATCAGAAATCAGTAGGTGTTTGTTATAAAATACATGCTTATAGGCAATAAAGATGCATGATCAGTATGATGCCAGTAAAGTCTTCAATCATTAAAATTTAACTACACTTTTTGTACTTTGCTTTAAATAAAAGCTCGGTTGGAAGCAGAATATAAAAACCCATGTAAAAAACATGGGTTTTTAGTTTAAGTTGCACAATGTGATAATTTGGCTAAAAATTAAGCAATTCGATTCATTTGTTCTATGCTAAATGAGAAAATTATCATTTAGTTCCATTTCAGAAAATTGTATAAATAAAAACAGAAAAGTTCATATCAAAAAAATTAATTTTTAAATACATAGAGATAAGACCAAATTTGCAATCCTGTAGCAAATCTTCACAAAAATGCAATTATTAACAATAATGATTATCATTAACATAGTTTCACGCTGGCCAGCGTACTAAGCATGACTTGCACAGTTAAAGAAACATAATTACATGACAAAGCTTGGAAAAGCTTAAAAATAGAGGATATGGTCAGATGAAAGAGCTTGCTAATCGCTTGGCGATGCAGCATCTTGTCAATGCATACTCACAAGAAACCGGTAAAGGTATTTTGCTGGAAAAGTATCAACAGAATTCATCACAATTGACGTTTAGCCAAGGCTTGACGTTGTTATGCATCCCTTTAGATTGCATTCAATCACAGTTATTTGTACCACTATCTTATGTCAGCCTTGTTGGTAGACATCGTCTTGCAGATCTCCCATACGTTTTTAATAAAGGACAGAAACTGTCATTTAGTATCACCGCGATCGCGAGTTTATTGCTTGAACAGCTCGTACAAGAGTCAGGTCATACACTGGATGCTTCATCATTATTAGAGCGTTGGATCGAAAGTCGTGAAGCGCTTACACAATTTTTGACACTACGTGAACATGATTTAGAGGCCTTGGTCCAAGCGGAACAAAGTTTCATTGAATCAGAACAGGCCTTAATTTTAGGGCACAGCATGCATCCTGCACCGAAAAGTCGGGTTGGTTTTGTGCATGAAGATTGGGAAAGGTATTCGCCAGAAGCCAAAGGTCTCAGCCAACTGCATTATTGGTTGGTTGCTCCAGAATATATTCAAGAAGGTTCAGCTTTAGATCAAACTGTATCAACGCAATTGAAAAGCGAATTGCAATGGCATTTATCAGAAACAGATCAAGCACTGCTCAATGCCTATTCGCATTATAAGTTATTACCTTTGCATCCTTGGCAAGCACGCTATTTACAGTCAAAAGCATGGTTTAAAAACTTAAAAACCAAATTAAAAATTATCGACTTCGGCGAAAAGGGTTGGACATTTTCACCAACAACATCTGTACGCACCATGGCAAGTTTTGCGGCGCCGTGGATGTTGAAACCATCACTTTCCGTAATGATCACCAATTCAATCCGAGTCAATCTTGCCAAAGAATGCCACCGTGGTGAAATGACCCATCGACTTTGGCATTCAAGTCTTGGTGAACGTATTTTAAAACAATGCCCAACGCTCAAAGCGGTGAATGATCCTGCATGGATGGCATTGAGCATAGATGATGAAATAGTCGATGAAACTATTTGCATCTTCCGTGATCAGCCTTTTAGTGAAAAGCAGCAGGTGAGTTGTATTGCATCATTGTGTCAAGATCATCCTGCACAGCCGATAAGCCGTTTTAATGCACTATTCGAACAAATCGCAAAACAACAACCTGAACTTGATCAAAGCGCCATTGCGATCAATTGGTTTAAACAATTCTTAGCTATCAGTCTAAAACCACTGATGTATTTGTATCACCGATACGGAATGGCTTTTGAATCACATCAGCAAAATGTCTTACTTGAGCTTGAAAATGCAATGCCTAAATATCTATGGCTGCGTGACAATCAAGGCTTTTACTATATTGAAGAACTTGCAGGTGATGTCTTAAGCGCGTTTCCAGAGTTGCAAGAAAAAGCGCATGCCGTGGGTTCCAAAGCCTTTGTCGATGAGCGCTTTAGCTATTATTTCTTTGGTAATACTTTATTCGGCATTATCAACGCAATTGGTGCAACTGGATATGTCAAAGAGCAAGTGCTGATATCGATATTGCAAAATGAACTGTTGGACTTATATCAGGCTTATCCAGAAAGTTCATTGATTCATTCATTACTTTATCAGCCGACCTTGCCGTATAAGGGTAATCTGTTGACGCGCTTGTATGAGCTGGATGAATTGATTGCCCCAGTCGATCAGCAATCGGTTTATGTACAGTTGCCAAATCCTTTATGTGTGGAACAGAAGGATGTGCAATATGCTTGATTTTATTGGGATAGGCTTAGGGCCATTTAACCTCAGTTTGGCGAGTTTGCTACATAAGCAAAATCATTTGCAGTATCAATTTTTTGAAAAGAAACCACAGTTCGACTGGCATGCGGGTATGCAATTGCCCAATACGGTATTGCAAGTGCCGTTCATGGCCGATCTGGTTTCCATGGTTGATCCAACCAGTCCTTTTAGTTTTTTAAACTATTTAAAGGCACAGCAGCGTTTATATAAATTCTATTTTTTAGAACAAGCTCAGATTCCTAGACGTGAATATAATCATTATTGTCAGTGGGTTGCAGACCAACTAGAGCATATTCAATATCAATCAACCGTAAAAGCCATTTATGCCCAAGAGCAAGGCTTTGAAGTCATGGTTGAGCAAGATGGACGTTTTAGACGTTATCAATGCCGAAATTTGGTCATTGGTTCGGGTAATGTTCCGCATTTACCACAGTGTCTAAAAGACATACAACAGCAATATCCGGAGCGCTGCTTACATTCTGCAAATTATTGCAATGCAGCGTTAAATCACTTGAAAGGGAATGTGGTTGTACTGGGATCAGGCCAGTCTTCGGCAGAAGTCTTTATGGATCTGTTTGATCGTCAATATATTCAGGATCAGACCACAACAACGCAGTTTAAGTTGCATTGGCTGACCCGTTCTAATGGGTTTTTCCCGATGGAATATGCACCACTTGGATTGGAGCATTTTAGTCCGGATTATACCGCGCATTTTTATCAACTGAGCCCAGAAAATAAAGCCGAACTATTGAAGCAACAAGGCCTGTTATATAAGGGCATCAGTGCAAAAACCATTCGTGATATTTACCAAAAACTATATCACCGGAGCATTGGTCAAAATATTAAACAGACGCATTTACATGCTCAGGTGGGTTTGGTCGCTGCCGAGCCGCATGGCGCGGGCATCCGTTTGCAGTTTCAGCACAAAGTCACAGCAGAACAATTCTATCTAGATGCAGACTTTGTTGTGGCTTCAACGGGATATCACAGTCCAGAGTGGCAATATCTCAAATATCTAAAACCGCTGATTCAGTGTGATGAATTCGGTCGTTGGAAAATCAGTCAGGACTACCGAGTACAGCATGACGCTATTGGTGAAATTTTTGTTCAAAATCAGGAAATGCACAGTCACGGTGTAGGAACACCAGACTTAGGGCTTGGAGCCCACCGTGCAGCGGTCATTGCCAATCAATTATTGGGTTTTAACTTATACGATTTGGGTGATCAAGCGCAAAGTTTCCAACATTTTTCACCCAGTGAAAATGCTGAAATGCACAGTATGGGCATTGTGAAGAAATCAGCGCAAACCAATATCCAAAGACCATTTTCCGTTAAAAAAACCATTGCCAACTATGCAATGAACCGCAATACGACCATGCCGAATAAGCAAGAACAGAATACGGTTAAACTCGAGAAATTATAATGACATTTGCAAAATTAAAGATAAATCAAACGCAGTGGCGCCGTGCAGGACAAAGACTGATTGAAATGGCGATTGCTGAGTTTTTATATGAAGAAATTATTCAGATTCAGCCAGTGGAAAATAACACTTGGCAACTCAAACTGGATGATAAAACGTATCAATTTGAAGCGACTCAGTTTCTGCTTGGGCATTGGCGTATTGTTGAAGGGAGCGTTCGAGAGTTAAGTGAATCGACAACAGAGCCCGCATGGAATCTGCATGAATTTATTCGTGCTTTTTCAAATCAAGCTGAGGTGAAACCATTTACCAAGGCATATTTGATTAAAGAAATGAACAATACATGGTTAGCAGAAGCCCATGTTTTTGATGAACAGCGATTGCTGAGTCATGCTGTCTTGTCAGCGCCACACTATCAAATTGAAGGCATGTTACGTGGACACCCATGGCTTATTATGAGTAAAGGCCGTATGGGCTTTGGCTATGATGATTATTTAAGCTCCGCACCAGAGATTTCTCCAACGGTCAAAGTCTTATGGTTAGCTGTTCATCGTGATTTAGCTGAGTTTCGTTCGACCGAGGCTTGGGATGCGAAAAGCTTATATCGCCATGAATTGAATTCTGCGCAATTACACGATTTTCAACAGCAATTGGCGGACAACGCCTTAGATGCTGCTGAGTATTACTTTATTCCTGTACATGCATGGCAATGGCATCAGTGGTTAATCCCGACCTATGCCAATGAAATCGTCGATCAGCGCATTGTAGAGCTGGACATTGGACAAGATGACTATGTGCCAATGCAATCAATTCGTACTTTATGCAATACCAGTCATCCTGAACGTCATTATGTAAAGTTACCTGTCAGTATCTTTAATACGGCGGTATATCGAGGTTTGCCTTCAAAACGAAATTTAGCTGCACCTGCGGTGACCGCTTGGCTGAAGGACATTCAACATCATGATGTAGACCTGCAAAAAACACAGGTAGCATTTTTGGGTGAAGTTGCAAGTTTAACTTTGCAACAGCCATGTTTTGATCAGATAGACGGTGCGCCTTACCAATTTAAAGAATTGTTTGGTTGTTTATGGCGTGAAAGTGTCGAGCCATGTATTGGTGAACACCAGTTAGCACTTTCCCAAGCAGCATTGTTGCATCGAGACATAAATGGTCGGTCTATTTTATCCGTGTTGATTGAGGCTTCAGGTTTGACCCCTTTGCAATGGCTGAAACGTTTTGCTGAAGTTTGTGTAACACCGCTACTGATTTGTTTATACAAATATGGTTTGGCTTTTTCTCCCCACGGTGAAAACACCATGTTGATCCATGAAAATGGCTTACCGAAAAAAATGGTGCTGAAGGACTTTATTGATGATGTCAATTTAGTTGATGAAGATTTTCCTGAACTCGAAAATTTACCAACTGAAGGGCAAATTTTACTGCGCCATCCTGCTGAAGAACTTAGTCACTTTATCTTTACAGGTTTGTTCATGGTGCATTACCGCTATATCTGTAATGTCTTCCTTGAAGATTATCCAGAGCATACAGAACTTGAGTTTTGGCAAACCATCTCCACCGTGATTGACGAATTTCATCAGGCACATCCTGAATTGGCAGATCGTATTGAAAAATTCAGTATGTTCCGTCCACGTTTCGAGAAAATTTGTCTGAACCGTGTTCGACTGTTTACCACCAGTTATAACAACGAAGCAGAACGACCAGTACCTGTATTTTTAGATCCTATTGCAAACCCTGTGAGTCCAAGCACTTTAAATCAGTGGGCGAAACAACAGCATACCGCCGAACAGAAAACGACAACTAATCGTATTGCGTCATAAACAGATTTTTGAGCTAAGAACAGAAAAGATTAAACAAATTTAAAGGACGACATCATGACAACGTTATCACGACAACTACCTGATTTTTATGAATACCATGAGAATGAGACGCAATACTACTTACGACAAATGCAATATCCAGAAGATATGGCTTTGGTTCATAAATGGATGCATGAACCGCATGTGATTCCACAATGGCAGCTCAATAAGTCAGAAACTGAACTAAAAGTGTATTACGAAAAAATGCTGGCGGATGATCATCACCGAATTTTGATTGTAGGAGTCAATGGTGAAGATGTGGGCTACACAGAGATTTACGAGGGAAAACGGGATCGTTTAGGTTTGTACTACGACGGTGATGAGCTGGATCTAGGTTGGCATTTGTTATTTGGTGAAAAGTCCGTTTTTGGTAAAGGCTATTTACGTCCTGTCATGCGTTTATTGAGTTTTTATATCTTTGAAAATGCCGCATCAGCCAAGATTGTGGGAGAGCCTGATCATAGTGTGAAGCCTTATGCCGTCGTGGTTGAAGACATGTGCTATGAAGCACAGCGCCTAATCCCAATGCCTGAAAAGACCGCCATGTTGTATTACTGCTTTAGAGAAACATTTTATTCAAAATTTGGTCATTACTTAAACGACTCCAAGGCATTTCAGCATCAGCAACTAGCTAAGGCGGTGTCATGAGTTATCGCTGCACCCACATGCACATACTGGACATGCGCTTTTCAGCGCATGTTTCAGTGGAAGAGTTTGAACAATGGTTGACTCAAGTTGAGCGCTTTTTTCTGAAAAGTCAGCCCTTTGTTTTGGTTATGCAAACGGCTGAGGGAACGACTTTTCCTGAAGAATATCGGCAAATACAGGCCGTTTGGTACAAGAAGTTTAAACATCTCTTTTTTCAATATTGTTTGGGTCTGGTGCGTATTGCGCAAGATCCAGATGACTTCAAACGTTTAAATACACCCGCGCTGCATGCAGCGTGGAGTGTGCCTTATTACGTTTCATTAGAACAGTCTGATGCGCTGCAATGGGCAGTGCAGAGGTGGATATGCAACAACACCCAAGAAAATTAAATCATGCAATTTCACCATCTCAAATTTCAGTCCTGAGTTTGAGCGTCGTGATTATTTTGTACTTAGCACATGCATTGCCTTTGTATTTTTACAATGTGGCTTTGCCTGCCATTTTACGACATCAAGGGGTAGATTTACGCTGGATCGGCATGTTATCGCTGCTTTATATTCCATGGGCATTCAAGTTTTTTTGGGCGCCTTGGATCGATCAGCTCTATGTCAAAAAACTCGGTAAACGTAAAACATGGCTGTTGTTTACGCAAATCGCATTGGTACTGGGGGTACTGGTTTTAGCCTTTACGCAGTTTTCTTATGGGCTGACTTTATTTGTCATTGTTGGTTTATGGATTTCAACGTTTGCGGCAACGCAAGATATTGCGATTGATGGTTATACCGTAGAGAAATTTACCGAAGGCAATTACCGTCTGGGCAGTATGGCACAGAGTATTGGGGTGGCCGTCGGTAGCATGCTTGGTGGCGCTGCAACTTTATGGATTTACCAATATTGGGGTTGGCAGTCAGCGCTCACAACTTTAGCGCTGCTGACATTTTTAACCATGTTTGCTGTGTTTTTTATTCAAGAAGAACCACAAACTCAAATTGCCAAAGCCAAACCAAGCCTACGACAAGCGTTTAAACGACCTGAGATTCGTTGGGCTTTGCTGCTCATCGTTTGTTATCGCGTGGTGGAAGCACCCGCTATGGCGATGCTGAATCCCATGTTGATCGACCAAAAATGGTCACTGTCTCAGATCGGGGTGTTGATGTCTGTGGTCGGTGCCGGTGTCGGTCTGATTGCAGCCGTTAGTGCAGCTGTATTGCTGAAAAAAATCAAAGCGACGCAATTGTTGGTCTGGGCAGGTTGGTTACGTACATTGCTATATGCCGTCATTGGGGCAGCCGTTGTATTGGAGTGGTTGAATCAATGGCATCTGCTTTTAGGTCTATTTGTCGTGTTGATGCTAGCCATTCGTTATATCGCCATGACATCACTCTATGCCTATTTCATGCAGACCAGTTCTAAAGAACAGGCGGGTACCGATTTCACCATATTAGTGTGCTTTGAATTGCTCGTTTACTTCATTGGCGGTGCATTTTCAGGCTTTCTCGCAAAATCATTAGGCTATGGACATTTTTACTTGGTATTGGCAATTGGCTCAGTAATCAGCGTCTTAATTAGTCAGCGCATTGTTTTAAAAACACAAAATTTTAAAAATCAAACACTTCCGACTCAATCGGAACTCTAAGAAATGGAAAAGAATATGAAACGTTTAGCTCTACCGATGCAACTGACGTGTCTCAGCTTAGCAATTTGCACTCAGCTTTATGCGCAAGACGTCACGACAGACACTGCACAAAATACTGCAGTTGAAACACAAACTGCAGAAGCTACTAAAATGGCACCGATTGTTGTGACGGCAACTCGTTCTGCGAAAAGCATTGCCGATATTGCGGGTACGGTGTACAGCATTCCTAAAGAAGAAATTGAAAAACAAGCCAATGCAGGTAAAAGCACAGCCGATATTGTCGGTTTATTGGTGCCATCACTGACTCCATCGAGTGGTACAACGTCTAACTATGGGATGACCATGCGTGGACGTGTGGTGCAATACATGATCGATGGTGTGCCGCAAACGGGATATCGTGATGGATCTCGACAACTGGCGAGTATTAGCCCGTCGATGATTGAACGAATTGAAGTGGTCTCTGGTGCAAGTAGCATTTATGGTTCAGGTGCAACAGGCGGTATTATCAATATCATCACCAAACGTGGTGGATCTGAGCCGCTAAGTTTTGAAACGAAAGTCGGTGTCACTTCTGGTAATAACTTTAAGTCTGATGCGCTGGCTTATGAAGCTGCGCAAACCATGAATTTTAATCAAGGCAATTTACGCGGAACTTTAGGTGCAAGCTATACCAAACGTGGCGAAATACAAGATAGCCATGGCAATCGTATTGGGCCTGAAATTGCGCAAACAGACCGTCAAGATACCGACACTTTAGATCTAAATGGTCGTGTCAGTTGGAAAATTGCCGATGGTCAAACGCTGAGTTTTGGCGCGCAATATTATAATGATGAGCAAGATAGTGATTATGGACCTGACTATGGTCCAAATTTAAATGCGCTGCGCTCACAGCCCGTGGGTGGCAAGCTGCCGTTGTCATTAAATGCAGTAAAGGGCTTACTACTTGCTGAACAACCACAAACTGAACGTTATAGCGTCAACGCACAATATGAAAATCAAGATATTTTAGGCCACCGTCTAAACGCTGAAACCTATTATCGAAATGAAAAAGCACGGTGGTTCCCATCTGCACGTCAAATGGCACCTGAACTCTTCTTGGTGTATCAGTCAGAAACCGATATCGATGTTTTAGGCGCGCGTGTTGCTCTACAAAAAGATCTTAACTTAAATGGTCGTGAACTGGGTTTAACCTATGGTGTGGACTATGAAAATGAAAAAGATCAACAAAATATCCAAATGTATGACAGCGCAACGTTTATTCAAAGTAATGGTTTGAGTTATCAGCCGTTTAACTACTATGCCTTTGGCCCAGATGTTGAAACAGAAAAACTTGGCGTATTTGCCCAAGCGCAATATGAATTAACTGACCGACTTGGCTTACAAGCAGGCATTCGCCATGAACGTGTAGAAAGCGATGTCGATTCATCTGTGCCTTATATGGAAGCAATTACTGCAGATTTAACCCCAGGTTATGTGGCGAAAACACTGAATGGCGGCAAAGTAAAACATAATGCAACGCTGTTTAATGTTGGCGCGGTGTATCACTTAACAGATGCACAGCAAGTGTTTGCTAATTTCTCACAAGGTTCAAACTTGCCCGATGTGCAACGTATGCTGCGCGATGTGCCGGCAAATTCTGTGATTAATAGCCAAACCATTGACCCGATTAAAGTCAATAACTATGAACTCGGATGGCGTGTACAAAATGCCGGTGGTTTAAATGCAGGCGTGACGGCTTTTTATAATGACTCAGATAAAAGCCTGAAATTTGGTGCGCCGAATTACACCATTGATGTTATTGATACCGATGAGCGTATCTATGGTGTCGAAGCCAATGCCAGTTATGAAGTTCAACCAAATTGGACGGTTGGCGGCACAGTTGCATATACCACGGGCCAATTTAAAAATACCCAAGGTGACTGGCAAGAATTGGATGCCATTCGTGTGGCACCTTTAAAAGGAACAGCATTTTCAGAATGGCAGTTTGATAATGACATGAGCCTACGTGTTCAAGCTTTAGCGATTGGCGGTACAGACAAAGCCCAAAAAGATGCTGTGAAATATGGATCTGCTCCAGCAGCGGCAATTAAAGGCTTTGCAACGATGGACGTGATTGCCAATGCAAAAGTAGGACCGGGTAATGTGGGCTTTGGTGTCTACAACGTGTGGAATACGGATTATAAGTCGGTGTACAGCCAGTCGGTTGAAACTGTCTATGGCCCAATTTCTAGCCTAGCTGCACAAGGTCGTACCTACGGTTTAAGTTATACAGTGAAATACTGATTTAAATCCTGAATCGTGTTTAAAGCACGGTATCGTGACTTACAAAATAGCGGTGGCTTAAGTCACCTCTATTGTTTATAACGTAGCCATTAAAAATGGATAACAAAAATAATGGATCGAAATAACAAACTGTTTATTGCTGCCAGTCTTGCCAATGGTGCAAGTTTCTCGATGATATTGCCGCTGTTGGCGCCATTGGTTCGTGAGTTAAAACTTTCTGAACTACAAGGCGGCGCGATGGTTTCCGTTGGTGCGCTGCTGATGGCCATCGGTGCCATTTACATTTCAAAAAATCAATCTAAGTTTTCGATTTATCAACTCTTGAGTATCGGTTTTGTGGGCATGGCTGTGACATGGGGGCTATTTACAGCTGTGTTGATGTATGGCCTTACTGTTCAGATAGGGATGTTGCTGCTGTTTAGTTTATTGATGTTGTCACGCGCAGCGACTGGGATATTTATGGCGATGCCACAGATTGCCTTGCAAACTTATGTGATGACCCGATTTAGTAATGAGCAGCAGCGTTCACAAGCGATGTCAAAATTTGGTGCATTAAACAGTGCAGGCGTGATCATTGGTCCATTTCTAACAACCTTGCTGCTGGGCTTTGGTGGAATCATGACGCCGCTGTGGGCTGCAATCATTATTTTAGCGTTGATTTCTGTGGTCTTGGTGTTCAGCTTTGATCGACATACCGAACAGCATAGCGTTGAAAAGCCAGTGACAGCTAAGGATGAGATACCATCTACGGATTTGAGCATTCAGCAATGCTATCCTTGGTTAATGTTGGGATTCAGTCTCTATCTTGCCATCGTGACCGTAAATTTAACGGCCGGGTTTTATATTCAAGACCGCTTTAATATGACTGCTGCAGAAGGCGCAGTGCATTTTGCAGAGTGTTCTCTCATCGTGGGTATTGCTTTGGTGGTGATGCAAACACTGATTTCTAAATATTTAAATTGGTCTGTATATCGCTTACTGTGGGTTGGGCTGTTTAGCATGGCTGCAGCCTTGCTAATTTCGGTTTTCACCAATGAATTACGGATATTCCAAGCCACGTACCTGTTATATGGTATATCGGTTGCGTGTTTAATCCCTGCATTTACAACGGGTGCAGCGCAAACGGCGCCCAGTGCGTTACAGACCAAGGTGGCAAGTTGGTGTACAGCCACTCAGGCTTTGAGCTTTGTTGTCGGGCCACTGATTAGCACGGGTTTATACCAGTGGCACAAAGAATTTCCGTATTATTTTTTATTTTTAGTGATGCTCGGTCTGATCGTATTCTTTTTATTTCAAACCAAAACTCAAACCGTGAAGCGAGTGACTGAGTGAAATATGCATCGAGTTGTATAAATACTTCAATAGGTCGGTGTGAAGATAGGACTATCCTGCCAATAGATGGTTTTGATTACATGATGTTACTTGATCGGTGATTGATCTTACAAAATAGATTTTAAAAGCAAGATTTTTGATTAAAAAATAACCACAATTGTTTCATTAATTCTCAAAGTACTGAATCAATAGTTTTCTCCGTTATTCTTTTTACATAAAAAAATAACGGAGGTTAAATGCTTAAATTTAATAATGATTTGGTTCTGGGCGCCATTTTTGATATGGATGGAACAATGTTTGATACTGAACGTTTACGGTTTCAAACATTGAAACAGGCATCTCTTGAATTGACCGGTGTTGAGTTTTCCGAATCGTATCTGATGAATTGTTTGGGGCTAAGTGCACAAAGCGCGCATCGATTGGCCCAAGCCGAATATGATGAAAACATTCCATACGCAGATATTCGCAAACGTGCAGATGAATTAGAGCTGGAGCATGTTCGTCAGTTTGGTGTACCGATCAAAAAAGGCTTGGTTCAAGTATTAGAACGCTTACGCAAGTCAGGACTACGGATGGCTGTAGCAACATCGAGTCGCCGAGCAATCGCAGAAGAATATCTCATCAATGCCAATGTGTATAAGTTCTTTGATGTCTTAGTCTGTGGTGATGAAGTTGAAAATGGTAAACCGCATCCGGAAATATTTATACGTGCTGCCGCAAAGCTGAATTTAAGTCCTGCTGATTGTTTGATGTTTGAAGATTCGGAAAATGGTGTGACTTCAGCCTTTGACGCTGGCGGTATTACTGTACTGTTTAAAGATATTAAATCGCCCAATGAAAACATGCTGTCCAAAGCCAAATATTATTATGAATGTATGTATGACTGCTTGACGGAACTTGACCCGTTCACTGCGCATTTAGAGATGCCGCATGTGCAAGAGGCTTTTCCACAAACACTTAATCAGCTCACTGTCGGTATTCATGGTTTTGGGGCGATTGGTGGTGGCTATTTAGCTCAAATTTTGTCGCATTGGGATGGTTATACTCGCCCGAAAAAAATCTATGCATCGACTCGTAACCCTTTATATCGTTCTGCGGTCAATGCATTTGGTACCTATAGTATTCGCTATGGTCAATTGTCTTATGACGAACGCGTTGAAAACATGGCAGTCATTGATGCTGAAAATATTCAGCAGATGCAAGAGATGTACACAGAGTCAAGTTTGGTTGCCATCTGTTTGCCTGAAAAAGCGATTGCAGAAGAGGCCAAAACCATTGCACAAGGCCTGTATGCACGACATATTGCACATGATGAGAAAGCCATCGAACCTCTAACGATGCTGATCATTTTGAACAAAGTCGGAGCAAAACAATTATTAATGTCACATTTAAAACAGGCTTTAACTGAGCTTGCTGGAGCGGTTGTTGCAGAGAAAATCATGCAACAACACTATTTTTGCGATACCGTGGTCAACCGCATGGTATCTAAGTTAAGTGACCAAAACTTATATCGTCAGCTCCGTATAAAATATAATATCTTCAAACAATTTCAATTAGATGAAGTTGAAGTAGATGCTCAATTAGACTTAGAAGATGCGACGAAATTAAATCCAGATCAGGAACGTCAGGCTACTTTATATGTTGAGGATATGCGCCGCAATTTCCACCCAAGTCATATATTGCAAAGCATGGATTTAATTTTATTCAATGCTGAGTCTGACATGCCGATCTATGTAGAAAATAACAGTCCTTTGTTAGAAAAAATGCGTCAAATGATTTTGGTCGATCATATTGAAGATATTCAGCTAATCAAAAATCGCTTATGGAATGGCGTACATGCCATGTTGGCTTGGCAATCTGCACTGTTCAATCATCAAACCATAGGTGTGGCACTTGCAGATCATCGTGTTGATCAATTTATGCATGAACTCATTGACGAGGTGCAGGCTGGTTTAGCACGATGCTTACCTAATCGTGCTTTTGATTTAACACGACTGGCAGAAAGCTTTATAAACTCTTGTGAACATGCGTATAAAGATCCATGTGCGCGTGTGGCACGAGATCCTTTACGTAAACTTGCAATTAATGAACGAGTGTTGGGCTCGTTGGCGACCAATCTGAAATATGGACTGGAGACAAAGCACCTACAGCAAGGGATTGTCTATGGTTTGATGTATGCCGTGAGTGTAAATCAATGTTCGATGGAACAGGTTATCAACTTTATCCAGTTGCAATTTTCAGAACTGAAAAAGACCAACGAGCTTGAACAACTGGAACGTATTGAACAGATTGAGGCCAATGTAATGATACAGTTGCAGCATTTTTCTGATCAGTCCACAGAGCAGTTTACATCTTGGAAAAACCATGCTGTAACGCAAGATCAGAAAGATACTGCGAAATTTGCCTAAAATATAATGCTTATCTGTGCGCAATGTATATTGAATCAAAATGCTGAGTATGACTCGGCATTTTTTTCTTACAAAGAAGCTTTAGATGAATGAATTTCAGCTTTAAATGAATATTACTAAATCAAAATTGGGCAAAGTCTGTTTTGATTCATGCTTTAATAAAGCAGATTAAATTTAAAGTGATTTATCTGTGTTTTTAAAACCCTCAATGCAAGTCGTACCGACGCTCAATCAGGATTATCCCGATTGGCATCAAGGTCGTCAGCACTATGCTTTGTGGTATATAGAAATACAGGATCCTGAATTATTGGCATATCTCACAGCACTTCGAGCGCAGTTTTCAGATCTTTTATACACGCCGAATACGCGCCAATTTCATATCACCGTGTTTATTTGTGGTTTTTTTCAAGAGCTGAATAAAACCCAATTAATCGATCATTCTGAACAACGATGGAATGATAATTTCTCAGCAGATGAATTGGCACTGCACCAACAACAACTTCGACAGTTATCACTATCTAATATTCGGTTACGTACAGGTCAGATCAATAGCTTTCAAAGCGCGCTGTTTATTGAAATTGTGGATTTAGAACGTAAGTTAGACCATCTACGTCAAGCTTTGAATTTTAGTTCGAATGAAATTGCACCAATAGACTATTGTCCGCATATTACATTGGGATTGTATAAACAGGCGTGGAATAGCGATGATATTTTTGAAAGAATCCAACAAATTGAGCAGCACAGCTTTGATTTTGAAAGCGAGCAACTGACTTTTGGTCATTATCAGGCTCAAGTATTACAAGGGGCTTTGAGTCCTTATTATCAACATCAGTTCAGACAAAATATAGAGATGGCACAGTCATGATTCATTTCATTTTGGGTGGGGCGCGTTCAGGTAAGAGCCGACTTGCAGAAAAAAAAGCCAAAGAAAGTGCTCAAGCCGTCATCTATGTGGCTACAGCACAAGCCTATGATGAGGAAATGCAGGAGCGAATTCAGCATCATCAAGCAGACCGTCCTGAGCATTGGGGGCTGATTGAAGAGCCTTTGTATTTAGCTGATCGCTTAGTTGAAATAGATCGGGCTTATCAAACCATTCTTATCGATTGTTTAACGCTGTGGATGAGTAATTTATTGCTGCATGAACAAGCAGATTTTCAACAGCATCAATGCCAAAAATTACTTACGGTGCTGCCAATATTAAAGTCAGACATTATTTTAGTCAGTAACGAAACTGGGCTGGGCGTTGTTCCCATGGGACAAATCAGTCGAAAATTCGTCGATGAATCTGGGCGCTTACATCAACAAATTGGTCAAATTGCTGACCATGTGGTGTTTTGTGTTGCAGGTTTTCCAATGATCTTAAAAGGAGATAAAGCATGAACTGGTGGCAAGAACCCTGTCAAAATCCGAGTATCGAAGCTAAGCAACAGGCGGCAAATCACCAGTTACAGCTAACCAAACCTACGGGCTCACTTTCAGAACTTGAAAATGTTGCGGTACAACTTGCATCATTACAAAACACGGATCAGCCCAATATCGACTTCCCATGGATCACCATCTTTGCAGGTGATCATGGCGTGATGGAAGAAAATATTTCGGCCTATCCTCAAGCTGTCACACGCCAAATGCTACAAAACTTCACGACCGGTGGTGCATGTATTAGTGTCATTGCACGTGAGTATCAAGCCAAACTACAAGTGATTGACTGTGGTTCGGTAGGTGACGCTTATGAATATGCAGGAGTAGAGCGCTACTGTATTGCAGCGGGTACAGCAAATTTTGCTAAAACTGTTGCGATGAGCGAATCACAATGTATTGAAGCGATGAATCTCGGCCGTAAAAGTGTTGAAGATGCTATCGCTGCAGGTGCGTCAATTTATGTCGCAGGGGAAATGGGCATTGGCAATACCTGTTCTGCTTCTGCTGTTGCATGTTTTTTATTTAATGAGCCGGCCGAAAAACTGACAGGTGTTGGTACAGGTATTCGTGCTGAACAATTGGCACATAAGAAACAAGTGATTGATCAGGCCTTGGCTTTACATCAGGACTATGTTGGCCAAGATGTCTTTAAAGCTCTTTGTGCTGTTGGTGGCTTGGAAATTGCCGCGATGGCTGGAGCGTACATTCGCTGTGCGCAATTGGGTTTGGCAATGGTGGTGGATGGATTTATTAGTACGGTTTCTGCCTTGGTCGCTGTTCGTTTAAATCCTTCTGTACGTGAATGGATGCTCTTTGGTCATCAATCGGCTGAATATGGGCACCAACGTTTACTTCAAGCCCTTGAAGCTGATCCACTTTTGAAGTTGAATTTACGTTTAGGTGAAGGCAGCGGTGCCGGTGCGGCATTGGGTTTAATTCGTTTGGCATGTCGTTTACATAACAACATGGCGACTTTTGCACAAGCTGCTGTGATTGGTGAAAAAGTTTAAATGGAACATTTCCGTTTAGATATATTGCGTCATGGTGAGACTGAACTAAGCAATACCTTACGTGGCTCTACAGATGATGCTTTGACGCAAAAAGGTTGGCAGCAGATGCAGCAGACCATAGATGATGTATTGAACGTCATACATACACACGATTTAGCGAGTTGGGATGTCATCATCACTTCTGACTTACAGCGCTGCCGTTTATTTGCTTTAGATTTGTCTCAACAACTCAAACGTCCAATGTTTGAAAATGCGAAGTTTCAAGAAATGCATTTTGGCGACTGGGAAGCGGTATCAACCAAACATATCTATGAAAACACCCCAGAGTTACTCGCACAGTTTTGGCAAAGTCCCAGCACATTTACGCCGCCGAATGCAGAAAGTCTTCAGCAATTTCAACAACGGATATTTAGCGGTCTAGATGAGTTAGTCTTGCAGGCTCAACAGCATCATTGGCACCGCGTTTTATTGGTTTCCCATGGTGGCGTGATTAAATTGTTAAAATGTATGGCACAGCAATGTCATTTAGATGATTTATTAGAAATGACTGCCGAATTGGGACAATTAAATTCATTCATTGTTCAAAATCGTGCAAATATTCGTCTTTTGGAGCAAAGTGAATGACACCTTTTTGGATTGCTCTACAGTTTCTCACGACGTTTCCGATTCAACTTAAAGCGATGCCATCGAAACAGCAAAATGGACAGTCTTTGTTGTTTTATCCAGCGGTGGGATTGTTGATCGGTGGCATTCTTGCCTTGCTTGCCTTTATATTGCATAGTCTGCCGATCATCTTACTCAGCAGTATTTTGCTTGTGGTCTGGATTTGGCTCACAGGTGGTTTACATCTAGATGGTTTAGCCGATACTGCAGATGCATGGGTCGGTGGCTTTGGTGATGCCGAGCGCACACTTAAAATCATGAAAGACCCTGCATGTGGGCCGATTGGTGTTTTGAGCCTCGTCGTGATTTGCTTACTCAAATGGTCGGCACTTTATGTTTTGCTACAACAGCAAATGTATTTGGCAATAATTGTATTTCCAGTCTTGGGTCGTTTAGCCCCTTTATTTTTGTTTTTAACAACTCAATATGTCCGCGAAAAAGGCTTAGGCTCATCGATAGCAGCAACTATTCCACGAAAGTCGGCATACATGATCTTTATACTCTGCCTAAGTGCATGTTTGTATTTTAGCTGGCTTGGAGTGGTGAGTATATTCGCGTTTATTTGTACTTTACTGTATTTGCGATGGAAATTTATTCAGCGTATAGGTGGCGTGACGGGCGATACAATTGGTGCAGCGATTGAAATCACAGAGGTGATGAGTCTTTTAGCGTTTGTCATAGCACTTCATTATGTAATTGCTTAGTTTTACAGTGAAATGACTTAACTCCTGATTTAAAAAAAGCCCAGCTAATGCACTGGGCTTTTTATTTTATCCTAATAGATAAATGACCAAATGAATAAGTGATGGCCCAAGCAATACCATAAAGACCCCAGCTAGTACCATGCTCAAGCAGGCTGCAACACCTTCTTCTTTATGACGTGATAACGCCTTACTTGTACCAAATCCATGTGCAGCATTGCCAAGAGCCGCACCTTGCGCAAAGCGTGAATGCAATTTAAGCCCAGCCAAAACTAGGTCAGCCAAAGCCACGCCGGCAATCCCAGTAATCATGGTAAATAGAATCACCAATTCTACTGAACCTCCAATATTCGAGGTAAGTTCCATGGCAAAGGGCGTAGAAATGGAACGTGCCATTAAGCTATAAGACGTTTCTTGGTCAAACTGAAACAACTGTGCCAAATAAAAAGCACTAATAATCCCAGCTAACATGCCAATCACGATGCCTAAACTAATGCTCAGCGCATGCTGACGGATAATTTGTCGATATTCATAGATGGGAATAGCAAAGGCCACAGTGGCAGGGCCGAGCATCCATACAATCCATTGGCTTTCTTGCATATAGGTGTCATATGAAATATGAAAGCAAAGCATGAGTATAATCAGCACAAACGGGACGAATAGTGCAGGGGAAAGAACCATATACGGTAACTTACGATGTAGCTTTTTCGCCAAAATATAACCGATTAGGGTCAGGACGAAAAACAATACAGAGATGCTGTTCAACCCAAAATCGTTCATAAGGTTTTTCCTGCTGTGTTGACATCATGATCTGTCGCAGTTTGGTGTTTAGCTTTAAGTTTTGCCTCGAGTTTAAAGCCCCAATAAACCGTAAATGCTGTAAACACCATGACACAGACAGTACCCAGTACCACGGCTAAAATTAACTGCCAGCCAGAGCTGAGTAATAAATCTTGATATTTAATTAATCCAACTACACAGGGGATAAAGAATAGAACCAGTTCAGCCAAAATAAAATCTGAGCCTTGTTTGACCCACTGCATTTTAAATAAACCACTCAACAATGCAGCTAATAGCAGCAATAAACCAATCACGCCAGCAGAGATCGGCAAGTTAAACCATGATTGAATGCAAGAGCCGATCCACCAGATCAATATCAATAAACTTAGCTGCGCTAAGGTCTTGAGAAACTGGGTAAATTTGGAAGTAGATTGTGGAAACGTATCCATGAGACGACAGCAGAATAGGAGATGACGCTATTTTAAAAGTGCATACCCTGTATAATTATGAATAATTAATTATTAATTATGCTTAAATGGAATAATAATGGACATTAAAAGCCTAAAAGTCTTTGTGACCATCGTACAAAAACAGAGTTTTAGTCATGCAGCAGAAGCGCTTTTTGTCACTCAGCCGACCATTAGTAAATTAATTCGTCAGTTAGAAGATGAGATCGGCGTGCCTTTATTTCATAAAGGAGAAGCAGGTCGAAAAAGGGAAGCACAGCTCACCTATATGGGAGAGCAGATTTATCAGCATGCCTTAGTGATTTTGAACGAACAACAACGGATGCTTGATACGGTCACACAAGTGCGCGCCTTAAAACAAGGTAAATTGACCCTCGGTTTACCACCATTGGCATCGGTGCTATTTAGTCAGTTAATTGCATTGTTTCATCGAAAATATCCGAATATTGAATTGAGCTTTTTTGAGGTTGGGGCGACGGGTATTGAAAGTGCCATTTTAAAAAAACAGGTCGATGTCGGAATTATTTTGGGTCACTTGAAACCGGTGTTAAGTGGTATTCCAGTGATGGAGTCACCTTTATGTTTATTATCTAAAAAAAACTCACAGTGGCGTAAGCGAAAAACCGTTTCGTTGATTGAATTAAAAGAAGAATCTTTTTTATTGTATGACGATACCTTCACACTCAATGACATCATTATACAGGCGGCAAATTACGTCGGATTTGAGCCAAATGTGGTGTGTAAAAGTAGCCAGTGGGACTTTATCGCCAAAATGGTAGATTCAAATGTCGGGATTGCACTACTGCCTAAAATTTATTGTGAACAACTTGATGCGGCAAAATACCATATGGCTGAATTAGAAAATCCAAACCTAGACTGGAAACTCAGTATGGCCTGGAATACCACTGTTGCCATGAGTCCCGCAACGCGTGCATGGCTAGAAATAATTGAAGACAATAAAGACAAAATACATTTTTAGTTCATTTACAGATCAAGCCAATAAATAAATGACTGGAAATGAAGGTGGATTTATGATTTGTACAACAAAGATTATTAAAAAGGATTTTGCAAAATCAACAGGCATGAATTAAATTGGGTGTTGGTCGTTATTTTTGATGGTTCATAAAATGAAATGGGATGATATTGGTCAACAACCGTGTTCAATCGCTCGTGCACTTTCAGTGCTAGGGGATCGTTGGACCATGTTGATTATCCGTAATGCATTTATGGGCATTCGACGTTTTGATGACTTTCAACAAAATCTCGGTGTGACGCGTCATGTGTTATCTGACCGATTAAAGCGTTTGGTTGAAGAAGGTATTTTAACCAAAGTTGCTTATGTCGAGCGTCAGGAACGTTTTGAATATCGACTGACTCAAAAAGGCTTAGACTTGTATCCAATCCTTCTAGCCATGACCCATTGGGCCGATCAATATATGGATCAGGGCTTAGGATCACCTGTTGAATATGTCCATCAGGCATGTGGGCAAAAATTTAAACCGGTTTTAGTGTGCTCATGTTGTGCTGAACCGATCCAAGCCAAACAGGTCAAACCGATATTTACCCAAGCCTATTACATCGCTCTAAATCAATTAAAACCTGCCTAAGCTGTTTTATGGCTTTCTTCAAGATGCTGATTTACATCTATTTAGCCAAATTAGCCTAAGCGGCATTTAGATTGCTTTAAAATTACAAACAATTTGCAGGCTTAGGGATTCCCGCTAAACGACTTAAATGCCGAGCGACCAAACCCGTGTTAAATTTGTCTTGTAACACCGCATTATTAATATCAGCGCTCACCGTTTTCATTAAAAATTTAATGAGTGGGCGAGTTGCCGGTGAGTGACCAAACTGTTGATAAAACTGTCGCACAGCTTTTAAAACTTCAAAATGCCAAGGGCTTAACTCAAGTTCTAAACTTTTAGCCAGTTCTTGGGCAACAGTTTCATTCCAAATAGTGTAATCCACCAAATGGCCATCTTGGTCTAATTCAAGATTCATATTCATTCCAAAAGAGAAGATTGTAGAAATGGATCGCTTTTACTCAATTTATTTGAGTGAAATACATCTTTTAAATCCAAGGCATAGATCAGCAAAAGCGGCATAGTCGATTACTTTCATATGACTATAATTCATAGTTTTATCTAAAATTTCAGCATCATTTTCAAGTACATAACATGTGCCAAATTGCTGAATTTGTTCATCTGCAATATGTAAGACTGCTTCACCCATCAGGATGATTGCATCTTCAGGATTGATTAAACTGGCTAACTGCTGGATGTGCTGTAGGGTATTGGCATAGCTGGCTTGGACTAAATACAGCGTAGAATTTGACATCATCATTCCTCTTTTACCAATACAACACATGATCAAATTGTTGAATCAATTCAGTATTGAATTGAACAAACTCAAGTTCTTGTTCACTATTGATCACAAATGGATGCTGTGAATTTTTTTGTTCAATATAAATCGGGGTGAGATCATAAAACTCAAAGCTATCAACCATGTTGGAAGCGAGTTTAAACGCATGCTTGAGCTGACTAAACTCTTGTTCTGCTTGAAGTAAGCTTAGCGCAGCATCTTTGAGCAACACTTTTACGTCACAACCGAAGGTTGCAAGCACCATGGTCGCAGAAAGACTTTCATGTACTTGTAAGCTTGCAAGATTTGCATGGGTTAAAACAACCAGTACAGATTTCACGTAATTTTCCTTTTCAATGCTACAAATGCGCGGCAATAAAAATACTTAGAATTGCAATAAACGGTCTGCAGTTTGTACGGCATCGGCAAGTTCACCTAAGCCCACAAGTTCAAATTGCTCAGCTAGATTATGTTGCTGAATATTGTGACGCTGTGCATTTTCCTGATCTGTGATCCCACGTGCGAGAGCTGCACTTACGCAAACAGGTAAACGAATGCCGAGTTTTTGCCATTCACTGCTGAGTTTACGCTGATCATCTGGCACCCATTGCAGGGCATTTGCCACATTTACACCATCTTGATAGAAAAAAACTCGAAAGTTTTCGCCTTTTTGTTTCAGCGCTTGGGCAAGGCCCAAAGCATGCCAAGCCAATATCGAAGTAGGTGAGGAGGTAATTAGTAATAGAGTACTCATCGAAATTCACTAAATGAATAAACGGTCTAGATCGACAGTTTGTTCTGAGTTCAGAAGAAAAAGCTAGTATACAATGATTTACTCAATGATCTGAATATTTGCAAAGTTTTGCTTATTTGGGCGGCGAAGTCATTGCCAATTTTTCTTCAAATATAACTTTTGGTTTATTTTGGATTCAGCTTCAAGCCGTCAGCTTTTCATAAATAAACTGTGCGGTTACATACTGAAAAATCTTTGTATGAATAAAACGCAATTTTTGATTTTACAGAGTGCTATGATCTTTTCATTTTTTAAACCATCTCATGAATATAGAGAAATTTAACTTAAGTTTATTTAATTCAATCAATGCTTCGGACAATGCTTTAGATTTCACCATTTCTTTCGCCATATTTATAGCCAATGATCTATTTTATATCGTGATTCTTTTGATGTTTTTGGCTTGGTTTAAAGGCAATTTTGATATCAAAAAACAAATCGTTAAAGCCACTGTTTTTACAATCGTCGCATTTCTTATCAGCCAAGTGATTTCAAGTTTTTTTTACTATCCTAGACCCTTTGTCTTGGACGTTGGACGCACGATTATAGAACATTCACCGAATGGATCATTCCCGAGTGATCACATGCTGTTTTTTAGCACGATTGCATTTTCTTATATATTTTCAAAGCAAAAAACCGTCGGCTATGTATTTCTAGCATTCGCTTTTCTTGTTGCATGGTCGAGAGTCTATTTAGGTGTGCATTATCCAATGGATATGGCGGGCGCGTTGATCATCGCTGTTTTGCTTAATTTTGTCGGACTGTCTTTATGGCGAAGCTATGGTTTTCATTTGGTGAGCATGATCTTAAAAGTTTACGAATTTTTATTTTCAGCCATGATTAAAAAAGGCTATATCCGCTAAATTAAGTTCGCCAAATATTTGCGATTTCAAAAGTTTGCTGCTGCTATAGTTACATTGCCAACATCTTGCCAGATGAATATTTATGATGATTCATCTGGCGTTCACATCCAGATCCTATACCTCAAAAAATAGTCAGACTGCTCAATGCTATTTGCTCATTCGAGTAGATCATCTCTAATATTTTGTTGCTGTCTAACATGCTTCGCAATGTAACTATTATTAAATATCTTCTTCAAAAAGCCTTCAACTCAAATGCCACGAAAACTTGTGATGTCTTCTAAATGGATCGCTAGCGAGGTCATTTGTCGTAAATCAAATACAGTTAATATTCATAACTGCAACACAGTCAAAATTCCAAAGCAGTAAGATAAAACTAGAATGCTCTTGCAGATTGTTCGGCTCATGGAAAATGCTGAGGCGAGGTTTAATAATTTTGATCTGTAGAAAAGTTGGTGACGACACCAAGATGATGCCAAAGAGTTGTAAAAGCTTGATAACTATAAGGAGTATCTAAACAATGATTTTAGTGACTGGTGGTTTAGGCTTTATAGGCTCACATATAGCCTTGAGTTTAATGGCTCAAGGTCAAGAAGTCATTATTGTGGATAATTTATCCAATGCAAATTTACAAACACTTGAACGACTAGAATTTATTTCAGGCATGTATGTACCTTTTGTCAAACTCGATATTCGAAATACTCCCGCACTCAATAAAGTATTTGAACAATATACCGTCGATGCTGTCATTCATACGGCAGGCTTTAAGTCATTGGAAGAATCCGTCCTTAAACCACTTGAATACTATAATGATAATGTCAGCTGTATCATGAGTTTGCTGCGTGCCATGCAGCGAACAGGTGTACGAACACTGATCCATTTATCAAGTTTGGCGGTATATGGTCAGTCTTCGGCAGAATTAACAGAAGACACAGAAATCAATTTTACCTATCCAAATCCCTATGTGAAATCTCAACAAATGGTGGAAGAAATTATACGGGATACGGCACGTACCGATAATGAGTGGAAAATTGCGATTTTGCGTTTAGGAAACGTCGCAGGTGCTTTCGAACATGCAGTTTTAGGTGAGTTTGTTGCGCCATTGCCAAAAAATATCGTGCCACTTGCGATGCAAGTCGGTGCTTTACAACGAGATTTTATTGAACTTCGCAAACAAGCCAAAACTGAAGATGGTACTGTGGAACGGAGTTTCTTGCATGTACTCGACTGCTGTAAGGCGGTGTGGCAATGTTTGCAATGGTTGTCGCAGCAGCAATTCGCCTGTGAGGCCTTTAATATTTCAGGTGAGTTGGTTTCGATACAGCAACTGTTGGATACGCTTTCAGAAGTGACACAGGCGGAGATTAAGACGGTCGAATCTAGTTTTTACCCAAGCCATGAATATGACCAGCTTGGGGCAAGTACACAGAAAGCGAAAAGTACTTTTGATTGGCAGCCTGAACAAGATTTAAAGAAAATGCTAGAAGATGAATGGCGTTTCTATCAACAAACATTAAGAGGGAATTAACTCGTCTTGTATTGGGTAAATTTAATCGTCGTGCATGATTTTCTTTATAAAATCACGATAAAGATTATCAAATAAAACACTTATAATTGATAATGGTTATTATTTACAAGGCTAAAAAAGTTACCTAAACTGTATTTATCAGCAGAATTTGATTCTGCACAGACGTTCAATTTTATAGATAAGGATATGAGGTCATTTATGCAAACACGTATTGAACATGACACAATGGGCGATGTTGAAGTACCTAGCGATGCGATGTGGGGTGCACAAACACAGCGTAGTTTGCAAAACTTTAAAATTGGTGGTGAACGTTTACCACGTCCAATGATTCGTGCAATGGGTCTCGTTAAAAAATCAGCAGCGATTACTAACGCAGCATTGGGTCAAATCCCTCAGGAACTTTCTGGTTATATCGTCAATGCAGCCGAAGAAGTGATCTCAGGGCAGTGGGATGCACAATTTCCACTGGTAGTTTGGCAAACTGGTTCAGGCACGCAAAGTAACATGAACTGTAATGAGGTCATTGCCAATATTGCCAATCAAAAACTGGGTAATCCGTTGGGCTCACAAAAACCTGTCCATCCCAATGATCATGTCAATCGTGCTCAATCGACCAACGATTCATTCCCAACCGCAATTCATGTGGCTGCAAGTCTACAAATCAATGAGCTTTTAATTCCTGCAGTAACAAAACTGCGTAATACCTTAGAAGCTAAATCTAACGATTTTAAAGATATTGTTAAAATTGGCCGTACACATTTACAGGACGCAACGCCTTTAACATTAGGCCAAGAGTTTAGCGGCTATGTTTCACAGCTCGATCATGGTTTGAAGCGTTTAAATCAAGCTTTAGAAGGACTGTATGAATTACCACTAGGTGGTACAGCGGTCGGTACAGGTCTGAATGCACATCCTGAATATGCTGTAAAAGCAGCAGCAGAACTTGCGAAACAAACGGGTCTGCCATTTGTCACTGCGCCAAATAAATTTGAAGCACTAGCAGGGCGTGATGCAGCTGTATTTGCGTCGGGTGCTTTAAAAACACTTGCTGCAAGTTTAAATAAAATCGCCAATGATGTGCGCTGGTTAGCCAGTGGCCCACGCTGTGGTTTTGGTGAGCTACGTATTCCAGAAAATGAACCAGGCTCAAGCATCATGCCAGGTAAGGTCAATCCAACTCAAAGTGAAGCCATGACAATGGTGGTTGCTCAAGTACTTGGAAATGACACAACCATTAATGTTGCCGGTGCATCGGGTAACTTTGAATTAAACGTGTTTATGCCTGTTATTGCCTTTAACTTATTGCAATCTATTCAACTCCTCGGCGATGCATGTAATAGCTTCAATGACCACTGTGCAGTAGGCATTGAGCCAAACCGTGAAAAAATCGACCATTTCTTACATGATTCTTTAATGTTAGTTACGGCACTCAACCCTGTAATTGGTTATGAAAATGCTGCAAAAGTTGCTAAAACTGCATATAAGGAAGGAAAAACCTTAAAACAAGTTGCGGTAGAACTCGGTTTAGTCACTGCTGAGCAATTTGATGAAGTGGTTCGTCCTGAGCAAATGGTTTCACCAAATACCAAATAAATTTTTTGAGATCATTCATCTAGAGTGTTTGAAAATAAAAAGAGAAGCTAACTCATACTTAGCTTCTCTTTTTATTAGATATATGATTGCTTTATTTTTCAGCTGGATCCTACCTAATACAGATTCTTTGGATTCATATTCATCTTGAAATGTATGTATAGAAACCAGACGATTTATTAAAAATAGGGGAACGAACAAAATGAAGAAAGGCCTGATGATGAAGCAAGTAATTCATTGGATTGGGCTTTGAATTCATTGGCACACTTGTTAAAATGCCTTTCTTTTTCTGTTTTCGTTGCTATTTGACATTTGTTTGAATAAATATTTGCAAGACAGTGTTTTATTTAAGGATTTCCCCCAATGCTCACCATCTATTTGACAGATGTCCAAAAGAACGTTCAATTTAAAGACTATTCGGGCGAGCATCCTGTTAAATTTATATTGAATTTTAAAAAGATTTTTCCAAGCGTTATGGAGCTTTTGCTACCAGTTTTGCCTGAAAATGAAAATCTTGAAGAAATGAGCTGGGAATCGACAACGCCAGATTTTGAAAAATTTAAATTACTACTCAGTGGGTGGGGCGTAATTGAGCTACGTTTGAATGCTATTGCCCAATATAAAGACCGTGCTTATGCAGATAACTTGGTAAAAAAAGCACAGCAAAAACGTAAAGAATATAAAAAAGCACAGTCAAAATTACAAACCGTTGAACTTGATTATTTATTCATGCACGAAGTTCATGGTTTGATTGATGCAGAGTTGGTCGAGCTAGGTGAAAAATTCTATCTACCGACTTTACGTGAGCTTTGGAAAAACCAAGTGTCAGCGAATGTATTAGAAGCAAAATTCTAAACTGCACACAGTTTTAGTCGAAAAATCCTCCGCTTAGGAGGATTTTTTATATGCACATCAGAACTTCAGATTTACTGCGGCAAGTGACTGTTTCATAGTGCCCCATCAAGCAAGTGAAGCATTCAAAACATTTGGAAAGTCGCGAGACTTATCATTCCAAATGTTTCTGACTCATCTGCACATTTTATTTTAAAGGACCATTTTATATGTCAAATCAGTTTATTGACCTGATTCGCAAACGTCGCACTATTTATGCTATTGGGGACAATGTAAGCCAAAGCACAGAATATTTAACTGATTTGATCCAAACAGCGATTAAACAAAGCCCGTCTTCATTTAACTCACAATCTTCTCGTGCTGTTATTTTATTTAATGCTGAAAGTGAAAAATTTTGGGGCTTAGTCGCTGACAAATTAAAATCTTATGCAAAAGATGAAGAAAGTGCTGCGAAGACGACGGCTAAAATGGCAAGTTTTGCAGCAGGTTTAGGTACAGTTCTGTTCTTTGAAGATTTGGATGTGGTCAGTGGCCTACAAGCACAGTTTCCTTCTTATGCAGAAAACTTTCCGATTTGGGCCGAACATTCAACTGCCATTGCCCAATTTGCGACTTGGACCGCATTGCATACCGAAGGTTTAGGCGCATCACTACAGCATTACAACCCAATTGTGGATGAACAAGTGCATGCTGAATGGGACATTCCTGCGCATTGGAAACTTCGTGCTCAATTGGTTTTTGGTTCAGTGGAAGGTGAAGCGAAAGAAAAAGGCTATATGGATGATGCTGATCGTTTTAAAGTCTTTCAATAATTACAACGTATAGCACTCAATTTTGATAAAAAAGGAACGAAAACTAAGTTCCTATTTTTATGGCAGTTTTATTGAAATAGATAGGGTTGGACAAGATTTTCATCCGTGAAAATCTTGTCCAGATTAGCCCATTGAGGACTGAGCTAAACGAGTGGCTAGAACCAACTTTCTTGCATGTTGAGACAAGTATCATCAAGTTCTAGCAATAACTTGGCTTGGTGCTCTATTTCAGGTAGTTCCCAGCGGATAAAATATTGCGCGGCTTGTAATTTACCAGCTAAGTATTGTTGATCTTCAGCTAAATCTGAATGTTCAAATTTCACAAGGGCTTGATTGGCCATTTCAAGCCATAGCCATGAAATGATGACTTTGCCCATCATGTCTAGATACAACGCAGAATTTCCCAGTGCCTGATCGACACGACCTTGGGCGAGGACTTGTCCCAAACTTTGTGTGGTTTTCTTCACCGTGTTTAAATGCGCTGAAAAAATTGCTGCAAGCGCTTGAGTTTTTGGATGTTGAGCTTGATCAATCGTATTTTGCATACGTTGTAATAACAGCATTAAACCTTTGCTGTTGTGCTGCCAAAGCTTACGACCCAACAAATCCAAAGATTGAATACCAAATGTGCCTTCATGGATCGGATTTAAGCGATTGTCGCGATAGCATTGTTCAAGCGGATATTCACGGGTATAGCCAGCGCCACCTAAAACTTGGATGGCTAAATCATTGGCTTTTGGTCCATAGGCAGAAGGGAATGATTTGACGACAGGGATAATTAAATCTAATAACAGCGCGCTGTCTTCATTGTTAGCGGCTTGATGTTCATCAATTAAACGTGCAGCAAATAGGCATAATGCAAGTGCGCCTTCCACATAGGATTTTTGCGCCAAAAGCATTCGTTTCACATCTGTATGTTGAATGATATAGACAGGTTTCGCAGCAGGATTTTTATCTGATACTAAGCGACCTTGTGGGCGGTTTTTGGCATATTCGAGCGATTCTAAATAGCCACGGTATCCAATCATGGCTGCACCTAAGCCGACACCCACTCGCGCTTCATTCATCATCTTAAACATATATTTAAGACCAGCACCTGCTTCGCCAATCAGATAGCCAGTACATTGGTCTTTTTCACCAAAGCTCAGTACTGTCGATGTTGTACCTCGGTAGCCCATTTTATGTAATAAGCCAGCCAGTTGTACGTCATTGGCATCTGCAAGTGAACCATCGCTTAGGGTTTTAAACTTCGGAACAATAAATAGCGATATACCTTTCACGCCCTGAGGTGCATCTTGTATCCGGGCAAGGACCAAATGGACGATATTTTCAGTGATGTCTTGGTCACCCCCTGAAATAAACATCTTTTGGCCTTTGATGAGGTAGGTACCATCGGCTTGTGGTATGGCTTTTGTGGTCAAATCACCTAAAGATGAACCCACATCAGGTTCAGTCATGGCCATCGTTCCTGCAAAGCGACCACTGAACATATGCGGTACAAACATATCTTTTTGTTCAATCGTACCGAAAGCCTGAATCACATTTGCAGCCGCAGCGGTTAGAAAAGAATAAGCCACTGACGAAGGATTTGCCGACATGAAATAGGCATTTGCAGCCATGTTGATCAAAGTCGGAAGTTGCATACCGCCTGCATCATAATCATGCTGCGCACAAAGTAGGCCGGCATCTGCAAATTGCTTCCATGCCGTTTTGACTTCTGTAATGGTTTTAACCTGTTGACCATCAAACGTAGGTTCGTTTTGATCGGCTGTTGCGTTATGCGGGGCAAAAAAGTCTTGAGCAATACCTTGTGCAGTTTCTAGGATGCTTTTGAAGGTTTCAGCATCATGCTCAGCAAAACGTGGGTAATGCGTTAAGTCTTGCGCTTTAAACACGTCAAATAGCAAAAAATTTAAATCTTTGTCATTGATTAACTGCGCCATTGCTCAATCTCTAATCGGGTTGAATTTTATGTCTTAAGCCTAGCAGTTGATTTTTAGATATAGAATTGTCAATAATGCCACTTAATAAGTTAAAAATGACATTTTGATAATTTGAACTTTAAATGAAGAAAATCATAATTTTAGCATTTGATGGTGCTTTGGCTTCTGCGATTACAGGGGTTGTTGATCTATTTGCAATGGCGGGAGTCAGTTGGAACCGGATCCAAAAACAAAATGTGCAGCGGCTATTTCAGGTCAAAATTGCCTCACAACATAGTCAAGCAGTGCAATGTATCAATGGCATCAAGCTTTTTGCAGATTTAGCATTTTCTGAAATAACAGATGCAGATGTCATCATTGTCCCAACGATAGGTGCGCCGATCTTAGATGTTTTAGCGCAAAACGCAGCACTGATCGAATTATTAAAAACTCGGCAATTGCAAAGCGGACTGATCGCAGGAAATTGTACGGGTAACTTTTTTCTGGCAGAAGCAGGGCTTTTAGATGGTAAGCAGGCAACGACGCATTGGGGCTTTCAGCAAATGTTTCGTGAACGCTATCCTTTGGTAAGACTGAATGCAGATCAGCTCATTAGCCATGATCAAAATATTTACTGTGCTGGAGGTGGCTTAGCATGGTTTGATTTGGGACTGCACCTGATAGAACGTTTTTATGGTTTTGAAACGGCAATCCACACGGCAAAATCATTTGTATTGGATTATCGTCGTGATAGTCAGTTGTCCTATTCATTATTGAAAATATCTAAACCGCATCAGGATGGTTTGGTGCAAAAAGTTCAAGATTGGTTAGAACAGCATTATCATGAAAATATAGTCTTAGATGAACTTGCGGCGCAGTTTAATGTGACAACAAGGACATTGATTCGTCATTTTAAAGCGGCTTTGGATATGCCTCCCAATCAATACTTACAATCAATACGGATTGAAGCTGCACGAAAGCGTTTAGAAGAAACGGGACATGCTTTAGATCTGATTATGCGAGATGTCGGCTATAATGACCCAAGCTCATTTCGACGGTTATTTCAAAAAAAAAACGGGGCTGAGCCCCTTAGAATATCGTCGACGTTTCAGCCGACGATTTGATGTTTAGCTACAGTTTAAGCGGTTCGAACGGTATAACGGCCATGTAAAAAGTAGTAGGCACCAATACATGCAAAGGCTGCAAAGGCGCTATACAAATACAATTGTGAGTAGCCAATATGGTCGAGCAATTTACCGATAAAGTACGGTCCAAAGCCTAAGCCGGCATCCAAAAAGATAAAGAAAGTTGAAGTGGCAAAGCCCATACGTTCAAGCGGCGCACTTTTTACCGCAACTGTTTGGCAGACCGACTGAATATTGCCATAACCGAGTCCAAGTAGGCCTGCACAAAGTAAAAGCATCCATGAACTCTGTGTGATGCTGAGCAATACCAATGCCACGCCCATAATCACAAAAGCAGGGTAGATCACAATATTTTCACCTTTACGGTCCATCAACGGGCCTGTAAATGGGCGAGAAATTAAAATCGCAATGGCATACATCAAAAAGAAAAACGAGGCTGTTTCAACCAAATCGATTTCTTTGGCATAAAAGTTAATGAAAGACAAAACGCCTGAATAGCAGATTGAAGCGAAAAGCATGATGAATGATATCGGTAATGCTTTAGGTTCTACAAATTGAGCAATCCAACTCGGTTTTTTGACAGCTTCAACAGTATCGAGGGGTTTATTGATTTTGGGTAAATCGGGCACTTGAATCAGCAAGGCAACCAATAGGCAGCTCAATGCGATAATCGTAGAAACGATAAAAATCGCATGATAACCAATATGTAACATCATCCAAATGGCAAGAAATGGCCCAATAGCCGTACCTAAAGTACTACTCATGCTGTAGTAGCCAATGCCTTCACCGCGACGTGTCGCTGGTAAGATTTGGGCAATTAAGGTACCCAGCACTGTTGATGCCATACCCATCATAAAGCCATGCATAAAGCGTATGAAAAGCAACATGCCGACGCCAAACTGAATGAAGTAAAAACCAGAAAAGACTAAAAAGCCAATTAAACCAACGATCAGTGTTGTTTTACGACCAAAACGTTCTAGGAACTTGCCCACCAATAAACGCCCGACCAATGTGCCGACAATGAACAAGCCAGAAACTAAACCTGCTTGGGCTGTAGTCGCACCCAATTCAGCCACCGCATAGCCCACGATCACCACAACCAAGAGATAAAAGGTTAAAACCAATTGGAAGTTAATGGCGCTGACTAAAATAAAATTTCGAGTCCAAAGTGGTGCTTTATCTTGCATGATCATCACCTACAGTGTTTTGTTCAAGTTCTTGCATGACACGGTGTAAAATTTGAATGGAGTGTTGGATATCTTGGCTTGCTAATGGCGCGATCAGGCGCTGCTCAAAGGCATCTATGTCTTTTGCACATTGCTGAAATAACTCACGTCCAGTCTCGCTGAGCATCATTTTCTTTTGACGTTTATCGTCAGTTTGCACATGTGCCAAAATATCCATCTGAGCAAGAATTTTGACACGCTTAGTGATGGATGGCTTGGATACATTTAAATATTCCGCCATTTCAATAGATGTACAAGCAGTTTTTTCACGGATGACAAACATGACTTGCCAAAGTGAATAGTTCAATTGATAGGGCAATAAAATCGTGTTGATTTCATCACTCATCAGACGCGCACAGCGCAGAAGAGAAGAGCGGAAACCTAATGTGGAATTCATGATAGTTAACTAGGGTAACTAAATTGTCGCAACTTTACGCCTAATTTATTTTGAATTCAAGTGAACAACTCAAAGCATAAAAAACAGGTATAAAAAAACCTGTGCGCACACAGGTTTTCTTGCAAAACATTTCATTTAAAGCTTATCGTTCAATGCATATCGTTGAATTGATACCTTAAACAATACGTGTTTATTCTACAGAAGCTTCTGCAGCTGCAATTGCTGCATCTTCCGCTGAGCTGTCTGCATTTTCTGAAATTTCTACACTTTCACCATCTGCATAAGCAAGTTCTTCACCTTCTGATTCAGCTTGCTCTAAATAAGCCGCAAGTTGTTCATCCGTTAATTCAGGTTCACCTTCAGACATCATTGCTTGTTCTTGTAATTGCGCTTGTTCTAAATTGCTCATCATACTTTGCATATTGAACATCAATGGAATCATAACCAATAAATAAACAATCATCAGGATCAGATACAGTGACCCAATGACTTTCTCTGTTTGTTCAGTTGGACGTTTAATACCATATTTATTTTCACCTTCAGTGCCTTTTGCAGCCATCACATAAATGCTAAAGATGGTACCGACCAGTGGGATGAGAAAAATTAAACAGAGCCAACCGCTTTTATTTAGATCATGTAAACGACGAATCGTAATGCAGATCATTGCGACAAACATTGCAACGATAGAAACGACAATCAGTGCGATCGCACTGAGTCCTAAAAACGAATTAAAAAGTGCTTCAATACTACGTTCTGCTGAATTGAAAAATGCAAAAAGTCCCAGTGCGACGCTGATGCCTAATAGGCAGGTATAAATCATACTAATGATAAATAACCACGCTAAATAGGACAGGCGGCCAAAACGTCCTTCAGGAGACAGTGGATGATCGGCTTTTTGAATTTGAGGCTGAATATTTTGATCTTGTTGAAACGGATTCAATTCGCTTGAAGTAAGTTCAGTCATTATTATTCCAATTTTAATTATCTAATTTATTTTCTATGCCCAAAAGGGCAGCAATATTGTATAGCGAAGTAAAAAAAGGTCAAATATTAGACATGGCTAAGTCATTAAATATTCCTTAGCCATGCTGTAATGTGGTCTGTTATTTATGTAATTTACGATACTCTTTAGGGCGCATTGGACGACTGGCTTTCCACAAACCTTTCTTTTGTTTACGTGCTTTACTTTGTAAATTCATCATATAGTGCAAATGCTTTTGGTCACGGATGTATTCTTCGTACACCCACGCAGCACCACGTTTTACCATTTCTTCATTCATGCATTTACGATAGCGATAAATAACCCCAACGCAGCGGCCATAACGGTCTACATCAGTGATTTTTACACGGACAAATTTCTTATAAACCATGGATTTGATCAGGCGGGCTGACTCTTTACCGTAGGCTTGTGTCGATTCTGGCGCATCCACATAAGCAAAGCGAAGTTTGGTTTTAGAACGTCTCAGATTCATCCGATAGCAGGTGAGGGTATCGCCATCACTAATATCGGATACACGGCAGAGGTAAGATTTTCCTTTCTTAAAGGGTTGAAAAAAATCCTTTAAGAAAATGGTGACTTTATAGAAAACATAGACTGTGATCAGGCACAATACTGCACCTAAAGCCATGAGCCAATTTGTGGAGAGATTTGAAAGCATACATAATGATATGAACGAAGTCATATCGCATAAAAACAGGAGTTTAGATTTTATAAGAACTCATGATTTATGGCTGTCGAATAAACCGGCGGTCAGTTAAAAATACATTAAATAATCAGCATTTGATCTATAAATATACAGCAAGTTTCATCACGCAGAATTAAATCTAAATCCATGTGAATAGCCTAAGCAAGCTGATATATCATCATAAAATAGCCTAAGCAAAAATTTTAGAAATTTGGCTTCGCAAAAAAATATGCCGCGAATTTAATTCCAAATCATTATGCCAATACATCCCTAGTTTAATTTTCGGCAAGTCTACAGGTACATCAAAAATATTCAGTTCGGGAGCAACCTGTAAATGCGTCAAAATATTTTGCGGAATCGTTAATATTGCCTTGGGTTGCTGTGCCAAAATTTGTAGCGCAGTAGAGTAATGCTGACAGCGTAAAAAAATCTCTCTAGAGTGTTTTTTACGATTTAAATAAATATCTTCAACTAATACACCTGCACGTCGGGAAGAAACCCCAATGTGAGGAGCAGAAAGATAAATAGATTCATCCATCTTGGAATGTTGACTACAAACCACGAATTGGTCTTCAACTAAAGTTTGAAAATTTATTTTTTCACCAAAGTTTTGCTCAAGATCAATCGCAAAATCGATTTGCTGTGCAGCAAGGTCAGCCACAATGGTTTTGCGGTCTAATTTAATACTGGAAAATTGGATCTGAAACTGTTGCTGTTGAAAGTGTTCAACTAACTTAGGAAAAATAATCGGTTCAATTTCATCATGTACGGCAATTTTTAAGCTCTGTACCATTGAAGGAGTAAATTGTTGTTTTTGGATAGAAATACTTTGAATCGCAATAAGCGCATTTTTAATTACGGGATAAATCTGTTCAGCAAATGGAGTCGGGAGCATTTTTGCCCCAGCACGTACAAATAAGTCATCTTGTAAATGTTGTCTTAAACGTTGAAGTGCATGACTCGCTGCAGACTGAGTAATACACAAAATTTGTGCTGCTTTTGAAATGCTTTTTTGTTCATAAACTGCGATATACAGTGGATATAAATTGATATCCATACGGTGGAAAACACCCATATCAATGACGGTGTTTTTATGAATACTATTCATGTTCATCTATTGAATTAAATCATTTTGTTCATATTAGATTTCAGGTTATGGTGTTGTAAAGCGTAAAGAACATAATATTTAAAGGATATTGTCATGTTTGAACTTTCAGCACGTGCACAAGATTATATTGAAAGAACAAAAAAATTTATTAAAGATGAAATTGAGCCTGTAGAAACTGAGTTTTGGGCAGAAGTTCATGAGTTGAACCAAGGTGGTGATTGGACCAAATGGCAATGGCCGGCACAGTTAGAGGTTTTAAAGGATAAAGCCAAAGCTGCAGGCTTATGGAATATGTTCTTACCTTGTCCTGAACTTGGGCAAGGCTTATCTGTACAAGAATATGCACACATCGCAGAACTTTCAGGCCGTAGCTTACTTGCACCCACGGTATTCAATTGTAATGCACCAGACAGCGGCAATATGGAAGTGATTTGGCGCTATGGTACGGAACAACAAAAGCAGCAGTGGTTAACACCATTACTAGACGGCAAAATCCGTTCGGTGTTTTGCATGACAGAACCTGCTGTTGCTTCAAGTGATGCCACCAATATGGAAGCAACAGCTGTCGTTGAAGGCGACGAAATTGTGTTGAATGGCCGTAAATGGTGGTCTTCAGGTTTAGGTGATCCAAATGCCAAAATCATTATTTTTATGGCACATACACCAGATGAAAGCAAAGACCGTCACCATCAGCATTCTATGGTTTTAGTTCCAGTAGATACGGATGGAGTCAAAATCGAACGTATGCTTCCGGTCTTTGGCGACTATGATGCGCCACATGGACATGGTGAAATTAGCTTCACAAATGTTCGTGTTCCTGTTGCAAATTTCATTGGCGGCGCAGGCCAAGGTTTTGAAATTGCACAAGGTCGTTTAGGCCCAGGCCGTATTCATCATTGTATGCGTTGTATTGGTGCTGCTGAAAAATCGCTAGAACTGATGATTGACCGCGGTATGAGCCGTACAGCTTTTGGTAAAGAAATTTTAAAACTCGGTGGCAATTTAGAACGCGTAGCAGAAGCACGTGTTGCGATTGATCAGGCACGTTTACTGACCCTTTATGCAGCATATAAAATGGATACTCAAGGGAATATGGCTGCATTAACCGAGATTTCTGCCATTAAAGTGGTCGCGCCGAGTGTCTTAGAAAAAGTCGTTGATATGGCGATTCAAATCCACGGTGGTGCTGGGGTTTCTCGAGATACACCGCTTACGGGTTTCTTTGCCCAAGCACGTTCACTACGTCTAGCTGATGGCCCTGATGAAGTACATAAAGGCATGATTGCCAAATTAGAGTTGGCTAAGCGCGGTTACAGCAGTCGCCGTAAAAAATAAACAAGTTGTAGTCACATATTTGGCATGGCAACCCCGAATTGTCCATGCTATAAAACTATAGAAAATTATATTTTTATCATCATGATAGATTCAAGTTTAGGAAGAAAAGCATGTCAGTGATAGATGTAGGCGGTTCAGTTCGTGAGGGTGAAGAACTGGATGTCCGTGCTGTAGGAAATTGGTTGATTGAACATGGCGTTGAAATAGAAGGGCCTGTAGAAGTCACTCAATATTCAGGTGGTGCATCAAATTGGACTTATCGCTTAAAATACGACAATGCTGATTTAATCTTACGTCGTCCACCAAAAGGCACCAAAGCCAAGTCTGCACATGATATGGCACGTGAGTATAACGTACAGAAAGCATTATCAGAATTTTATCCAGTACTCCCTGAAATGGTGGCGCTATGTCAGGACGAATCAGTGATTGGCTGTGATTTCTACGTAATGAAGCGCGTAGAAGGCATCATTCCACGTGCAAACTTACCCAAAGAAATTAATTTTGATGAAACTCAAGTTCGAGCGTTGTGTACCAACGTCATCGATAAGTTAATTGAACTGCATCAAGTGCCTTATGAAGGCACAGCTTTAGAAAAAATAGGCAAGGGCGACGGCTACTGTCGTCGTCAAGTGGAAGGTTGGGACGCACGCTATGAAAAAGCCAAAACCTTAAATGTTCCTTCTTTTAAATATGTCCGTAATTGGCTCAAAGACAATATTCCTGCTGACTCTAAAACCTGTGTAATTCATAACGATTGGCGTTTTGACAACGTCATTTTAGATCCAAATGATCCTACCCAAGTGATTGGCGTATTGGATTGGGAAATGGCAACGCTTGGCGATCCACTGATGGACTTAGGTTCAGCTTTAGCGTATTGGGTTGAAAGTGGCGATAACGCAATTTTTAAAGCGACTCGACGCCAGCCGACTAACTTGAAAGGTATGTTTAGTCGTAAAGAAGTCGTTGAATATTACTTAGAAAAAACTGGTCTACAAACAGACAACTGGACATTTTATGAAGTGTTCGGCATTTTCCGTTTAGCCGTGATCGCACAGCAAATTTATTATCGCTTTTACCACAAACAAACCAATAATCCTGCATTCAAAGATTTTTGGATTGTGATCCATGCTTTACATATTCGTGCATTAAAACTTATTGGTTTGCAAAAACTTGAAGCCAATGACGTGGCACAAAAATATATTGAAAAAATGAAGGATATTTTAGGGAAATGACCACGATATATTTAATTCGGCACGGTCAGGCTTCTTTTGGTGCGGAAAGCTATGACAAGCTTTCTCCCAACGGTGAGCTACAGGCTAAGGTGCTGGGACAGTATTTCGACCGTATTTTAAAAGAAAGTCCTTATGTGGTTGCGGGCTCCATGCAACGTCATCAACAAACAGCCAATCTTGCATTGGCTGAATGCTTTCCAGAAGCACAAGTTGATACAGATAACGCGTGGAATGAATTTAATCATCAGCAAGTTTTTGCTCAATATGAACCTCGATTTAACCAACCGCATTTATTAAAAGAAGATGTATCTAAGCATGAAAACCCACGTGCTTATTTATCGAAAATTTTTGAAGGCGCCATTGAGCGTTGGACAGGTGGAGAATTTCATCATGAATATGATGAATCTTGGCCACATTTTAAAAGTCGAGTCGAAACAGCGCTAGAAAAGTTATGCACTCAACTGGCTGAAACCAAACCACGCTATGCTGTTGTGTTTAGTTCAGGTGGAGTGATCTCCGTTGCCGTAGGTAAAATTTTAGGGCTGAGTCCAGAAAAAACATTTGCACTCAATTGGGCCATTGCCAATACCAGTATGACAACACTGCGTTTAGTCGGAAATGAACCGCAATTACTCAGTTTAAATGAACATCATTTTATAAAAGCAGTTGATCCAAATTTATTGACTTGGATCTAAGATAAACAAAGGAATTATCATGGCTAAAACAATTTTAATTACAGGTGCAAGCTCAGGGATTGGTGCAGGAATGGCACGTGAGTTTGCGCAAAAAGGCTACAACTTAGCCATTTGTGCACGTCGTTTAGAGCGTCTAGAAACACTAAAACAGGAATTGGAAAGCCAATATGGCATCAAAGTCATTGCGAAAACCCTCGATGTCACAAATTATGATCAAGTGTTTGAAGTGTTCCGTGCCTTTAAAGCAGATTTTGGCAGTATTGACCGTGTTATTGTCAACGCAGGTGTTGGTGAAGGTCGTCGTATTGGTAAAGGTAATTTTGAAATTAACCGTGCGACAGTTGAAACCAACTTTATCTCTGCTTTGGCGCAATGCGAAGCTGCAGTTGAAATTTTCCGTAGCCAAAATGCAGGGCATTTGGTGGTGATTTCTTCAATGAGTGCTATGCGCGGAATGCCTAAACATTTAACGGCTTATGGTGCAAGTAAAGCAGGTGTTGCTGCTCTAGCTGAAGGTATTCGTGCAGAGCTGATTGATACCCCAATTAAAGTAACGACTATTTTCCCTGGTTATATTCGTACAGAGATCAATGAAGGTGCGAAAAAACTGCCATTTGAAGTCGATGAAAAAACTGGTTCACATCTTTTAGCAAAAGCCATTGAGAAAGCACCGGTTAAAGCCTATGTACCACAATGGCCGTGGTTGCCTTTAGGTCTTGCGATGAAAGTATTGCCATTGAAGATCGTGAATAAATTGGGTTAAACCTTTATTCAATAATAAAGCTCCAATTTTGGGGCTTTTTTATTCTCAAATGATCTTCACCTTCCTCTGTAGGTTAAAAAGGAATACAGATAACCTGTGATCAAAAGACATTAAAAGCAGCCAATTTTGCAAAGAAAAATTCGAGTAATTACTCAGATTATTTATAATTAAGATATTGAAAATAAATAAAATGTTGAATATTTGAGCAGACGATGATTTGTTCTCAAAATAGCGATTTCCTTTTTTTTTATTTGCTTTAATGTACAACTGTTTATTAATTTTTAGGTTTGTACTATGTCTATGTCTTCCGATATGACAGATCAACAGCGAATTAACAAAGTCAGAACTGTCGTAACGAAAGCTGGTGAAGACTTACGTCAGCAATATCCCATTTTAAAACATCAAAACTTTATAGGCGCAGCCATCCTTATTTTTGCGCTACTGGGAATGTTGGGTTCAGCTTGTGCGTTTGCTGTTGGCATTTTACCGGCATGGGCTTGTGTGATTTTGGTGGCGATGTTTGCTTCACTGACACATGAATTAGAACATGACCTGATTCATTATATGTATTTTAAAAAGACGCCGTGGGCTCACCATCTCATGTTGGCCTTGGTTTGGTTAGCACGTCCCAATACTATTAGTCCTTGGGCACGTCGTCGTTTGCACCTCAACCACCATAAGTATTCAGGTTCAGAATACGACTTGGAAGAACGGGGCATCAGTAATGGCATGCCTTGGGGATTACGCCGTATATTGGTCATGAGCGATCAATTGATGACGGTGTATTTGCGCCCATTTCAAATGTTTAAAATGATTAGTCAATTCATTGAAAAACAACCTGAAAAAGAACGTAAAACGGAATTGTTCTCTCAACTGACTGGATTTTTTCCTTTAAGTTTTGTTTATTACGGCATTTGGTATGTATTTGTCATTTATCATGTTGTGAATGGTATTGCTCCAATGTTAGGACAATGTATTAGTTGGTCAGTCAATTTAGTGAAGTTAATACCGACGATTAACTTTCTAGCCGTGGTTTGGATTATTCCGAACTTTATACGCTCTTTCTGCTTACAATTTATCAGCTCAAATATGCATTATTATGGTGATATTGACCCACGCGATGTCATTAAACAAACTCAGGTGTTAAATCCGTGGTGGTTATTCCCAATGCAATTGTTTTGCTTTAACTTCGGTTCGACCCATGCTATCCACCATTTTGTGGTTAAAGAACCATTTTATATTCGTCACCTAACTGCAAAAACTGCACACCAAGTCATGCGTGAGGTTGGTGTACGTTTCAATGACTTTGGAACCTTTAAACGCATAAACCGCTGGAATTAAATTAATACCAACTTCAAAAAAAGCCCTCAATTGAGGGCTTTTTTATGATCTAAACGTTTATAAACTACTTTTGCGCAAAAAATGTTTGAGTGCATCTTGTAAGGCAACTTGCCATACCGCGTAGGAATGTCCGCCGATATACGATTGGTAATGTACATCATGACCTTTATTTTTTAAGTCGGCTGCAACAATAGGCGAAGTCTCTAAAATACTCAGTTCATTATTATTTCGTGAGCTTTCATAACTATTGGCAGTAATAAACCAATGCTGTTTAGGTTGTGCGGTTTTATCACGAATGATTTTACTCATGCCATTTGGGAGGTCTGTCGCCGCATTTTGCCACCAAAATGATCCAGATAAGGGTACGACATGACTAATTTGATTTGGATTTTCTAAGGCTAAATAAGCTGAACTTAAACCACCAAGACTTGACCCAAGTAGTACCGTTTTCTTCGAATCGACTTTTGCAGGTGCATTTTTTTGAATCCAAGGCATCAATTCATCACTAAAAAATGCTGAAAATTTAGCATTGGGTGTTAATTCTTTCGGTCGTTCCTGATCATTCGGTGGAGAAACAAAAATGGCTTGAATTGGCGGTAACTGACCTTGCTCAACTAATATATCTAATGCCTTTGGAACATTAAGCAACTCGTTATATTGCTGACCATCAAAAAATATAGCAGTGATATAGCTTTGGTTTTTCTTGGCTTTAGATTGGTAAATTAGGATTTTACGTGAGTTATTCAAAATTTTGCTATCTAGAACAAACTCTAGTAATTTGGGCTGTTTCACATTTGGATATTGTTTTGGATCAATAAATGGCGGGGTATCTTTAAGGGCCACAAAATTTTCATTACGTAAGCCTGACGTGTCATCACTTGCGAGATAAGTGTTTTTGTTGAAAGGATCAATCCGTTGCACTTGTATCACAGCACGACGCTGCGTTCTTGATTCTTTAAGTTTTGGATTCAGATGCGGACAATAATTTGACAGATAACCTTCTAAGTTCGGTAAATCGACAGCAAAGCTATAACTGCCAATGTAACGATGATCAATAATTGATTCTTTAAACCAAATATCGGTATTTGGCAGGCGCGTCAACCATTCATGGTCATTACTTGGACCACCAATAAGACGAACATTATGCTGCGCACCTTTCCATAAAAAAATTATACGGTCATGTTTTTCATCATAGTTTTCAATGATTGGTGTACCCATAACCTCTACACGCTTCCAAAAATCTTCAAGTATTTGAGCATGTTGTTTTGGATTTTGACCTAACTGATGTTGTAGGTTTAGTAATATTTGGCTTTGCGCTTTGACATCTTCACATGCAGCGGCATAGGGAAAATGTTTTTTTTCTATTGTATCGGTTAAAGCGGGTGAATTTTGAATTTGGGCAAAAGCAGAAGAAACAGCAAAGCTCATAGAACCAGCCAAAAAAAGTAGGGAAAGTTTTTTCATTGAAATAATAAAATAGGTAGAATGAAATCAGATAAATGATAATCATTATTAATATAAAAAACTAGCAATATGCCGCAGAATGGTGCTTTTAAAAAAAGAAAATGTAGAAAAATAACAATAGAGTCAATGCTTTGTTTTTTAAACTAATTAAAATAATGCAGTCGACAAGCTTTAATTCATTACCCAAATATTATGCTACTCAAAGTATCAACACTGCTGCTGTTACCTGCATTACTGATCCAAGGTTACCGTGTGAAAAAAAATACCCCACGTTTAGCAGAACCGGTGGGAGAGCGCTGTGGGATGAGTGGTCAGGGTAATCGGCCATTATCGGTATTAATACTAGGTGATTCAGCAGCAGCAGGTGTCGGCGTCGAGCATCAGTCGGATGCATTATTGGGACAATTGCTTAAAATTTTATCGCCTGATTATCAAGTTCACTTTTGCCTTGAAGCCACAATGGGGCATAACAGCCAGCAAATCATCAATGCTTTGGACAATGTCACTATGCAGAACTTTGATGTCGTGATCAGCTCTGTTGGTGTCAATGATGTCACAGCTTTAAAACAGCCAGACCAATGGTTGAACCTCCAGCAGCGTTTATATCAAGCTGTCGAGGAAAAGTTTCATCCACAGCTATTGATCATTTCAGGTGTGCCACCAATGAATGAGTTTCCAGCTTTACCGTTTCCATTGTCATGGTTGTTTGGACAATATTCACAAAAGATGAATGCGCTGTTAAAAAATTATGTTAATACTCAAGCGAATATGCGGTTAATTGAATACGATTTACAAGAATATCGTGAAAAAAATTTACAAATGGCCAAAGACGGCTTTCACCCGAGTAAAGAAATTTATCAGTTATGGGCTGAAAAAATAGCGAAACATATCACTGAACAATTTTCATAGACATTTTATGATTCAACCACTGGGCGAAGTTAAATTTATATGAGCAAAGACATTTCCGACGCGAATCCGCAAATCGAAACGCATCCTTTAGCGCCATTTTTGCCATCAAATGGGAAACTCTTGATGTTAGGGAGTTTTCCACCTCCAAAAACCCGCTGGAAGATGGATTTTTATTATCCAAATTTTCAAAATGACATGTGGAAAATCTTTGGCCTATGTTTTTTTCAGGATAAAAATCATTTTCTCAATCTAGATAGCAAGACTTTTAAAGAACAGCTCATTCGAGATTTTTTAAATGAAAAAGGTATAGGCATTTTTGATACTGCCTATCAAGTGATTCGTTTGAAAGGTAATGCATCAGACAAGTTTTTACAGATTTATCAGCCAACCGATATTGCGAAGTTACTCACGCAGATGCCGAATTGCCGCAGTATTATGACGACGGGAGATAAGGCGACTGATACTTTGATGCTCTCGATGCCAGAAAATACTGAAAAACCACACATTGGGCATGCTGTTCATATCGAATTTGCAGGCAGAGATTTGACTTTATATCGTATGCCATCATCATCTAGAGCATATCCACTAGCACTGGAAAAAAAAGCTGAAGCCTACCAAAGCTTATTTAAAGATATAGGCTTACTTTAGGGAAGTTTACGTTATTGTGAGATACCTTGAAGAAAATGTCCCTTTTAAACAGGCAAACATTCAATACTCAAAACGTGGCATCTTATGGATAAATATCAACTCCTTAGCCATCATATTCAACATAATCCCAAAGGTTTAAACGCGCTTTAATTTCTTTGCGAATATGAGGCAGCATAGGCAGTAAAGTGCCATCGATCCATAAACTCAGAGTCTGGGATGAAACTTTTTTGTTTGCATCATCTACAATTTGCGCGCCTTTCACGATCACCAAAGTTTCTTCGCTAGGAGCAGTTTCAATGCCTTTAAATAAAAGCTGTAATTCATGACCTGTATCTTGAATTAACCATTCCAACTCAATTTGAATATTGTGATTAGATTTAAGTACAGCTTGGCCTTCAATCATGTCATTGTCAGATAAGCAGTCATGCTCAACCCGAACTTTCGACAAAAACCATTCTTGATGACCAAGTTCAGGAAGTGTCATAAAAGGCGTTAAAATATCACTTAAATTAAATTGGCGGCTTAAATCAAAAAATTGCATTAGAAAACTTTAGGGGGAGATAAAATAAAATAAGAGGTGGATGTTAAAGCATCATCAAGTGTGAGTAAAACCTTTGCTTTTATTGAGATATTTTATGTATAAATAGCATTCAATCTATCTAAATTAAGTCTAAGAAAAATGAATTGCGAAAATAATATACACACAAACGATGTACCAAGCCCCATAGACTTAAAAGATCCAATCGAAGCTAAACAATGGGCAGCTGAAGTGAATCTTAAACGCACGTGGCGTTATGACATCTTTCAAATGTATGTTGACTCTATTTTGGCTTTCAATCCGAATGCGCACGTACTTGAACTCGGTTCAGGTCCAGGCTATTTGGCTGAGTTTTTAATTAATCATTGTCCAAATATTCACTACACAGCATTTGATTTTTCCGAAGCTATGCATGACTTGGCAAAAGGAAAACTAAGTGTAGCGCAACGCTTAAAATGCAATTTTATAACAGGGGATTTCAAACAATCGGATTGGGAAAAATCTCTTCACTTCAATGAAAAAAGTACCTTTGATGTGATTATTATTCATCAGGCTTTACATGAATTGAGACATAAGGCGTATGCAGCAGAGTTTCATCGGACTGTAAAAACGTTGTTAAATACACAAGGCGTGTATTTTGTATGTGATCATTTATATGCAGCACATGCTCAGCAAAATCATGAGTTGTATAAGTCAGTTGAGGAACATTTAGCAGCGCTTAAAGCAGCCAATTATGGCCAAGTGGAATGTCTTGGCGAAATCAATGGTTTGGTTATTTTCAAAAGCCAGCACTCATATAAACGAGACTGACCAAGAACATCTTCGACTTGATCGAACTTTTCAGATTATTTCAATAAATAGCCTCGATGAGGAAAATTTAATCATTTAGCAGTGCATTGTCATTACATCATCCATTCAATCGGGAGGTATGACACTGCTTTTATGCTAAATCTTTGGAATCGAGTTGTTTCTGGTTCATGAATATAGGTTTTGATTTTTCCATTTTTTTGATGCTCTAACCAAATGATTTCGCCGTTTTTATCCAGTTTTAGCTCATATGCAATTTGCGGTAAGTATTGGTTTAATGCGGCAGAAATATCGTTTTGTAATCGATCAGATTTAACGACTAGACCAACTTCCGAATTTAAATTTGCGGAACGTGGATCAAAGTTAAACGATCCAATAAACACCATACCGTCAATATCGAAAAATTTTGCATGCAAACTAGAGGCATTTTTGCCTTTCGCAGGGATGATATTTCCAGTCATGACCTCATACCATGTGCGTTTTGAACGCTCAATATATGGTTTAAATTCATATAATTTCACGCCATTTTCGAGTAAGTCTTTGCGATATTTTTGATAAAACGCATGAACGACAGCGACGTCATTGGCTAAAAATGAGTTGGTTAAGACGCGGACTTCTACATTTTTACCTGCAAGGCCTGTCAGAAAGTCAGTCCCTTGTTGTGTGGGAACAAAATAAGCTGAAACCAATTCCATGCGTTCTTTGGGCTGTCCCATCAAGGTCGAAAATTGGTTATAAATCAATTCTTGTTCTTTGGCTTCACCACGTATTTTATTCGGACTATCCGCAATAAAATGTGCTTCGGCCCAATTCACAGGTCTAAGCTTAAGCTGCGCCGCCAGTTGTTGCTGTGCATAGTTAATGCGCTGCTGATCTTTAGTTAACGTTGCAGAATTTTCTTGGTATGTTTGTCTTAATTGATTTAATTCTTCTTTTGTACCTGCACCAATCCATTGTTGGACAGAATAACTCAAATCATCATTCCAAAAGTTCAAAAACACCTGATTGGCTTGTTGTATGGCTTCGCCATAGAAAAGGATGTCCAAATCTGTAAATTGAAAACTTTCACTGGCATCAAAATATTCATTACTGATGTTACGACCACCAGTTACGCCCATAAAACCATCGGCAACAATTAATTTATTATGCATACGATGGTTAATGTGCTTTAAGCGAAATGCATAATCAATGACACGTAATTTTCTGAATTTATAGGGATTAAACAGTTTTATAGAAATGTTGGGATGAGCTGAAAGGCTTTGTAAGGTCGGATCGAGTTTCGTCCCGTTTTGATCATCAATTAATAGCCTTACCTTTACCCCACGGTCAGCGGCATGCAGTAATTCTTGAAACATCAGATGCCCAATAGCATCATTTTCCCAAATGTAATATTGCAAATCGATAGTGTATTTTGCATTTCGAATCAAATGTAGGCGAGAAGCAATACTTAAGAAAGCATCATCTAAGGCTAAATAAGCCGTTTGTTTTTGTTCTAATTTTTCTAAATCTGTAGCAGACGTAATCCATTTTTCTGCATGCGATTGTATAGGGACATCTTTTTTTGACTGATTGCTAGGTAAGCTGCATCCAGTTAATAGGCTGATCGAAACAGTTAAACCGACAGTACAACTTATTTCACGTAATTGTATCATTCGAATAGCATTAATCATTCCTTGAAAAATTCATCATAACATCATGTTTTAAGGTTGTATCTAGGCTTAAAAAGAGGTTACTGTAACTCATCTGTTAATATAAGCCATACAGGATGTTTTTAGACATGAAATCACGTGCAGCCGTTGCTTTTGGACCGGGTCAGCCTTTAGAAATTGTTGAAATTGATGTGGCACCACCTAAAGCAGGTGAGGTTTTAGTCAAAATTAGCCATACAGGTGTGTGTCATACAGATGCATTTACATTGTCAGGTGATGATCCTGAAGGCGTATTTCCAGCAATTTTAGGGCATGAAGGTGCAGGTGTTGTGGTTGAAGTCGGTGAAGGTGTGACTTCAGTGCAACCAGGGGATCATGTTATACCGCTTTATACCGCAGAATGTGGTGAATGTTTATTCTGTAAATCGGGTAAAACGAATCTTTGTGTATCTGTACGAGCAACACAAGGGAAAGGTTTAATGCCGGATGGCACAACACGTTTTTCGTATAATGGTCAGCCGATTTATCACTATATGGGCTGTTCAACATTCTCTGAATATACTGTGGTTGCAGAAGTGTCTTTGGCAAAAATTAACCCTGAAGCGAACCATGAGCATGTGTGTTTGTTGGGGTGCGGCGTAACAACAGGTTTAGGTGCAGTTAAAAATACCGCTAAAGTTCAGGAAGGTGACTCAGTTGCAGTCTTTGGTTTAGGTGGTATTGGTTTGGCTGTGGTACAAGGTGCTAAAAAAGCCAAAGCAGGTCGTATCATTGCGGTAGATACCAATCCTGACAAATTCAAACTGGCTGAAGAATTTGGCGCTACAGATTTTGTTAATCCAAAAGATTATGAACGTCCTGTACAGGAAGTGATTGTAGAAATGACGGGCTGGGGCGTCGACCATTCATTTGAATGTATTGGCAATACCAATGTGATGCGCTCTGCTTTGGAATGTGCTCACCGTGGTTGGGGTCAATCTGTGATTATTGGTGTGGCAGGTGCAGGTCAAGAAATTTCAACCCGTCCATTCCAATTGGTTACTGGTCGTACTTGGAAAGGCACTGCATTCGGTGGTGTTAAAGGTCGTTCACAATTACCGGGTATGGTAGAAGAAGCCATGTCAGGTGAGATCAAACTTGAACCATTCGTGACCCATACCATGGGGTTGGATAAAATCAATGAAGCGTTTGATTTAATGCATGAAGGTAAATCAATTCGCTCTGTTGTGCATTTTGAAGACTAAACATTGATTTAAATATTATTGATTTATCTACTAATCATTAAATATTAATGCGTTAATTTTCACTGTTTTAAAAACTAGGCTTTGGCCTAGTTTTTTTTATTTGTGTTGTTACGACAAATCAGAACTTCAAATTTGGATTTGCAAAAAGTGACAGATTGTTAGACATAAAATGATAAAAAATGCCAAATGATAGATTTTGTCCCGAATTCACATGGTGGGGAATTAGCACTAAACTTAATGTAAGCATAATTTAAAAAACAAATGTATATTAATGCATTATCCGAGGCAAAAAATGACAACTACAAGTTACAAGCCTGAGTGGATTCGGGAAGATTTTATTGATTTTATTGCAGAAAAATTTGATGCAATTTGGGCCTACAAACGTGTAAAAGCACAATTAGTCAAATCACGTTGTGTGGGGATCGGGTTTTATGAACTGAGTTTTTTAGCGAATCAAAATTTTAAAGCAGCAAACTATCGACCAGGCCAATGTGTTCTGGTGACAGTTGTCAAAGATGGTGTACGTCATCAACGTAGCTATAGCATCGTCGAAATCAATACATCAGGTCATGTGGTGATTGCCGTCAAACAACAAGGCAAAGTGTCCAACTGCCTGACGCAATTAAAAACAGGTGATGTTGTTGAATTATCCCAACCGCAAGGTGTGTTTGGTCTAAAGCTAAATTCGGATCGCCCAATTTTACTGCTTGCTTCAGGGAGTGGTATTACCTCAATCATGGCTTTGTTTAAACAAGCCATTCAGCTTGGACGTACAGTTGACCTGATTTACTTCAATCGAGATGATGCTTATTTGGATGAATTGATTCAACTAGCGAAGCAATCTAACCATGTACATTTACATGCGATTAATACGCTGAAAACCAAATTGCATATCTCACCAGAGGTGCTAAATCACATGGTTCCTGATTTTAAGCTGCGAGATTGCTATGCCTGTGGTGCAACGCAAATGATGCAAAGCATTGAGCAATTGTATCGTGAGTTAAGGCTTTCAGAATATTTAAATACTGAATATTTTCAGATGATTGCTGATGATTCAGTACCTGCTCAACCTGTTACTTTTAGTTTAGCCCAGCAAGATTTTTTGGCAGAGGGAAATTTACTGGAAAGTGCTGAAAAAGCCGGTTTAAAACCTGCGCATGGCTGTCGGATGGGTATTTGTAATACCTGTTCGTGTACCAAATTACAGGGTTCAGTGAAAAACTTACTCACTGGCGAAATGGATCATGCGAATAACACACAAATCAAATTATGTGTCTCTCAGGCAATTTCACCTGTACGTATTCAACTCTAACCCAAGCCGCATAAAAACAAATCAGGGGCATCATCATGAATCAATCGATATATATTCGTCCGAATAGTAAGTCACGTTATTTATCACCCGAACAAACTGCTGAATTTGGCGAAAAAGTTGAGCAAATTCGCCGTGAAATCATGCAGAGTGTAGGTGAAAAAGATGCAGCGTATATTTATAAAATTCGCAATTTTGTCCGTTATAGCGAGATTGCTTCTCGTGGCATGTTGATGTTTGCAGGTTGGATTCCACCAGTGTGGTTACTGGGTACGGGTTTATTGGGTATTTCTAAAGTCGTAGAGAACATGGAACTCGGTCATAATGTGATGCATGGTCAGTTTGATTGGTTAAATGACCCAAGCTTAAATGGTGCTAACTATGATTGGGATACCATTGCCACAGGCCAAGACTGGAAATATACCCATAACTATGTGCATCATACCTATACTAATATTGTGGGGATGGACCATGATGTCGGCTATGGCTTAATCCGTGTGAGTGAATCGCAAAAGTGGGAGCCACGTTTCCTTTTTAATATTCCACTGGCTGCCCAACTCATGGTTTTCTTTGAGTGGTATGTCGGCATTCAACGTTTACATTTAGAAGATGTTATTGCGTATAAAACCAAAACTTGGAAAGATGTATGGCATGAAGCGGCCGATGTACGTCAGAAAATTAAGCGCCAAGTGATTAAAGATTATGTGTTTTTTCCGCTTATTGCAGGTCCCAATGCGATTCCTGTCTTTGCAGGAAATGCTGTAGCCAACGTGATTCGTAGCTTATGGGCTTCCGCTGTCATCTTTAATGGCCATTTTACTGAAGATGCGGAAAACTTCGAAATGGACAATACCGAAAACGAAACTCGAGCAGAGTGGTATCTCCGTCAAATTCGTGGCTCAAGTAATTTTAGTGGAACACAATGGTTGCATATACTCAGTGGTAATTTGAGTCACCAAATTGAACACCATTTATTTCCAGATATGCCTGCGAACCGCTATGCAGAAGCTGCACCTAAAATTAAAGCACTTTGTGAGGAATATGGTATTCACTATAATGAAGCCAGTTTTATCAAACAGTTTGCCAGCGTTTGGGTTCGCCTCGCGAAATGTTCAGTGCCGAATGATTGGCGTGCCGAGCTCAAGGAACGCTCAACATCACTTCAGCAGCGCGTTAAACAAAAAATCATGAAGAAAATCGGGCGTTAAAAAACAGTATTGTTTAGCAATATTGTCCTAAGAGATCTTAAATTAGAAGTTGAAGTTACGTATTAACATCAGAAACGCAATTTGATTCAAATAAAAGAACGATACGCGGTAATGTCATCCGCAACTGTTTGAGACAGGACTACTTCTCATCAAAAATGTTTTTGCGATACTTTGAATAATTTGAAGGTAGTGAACGAGTTTTGTCGGTGAGGTGCATTGCACCGCAAGATGGTTTTCTTGCGAAGCTTTGCTTCTCATTTTGCCTAATGAGAAGCGTGCTTCGTAAGAGTACCTCCAGCCGAAGGCTAATCTCTTTATCTAAACCCTAGATGTAAGACTCCGTAGAATAGACTGAAAAAGCATTTTAAAAATGCGAAATTACTTTTACGTGCGTAATATCAGTTAAATAAGAACGATTTCTAAAGCAGTAAATTCGCCAAAGTAGCGTTCATCTACTTTGGCTTTTTTAAATATATCTAGCGAGCAAGAGTTATTCAACTAATTGCACGCTATTCTGAATACCACAAGATTCTACAAAATATGCATCATGTGAAACGAGGATCACCGCACCTGTATAATGCTGAATGGCTTGAGCCAATAACACTCTAGACTCTATATCTAAGTGGTTTTCAGGTTCATCTAACAATAAAAGCTCAATATTCGGTGTTAAATAATTTAAGCCTAACAAGGTCACTTTTAAACGCTCACCACCACTTAAACAGTGAAATGGCAGTTCCGTTTTTTGACCACGGATTCTAAGTTGACCGAGTTGATTACGCCATTCCGTTGAGGAAACCTCACGATTAAACTTTGCTAGATTGTCCAAAACACTCAGTTCAGGTGATAAATCACTCAAGTTTTGGTCTAAATACAGGGTATTCACAGACAAAAATATTTCATGGCTAGACTGTGATGTGGTCTGACTCAGATACTTTAGAAATGTAGATTTACCAATACCATTTTTTCCTTTTAAATGAATTTTTTCACCTGCCTGTAAGGCCAAGTCAAAAGGCTGGTGCTGAGATATTTTGCTATGAAAATGTTTAACTCTTAAGATTTCTCCAGTTTTTTCAGCGCGATGTTGAAAAACAAATTGCTGCTCTTTGACATGCTCAAGTTGTTGCTGTGATTGAATCAGTTGGGTTCTCTTTTCTTCCAATTGCTTCTGCTGTTGTGTTTGAACTGTTGCGAGGTTTTGACCGGCTTGTTCCTTTTTAAAATCGAGTAACACTTTGGCTTGGGAGCCCGACTTGCGTAGTGCATGACTTTGTTGTTCTCGTTTTTGTGCTTTCATTTGTGTTTCGTGTTGCTGTAATTTGAGCTGTTTTAACTCACGTTTATGCTGTAAAGCATTACGTTGTAAGGCTTTATTTTGCAGATCATTTTGTTGAACGTAGTCTTCATTGTTGCCAGTAACATGTGTGAGTCCAAACTCATTTAAAGCATAGATATGCTCTACATGTTGCAGTAACTCTCGATCATGACTGACAATAAATGCACCGGCAGGATGGTTTTCTAAACGATCGATGAGCCATAAGCGTGAGGATGCATCTAAATGGTTACTAGGTTCATCCAAAAGTAAATAATGGTCGGTTTTTAAAAATAATGCACACAAAGCCAATTTGGTTTTTTGACCCTCACTCAGCTGAGCGACAGGGAAATTTAAATCTGTCGGAAGTGACGCCTGCTTAAGTTGTTGCTGCCATAATGCAGGACGGTGCCACTGGTTTTCAGTCAGCTCAAAGTCTTCAAAACTGGCATTGCCTATTTCGATACGTTGAAATGCGCTAAATAAATCTTCCACACCGAGTGCAGAAGCAATCGTGTCAGCTTCTAGCCGAGAAAATTGTGATAAATAGGCATGTGGTACATTCCATGAAATTTCACCTTCATAGGGGAGATCTTTCAGATTTTGTTCATGTAAGATTTTAAGGATGCAGGACTTTCCTAAACCATTGCGACCAATACATGCCGAAAGCTGCTGTTGATTGAGGTTAAATTTCAGGTTTTTAAAAAGTGTTTTAGAGGGAAATTCCAAGCTTAATTGGGAAATTGTACAAGCTGTTTGAGTCATAGATGCACCTTGCAATAGCAAAGATGCGCAATACAAATAACTAATTTTATTTTATAAAAAAGACAATATTTGAGAAAATGCAGTCAAAGTCATTAGCCATGTGTTTGCACATCAAAAAAATGGATTTGATGATGAAAAAACAGGGCTTACTTCATTGGCAAATACTCGAATTAAAAAATAAATGGAAAAAAGCTTGAGACAGCCTAATGTTGTGCATTCTAGTAAATGTTGATTTATTAATCAACACATCAAATTTTTAAAATAGGTCTCAATTATTGACAGTAGAGTTATTTAATACGACAAAATAGCAAAAAACTATTGTCAAACCGATGAATACAGCGTATTTTAATTTTCATACAGATACTTTTTGATGAAATCAAGATGTTAAAGCAACCTTTAATCTCAAACGCATATTATTACTTCTGGCAGTTTAGATAATTGCCTGAACGCGTTCGGGCATGAAAAAGGTTGCCCACCAAGTTTATACCTGATCGGCAACCCTGATCAGGTTTTTTTATGTCTTGATTTTTATAATATTTTGGAGAAATCTCATGTTTACAGTAAAAAATTCATATTTTAGCAACGGTTATTGGTTTTACTTTAGTCAGTCTATGTCTAAAGCCTTGAAGTCCCAAAGTCCCATAACGCTCAGATAAAAGATCGGACTGTTTGTGTACACAGTCCAAAGGAATAGAACCAATGAATGCGCTAAATACAGCTTTACAACAAACTCAAAATTCAGAAATTCAACAGAAATCTACGCAGTCGAAAGAAATACTTTTGAGCTTGCCTCATCAACTGAAACAACAATTACCTTTATCTGCTCAATCAGCGGAACAAATTGCTGCACATCGTGTAACGATTCAAAATATTTTGACGGGTCAAGATCCGCGTCTAATGATTATTACAGGCCCATGTTCAATTCATGATCCAATTGCTGCTTTGGAATATGCCGAAAAATTAAAACAATTACAGACACAAGTTTCAGATCAAATTTTTCTTGTGATGCGCGCATACATTGAGAAACCACGAACTACAGTGGGCTGGAAAGGTTATATGTATGACCCAAGTTTAGATGGCTCATCTAATATGCAGTTGGGCTTAGAAAAATCACGTGAGCTGTACTTACAAATTATTGAAATGGGTTTGCCAATTGCCTCTGAAATTTTAAGCCCAATGGCGACAGGTTATTTTGATGACCTATTGGCGTGGGGTGCAATCGGTGCGCGTACCAGCGAATCACAAATTCATCGTGAAATCTCGAGTCATATGCCATACAGCATCGGTTTCAAAAACGGTACAGATGGCTCAATCCAAATTGCTCTAGATGCTATTCAATCTGCTTCGCATCCACACCAGTTTTTAGGTATGAGTCAAACTGGCTTACCGTGTGTTTTAGAATCTGTTGGCAACCCGCAAGCACATTTGATTTTACGTGGCTCCAATACAGGTCCAAATTATAGTTTGGCTGAAATAGACAAAATTCGCAGTAAAGTAAAAGGCGATTTACCAGCTTTAGTGATCGATTGTAGTCATGGTAATAGCCATAAAGACCCAATGAAGCAACCTGAAGTATTACGCACAATTGTTGCGGAGCGTGAGCATACCCAAGTGCGTGGTGTGATGTTGGAAAGTCATTTAGTGGATGGTAATCAAAAAATTAGTTGTGACATGACTTATGGTCAATCTGTAACAGATGGATGCTTAGGTTGGGACAAAACCATTGATTTGATTCAACAGGTTGCGAATGAACTTCGTGCATCACAAATCAAACGTAGTGCTTAACAATCCAGAGCATACTCAGTCTGAATTGATTTAGCCCAAAGCCTTAGAACATTGATTGTTCTAAGGCTTTTATTTTGAAATTTACTTTATTGTTTACTGCGATATAAAAATTGAAAAACGGCATATTTCCTAGAATATATACTGATAATTCAGTATTTTATGTTTGAGTGAATCACACTTTTTATGCACAATAATATCTAAGCCCAATACAGCGCCTGAAATAATGACAATCTGTGCTTGGGTGTTTGAAATTTTATATTGGGCAAGTTGATGTACACTGCTGAATTGCTGGAAGAAGCACGCCGTTTTATGTTCCACATGTTAACCAAAGTGGTTGAATATGGGGGTTCTGATTTATTTATTACGGCAGATTTTCCACCAAGTATTAAACATCAAGGCATGATGAAACCCTTTGGGCAGCAAGAACTTGATGCTGAGAAAACAAAGCTTTTCGCCTATAGTTTGATGAATGAGAAGCAGCGCAAAGAGTTTGAAACAGAACTAGAATGTAACTTTGCGATTAGTGTGCCAAACGTTTCGCGTTTTCGTGTCAATGTATTTCAGCAACAGTTACATGTGGGTATGGTCATTCGTACCATTACGGCAGAAATTCCAAATTTTGAAAAGCTTAAATTACCGGCTTCGCTTAAGCACGTGATTATGGAAAAACGTGGTTTAGTTTTAGTGGTTGGAGGTACAGGTTCAGGAAAATCAACCTCTTTAGCGGCGCTGATTGATTATCGAAATGAAAACAGCGCAGGGCATATCATCACTGTTGAAGACCCAGTGGAATATGTGCATAAGCATAAAAAATCAATGATTACGCATCGTGAAGTCGGTGTAGACAGTCATTCGTGGCATAACGCTTTAAAAAATACCTTGCGACAAGCACCAGACGTGATTTTAATTGGTGAAATTCGTGACACCGAGACTATGGAACATGCAATTGCCTTTGCTGAAACAGGACATTTATGTTTAGGTACGCTACATTCAAATAACGCCAATCAAACCCTAGATCGAATCATTAACTTCTTCCCAGAAGAGCGAAGAAATCAATTGCTTATGGATTTATCGAGCAATATGAAAGCGATTGTTTCTCAGCGATTAATCCGGACTGAAGATGGTAAAGGACGCCGTGCAGCCGTTGAAATTATGTTAAATACGCCGCTCATTTCAGATTTGATTTTGAAAGGTGAGTTTCATGAACTAAAAGCGATCATGGCAAAATCTCGTGAACTTGGGATGCAAACTTTCGACCAAGCTTTATTTGATTTATATAATGACGGCGCTATTTCTTATGAAGAAGCTTTAAGAAATGCCGATTCAACTAATGAATTACGTTTGCAAATTAAACTTAAAAGTTCACGTGCAAATGGTACTTCAGCGGCTGCGCAATCTTTTAGTATGGTTGAAGAAAAGAAAGAAGAACCTGAAAGTACCGAAGCTTCGGAAGAAATATAAGCTGGATATTTATGCAAATATTATATAAGGCAATTTAGCCATCTTATTGAAATAAAAAAATCAGCCTGAGGGCTGATTTTTTAGATATTATAAATATTTACAGACCAGCTTCGTATTGTTCGCTGGTCAATAAAGCATCTACATCAGCCATATTGTCTGGTTTAATTTTATAAATCCAACCTTTGCTATAAGGTGCATCATTTACAAAATCAGGATCATCTTCAAGGTCCGGATTGACTTCAACAACCACACCAGAAACTGGAGCATGAATATCAGAAGCAGTTTTTACCGACTCAACCACACCCGCTTGTTCGCCAGCTGTGATATGTTGACCCACATCTGGTGCTTCAACATAAACTAAATCACCCAATGCGTCTTGTGCATGATCAGAAATGCCTGTAACAACAAGGTCACCTTCAATTCGCACCCATTCATGTGTACTTGCGTACTTTAAATCTGAAGGATGATTCATTGATAACTCCTTAAATCCATTAAATTCATTTTTGGCATGAGTTATACATGCTTTTTACGTAAAACAAAAGACTTATAAGTACGGATCTTTACGCCAATTGCTTGGGCTACGACCACTCCAGCGTTTAAATGCACGGCTGAAATTGGCAACATCGCTATAGCCCAATTCATCAGCAATTTGCTCTAAGGTAAAGTCAGTCCGTGATAGAAGCGAAGTAGCATGGCGGTAGCGAACTTCGTCGACCAAAGTTGAAAATGAAGTCCCTTCAGCAGCAAGTTGGCGTTTAAGGGTTCGATCGGACATGTGTAGCCGTTCAGCAACGCTCTCAATACTTAAATAGTGCTGCTCGGAGTTGGTTAAAATGTCACGAACGCGCATGGCAATACGGTGACGTTCGCCCAAAGCGGAGAGTTCAGCTTCACATTGATTAATCGCGATTTGACTGGCAATCGGGTCTGCATGGACCAATTTATTGGTTAAATATTGCTTATCAAAACTGAGTAAAAGGTGTGGCTGATCAAATCTAAATTGGTGCCGTGGATATTTGGCAATAAACCGCTCAAAACCTTCAGGTTGAGGGAAATCAAAATCAATTTCACCAGCAGAATAATCCACACCGGTAATTGCTTTGCCCATGCTGATCATGCCAAAAATTAAGGCAATCGAAATCTCAGTACGTAAAGGCTCAATCGTAACGTCTGTTTGTAGTTGAACAGTCGCTTTGGTTCCAAAAGTCGAGAAAAAAAGCTGTAAAAAGGGCATGCGTAGCTGAATAAAACGGTTTGCCAAGACTAAGGCATCGGTTATGTCCTTCGCCGTCATGATGGCATAGCCAATAAAACCATGAATAGAGATGCGCATTTGGTTGCCCAAATGAAAACCTAAAGTGGGCTCACCGGTTAATCGTAGTGCGTGCTCTACCAATTGATTGGCGATGGGTGTTGGAATACGGAAATCTGGTTCAGCCAATTGTTCGCTGTTTAATCCGAATGGACTAAATAATGTTTCTGCAGTGTAGCCCCATCGAGAGACCACATCTAAAAGGAGCAATCCATACACTCCGGGAATACCCTGATCCTGACGGGAATTAATTGTTTTCATAGCGTTCCGTTGCAATGCGGGTTTTTCTTCTGTTCAAGGTTATATTGGCATGATTCCGTGTTGTATCCCACAAAAATTGTTGGACAAACTGACTAGGCTCAACTATTTATAGCGGCCTACCTTAGCGTTGTAAAGTAGGCCGTTAAGGATTAATTCGGTTTAAAATCTTTGGAAAAGACCACAATTTTGGTCGTAGACATATAAAGAACGTCATTGTGCTGATTGAGCGCTTGCGTAACATAGGTCACAATGCCGCGGTCTGTCTTACTTTTCGACGGAGTAATTGCAGATATTTCAACTTCTACACGAATTTTATCTCCCGGACGTGTTGGGCATGGCCAACGCAGACTTGACTCAGAGCCAATTAAGCCATAAGCCACAGGGAAACATTCAGTCCATAAGCGCATCGTTACAGCAGCGGTATGCCAACCACTTGCCGCTAATCCTTGAAAGATCGGGTGCTGTTGGGCTTTGACTTCATCTGTATGAAATTCCTGAGGATCATAAGCGTTGGCAAATTGCTTGATTTCTTCAACAGTCATTTCATATTCACGACTGCTAAAGTGATCACCAACTTTAAGGTCTTCCAGATACAGCATTTTCATCTTCCTTTGATTTTACTTTATGTTGTTCTATTAAAAATCCACCGGTTTGACGCTGCCACAAGTGTGCATAAATACCATTCAAAGCAACAAGCTCTTCGTGGGTGCCTTGCTCAGCAATACGTCCTTGATCCAAGACAATCAAGCGATCCATTTGCGCAATTGTTGACAGTCGATGCGCAATGGCAATCACAGTTTTGCCTTGCATCAAATCATCTAAACTCGATTGAATCGCGGCTTCGACTTCTGAATCGAGCGCACTTGTGGCTTCATCTAAAATTAAAATCGGTGCGTCTTTTAAAAATACCCGAGCAATCGCAATACGTTGACGCTGACCGCCAGATAATTTTACGCCACGTTCACCGACAAATGCGTCATAACCACGTTGACCACGTAAGTCGATCAATTGAGGAATGAATTCATCAGCTTTCGCTTTACGCACTGCATCATACATTTCTTCATCTGTTGCATTCGGGCGACCATATTTAATATTTTCTTCGACCGTACGATGCAATAACGAGGTGTCTTGAGTCACCAAAGCAATATTTTTTCTTAAGCTATCTTGGGTAATATCTTCTATATTTTGGCCATCAATCGAAATACGACCATGGTTGATATCATAAAAGTGGAGTAAAAGTTGAATTAGTGTTGATTTTCCGGCACCCGAACGCCCGACAATACCAATTTTTTCACCTGGTCGAATAGTTAAATTAAATTGATCGATGACATTTTTATCATTATAAGCAAAACTGACGTCCTCAAATTTAATTTCGCCTTGCGGTACTTTTAAGTCGGTTGCATCAGCTTTGTCTTGAATATGAATTGGGCGGCCCATGGTTTTCATCCCATCTTGAATGGTCCCGACATTTTCAAATAGGGCAGATGTTTGCCACATCATAAACTCGGAAATACTACTGAGTTTTAAAATCATGGCGGTCGCTGCTGCAATGACCCCAAGCTCAGCTTGACCATCCATCCAGAGCCAAACGGCTGTTCCAAGTACGCCACCATATAAAACAATGATCAGCAAATTCGTCGCGATGTTGTATTTTGCAGCAAGTCGCATTTGCTTATACACCGTCACCATAAATTCTTTCATTGAGGCTTTGGCATATTGGCTTTCACGGCCTGCATGGGCAAACAATTTCACCGTTTGAATATTGGTGTAGGCATCGGTGACACGACCAGTCATTACTGCGCGTGCATTGGCTTGTTCATTTGAAATTTTGCTTAATTTGGGGATGAAATAGCATGCAGAACCAATAAATAAAGCCAGCCAAAGTAATAATGGAACAATCAACAGTGGCGATATAGCACCTAAAATCACGGTGATCGAAATCAGGTAAATGAAGACATAGGCCAACATGTCACCAAGAATAATCCAAAACTCACGTACAGCCAGTGAAGTTTGCATGACTTTGGCAGATAAACGACCTGCAAAGTCGTTGTGGAAGAAATCTAAACTTTGTTTCAGTAATAAGTTATGAAATCTCCAACGTAGGCGCATTGGAAAGGTACTGTATAAAATCTGATGTTTAATAATAGTTTGAAGGCAAGAAAAGAAGATATTTGCCAATAAAATAAAGCTTAAAATGGTCAGATTGGTCTGGTGCTGCTGTAAAAAGGTTTCAGGTTGAGACTTACTGATCCAATTGACTAATTCACCAATTTTGGCATAAAGCAGTGCTTCAAAACTCGCTACACCAGCTGTACAGAATACCAATAACAAGAGGTATTTTTTTACACCCGTTGCAGCTTGCCATACAAAGGGGAAAAATTTTGTTGGCAATGGTTTATTCAAGTCCTGTTCAGGATAAGCGTCAACTAAGTTTTCAAACCATTTAAGCATGCAGATAACCTGAGAATTTTACTGTAATTAATCTTTCTTTCTTCCGCTCTGAGTGTAATGGATTCGCTGGTTTTTCTCCATTTTGATTTGTTTATTTATTAAAAAGCTTGGCTGCAAAAATTCATAAAATTAAAATGTACAACCCGATTACGACCTTGGCGTTTTGCTTCATATAAAGCAATATCGGCTTGTTTAATTAACTGATCGAGTTTGGCGTGGTCAGGGTCAATTTTGGAAACACCAATGGAGATCGAAAATTTCACCAATTGACCATCCATATGAAACTGATGTTGCTCCATTTTATGTCTTAACCGTTCAGCAATTTTTAATGCATCTTCTGGGACGGTAAAAGGCAAAAGTACAATAAATTCTTCACCCCCGAAACGCGCCAACATATCGTAAAACCGCATTTCTTTACGCGCAATTTCAGCAATTTGGCATAGCACTTGGTCGCCGACATCATGTCCGTATTGATCATTAATCGCTTTAAAATGATCGACATCAAAAATCAAAAGACTGGTACAGACCGTCATTGGGGTTTCTTGGATTTTTTTATTGGCAGCATGTACAAATTGGCGACGATTGCTTAACTGGGTTAATTCATCCGTATGGGCAATTTTGCGCAGGGTATGAAAGTTCCAGTCATCTAGCAGCGCTCTTAGAAACGTTTTACGAGAGTTGAGCGTAGAGTTCCAGCAGATATACATACTGAACAGCAGCACAGGAACGTACACCAATAAAAATATTGTAAAATCACCAAAATCATTAATGCGCCATGCGCCAAAAAGGATCGCTGCCGTGATCATGGCTGAGGTCATAATCGAAGGGCGAAAATGCACATGAATACTTAAATTACCCAATACGATCAAAATAATGGCGGCATATTGATAGCTATGAACCAGTTCATTTTTCGACTGAAGTAATATCTCAAACCAGAGGATTGCAGAAAGGCAAGTCGCTAGTGGTAATATTAAATCGAGCAATTTAATCTGTTTGATATATTTAAACAGAACATAGTTCAGGCTAAATGCAGCAATAATAGCAATGATACGAATCACACCTGAAAGCATTTCTACGTCTGGCAGCACATAGCGATCTGCCCAAAAATAGATTAAAAATGCCAATTGAGCGAAATAGTTGACCTGCTTTAAATAGTCTTTCTGGTTGTAGTACAAAAATTTGTAATAAGCATTTTTAAACTGTGCCGGGATACGTGCAATCGGGTCGGATAAAGCACGCTCAATACGGACACGATTCTCTAAGTCACATGCTTCTGCCTGTATGAGCGTATGTTTGGCAGAAGTGCGATTCATCGATTCTATGAGTAATTGTGATTCGTTTTTAACTGATTTCCGAGAAGGTTGATTGGGGCCTTCCATGATCAAGCTCCTATTTTAGAAGCGTTTTTATGCAACTGTTAACAAATAGTATCTAAAAATGTCTACATTTGTATAGTATTTGTTCTGGTTTTTTTAACTATTTTAGCTGTTTCGGATGAATTATATGTTTAAGGAAATATTGCTCTGGGCATTTATCTGGTTCGCTCTCATTCCTTGCAACGCATGATCAATAATCATTTGTGATAGTTGAGTAGGTTTTAAACGAAAGTCCCATATATATTCAACAGCCATTGTGACTTTTTTAATTTACAGAATTTCTACTTCGAATATACATGGGAAGACGAACGTTTAGGCCTTAGATTTTATCGGCATTTGGTTGGATGAGGGCTTTAAAATCGGCACTAGAAGGGGCTTGATAGATTTTAAGTCCAAACTCAGGTGTGATTGCGATCAGATGGTCAAAGATATCCGATAGAATCGCTTCATAATCTTTCCATGCAATGGTTTTACTAAAAGCATAAATCTCTAAAGGAATGCCTTCACTCGTGGGTTGTAACTGACGCACCAAAATCGTTTGGTGTTGGGCAATGCCTGAATGCTGTTGTAAGTAGAATTCTACATAGGCACGAAAGGTCCCAAGATTGGTTAAACGGCGCTGATTATATTGCGACTGATTTGAAAGTTGCTGATTAAACTGAGCAAGCTCTTCATGTTTATGGTCAAGATATTGATCTAATAATAAAAATTCTTTGAGTTTATTTTGCTCATCCTGAGTCATGAAATGAATAGAGCTTTGATCGATATAAAGTGAGCGTTTGATGCGGCGTACACCGGACTGTGCCATACCACGCCAGTTTTTAAAGGTGTCTGTCACCAGTTTATTGGTTGGAATCGTGGTAAAGGTCTTATCAAAGTTCTGTACAGTAATGGTATGTAATGACATATCAATGACATCGCCATCCGCATTGAGCGAGGGCATTTCAATCCAGTCACCAATTCGCACCATATCATAAGAAGAAATTTGTACCGAAGCGACCAGTGACAAAATGGTATTTTGGAAGACCAACATCAGTACAGCCGCCATAGCACCGAAGCCTGCGAGTAATGTAAATACATCTTTTTTCAGAAAAGTACCTAAGATCATTAGACCACAAACCAAAAAGATGATCAATTTGACCAACTGCAAATAGCCTTTAATTGGTTTGTTTCTAGATTTTGGATTACGTTGATAAATCAGATTAAAAATATTTAGTAATTCAGAAATGGCTAAAGCAATGGTCAGGAAGATAAAGGCCTGACAAGCCATTTGAACGATTGAGATAAACTTCACAGATAAATGCGGGACTGTGGTTATACCATTTAAGATCACAATTGCTGGAACAATGTTGGCAAAGCGTTTTATCACACTATGTTCTGACAAAATTTGACTGTGGCTAAAGGCCATTTTAGACACGAGCTTACGAATACCACGTACCACAATTTGCTTGGCGATAAAATTTGCGATAATGGCAAAAATAATAATAAGACTGAGCGAAGTCAGCATTTCTAGCCACGGATATTGATCTGACCAGTCTTGAATATTCTTAATGAACTGAAATTTTTCCAAAATCATTCTACTCTTATTGATGTAAATGAAAGGGTTAATGATCAAACTATTGTAATTGTGGTGATTATATAAGCAATTTTATACTCGTAAAATTTACGGAGTTACGACATGTATAGTCCATAATGTTACTTATTGGGTGTTAAGGAATGATTTTTTGAAGATATAACCGATATTTATGGACTGAAAAAGATTAATGTTGATAAAAAAAAGCCCCCGAATCGGGAGCTTCATTGGCGATTTGAAGTGCTTACCACATTAAATCATCAGGAATCACATATGCTGCATACGGATCTTCTTCATCCGTGGTTTGTTCATTGACTTCAGAATTATTCACAATAATAAAGCCTTCCATTTTTGCATTAATACGGTCGGCTAATTCTTTTGGTAGAAAAGCATAGTTGCTATTTTCACGTGCAATAACAAGACTACCCGCAACAAGGGCATTATAAATTTGCTGATTGATATAAAGCTTTTTGATCTTTGCATCATCGATAAATTGATAGGTCGATTCGCCATCGGTATCACGGATTTTATGCTGATTAATCATTTGCATGATGGCAGCTTTTAATTCTTTTTCTTGCAAAACTACTTTACGATCTTGCTCTAAAGCATGATCTTTGGCCATTTTCTGCTGCTGATCTTGCTCAATTTTCGCCTTGATTTCAGCATCTTTACTTTCACCGGTACGTTTTTCATGTACGGCTTGTTTAGACAATTTTTTTGCCTTTTTATTATCGACCAGACCTGCTTTAAGCAGTTGCGCCTGTAATGCATTTTTAACCATAGTACGTTCCAACTAATCGTGTATATGTCGATAATGAAAATAGATGATCCAATATACTGCGCTCATGACTAAACTGAGTGCGGCAGGAATCAGGAATGCGTTTAATTTTAAATAAGGATAAAGCCAACTGGCAAGTATGCCACCGACGATAAATCCCGCTAAAATTAATAAATGTAAGACCACACGTTTAGACTCAACCGAAAGTCCACGAGCTTTATAACCCAAAGCCAAACCTAAGTCCGTCAAAACACCAGAGAGGTGTGTGGTACGAATAATGGTGCCTTTATAGTGGCTGACCATTGCATTTTGTACACCCATCGCCACGCATGCCCAAAGCAAAGCATAACGTGGAAAATAGGGTAATAGCAGCCAACACAGGACAATAAAAAAAGCCACCAAGCTTAATGGGACGCCATAACGTCGGGTTAAGCTAAAGTGACTATTTCCAAGAATAAGCCCACTATAAAATGAGCCAATCACATAACAGAGCAAGACTAAAATCAAATAAATAATCGTAGCTGGCTGCCATGCAATGAAGGCCATGGCTAACATACTGACATTACCCGTCATGTGAGATACCGACTGGTGCAAGATCGTCACCAGCCCGAGTACATTAATCATTCCTGCATTCACTGCGAGAAAAAAAGCACCCAGTTGTATCCAAAGCGGTAAAGTTTGAAAAGGCATGGCCTCGCCTTAAAAAGTATCCAATATCAGGATATTATCTTAAACCACGGTCTACTGCAGCTGTAAATAATACGTCAGTCGAAGAGTTTAAAGCTGTTTCAGTTGAATCTTGAAGTACACTAATGACCATACCAATGGCAACAACTTGCATCGCGATATCGCTTGAAATACCAAACAGGCCACAAGCCACTGGAATAAGTAGCAATGAACCACCAGCAACACCTGAAGCACCACATGCAGAAACGGTAGCAACGACTGATAAAATCAACATGGTGCTGAAATCAACAGAAATGCCCAAAGTATGAACTGCTGCTAGAGTGAGGACTGTAATTGTGACTGATGCACCTGCCATATTGACAGTTGCACCTAAAGGAATTGCTACACTTGCAGTTGATTCGGGGACACCAAGACGCTTTGCAAGGTCAAGGTTTACAGGAATGTTTGCAGCTGAACTACGTGTAAAGAATGCAGTGATACCACTTTCGCGTAGGCATTGGAAAACCAATGGGAACGGGTTTGAGCGAGTCATAAATGCCACCATTAGTGGGTTAATGACCAAAGCTACAAAAAACATGGTACCGAGTAATACAGCAAGTAAGTGCGCATAACTAACAAGCGTTTTTAGACCTGAGTCGGCAAATGTAACAGCAACCAAACCGAAGATACCGACAGGTGCAAAGTTAATCACTAAACGGATTACTTTATTCACTGCATCAGCAGCGTCAGATAAAAAGACTTTGGTGTTCTCTGATGCATGACGAAATGCAATACCTAAGGCAACAGCCCAAGCCAAAATACCAATGAAATTTGCTTCAGAAATTGCTGTAACAGGGTTTGCGACAAAACTTAATAATAAGTTTTTCAATATTTCAGCAAGACTGCCTGGCGGCACAAGGTTTTCTGCAGCAACATCAAGAATTAATGTACTAGGGAATAAAAGGCTTGCTACTACTGAACTTAAAGCAGCAAGGAACATACCAATAGCGTACATCAACATAATCGGTTTAATGTAAGAATTACTGCTACCCACTTTGAAATTTGCAATGGATGACAGTACAAGTACAAAGACCAGTATCGGTGCTACGGATTTCAATGCCTTAATGAATAAATCACCAAGCAAACTTAAATAGGGTGCAACGCCCGGAGCCACAACAGCAACCAATACACCTAAAATAATGGCGATAATAATTCGGGTTACTAAACTCAAGCGTGTAAATGCTGAAAACATAGGAGAGCCTTGTCAGAATTACAATGACAAAATGATGAAAATTAGTGCTGTATTTTATACGAAAATATAGAATGCTTATAAAATAATTTTATTTAAAAATAAATCTTTGTTTTTTATAATCTATTTTTGTGTATTAAAATGTAAGCCTTTCAAAACTCACTGTTTATCAAATTTGGTTTGATTAAACAGTGAGCGAATACACCTTTAAATTTGGTATTCAGAACTGGCTGTAGCAAGCTCTGTCATGGCTTGATAATGGGTGAGAAAAATTTGACCACTCAAATGAGTGAGTAATTTTGAGTGCTGCAATTTATCCATGACAGGACCTTTGACTTCAGAAAAATGCAGTCGAATATCTAATTTTGATAATTCAGCATTTAACTCTTCCAACATTTCTAAGGCACTTAAGTCAATTGAACTGACGCTTGAGCAATTGATAACAACATGCTCTAGGTCAATATTTTGACTGACTTCATTGATCAGGAAACCTTTAAGCGTATTGGCATTTAAAAACGAGATATTTTCATCTATACGGAGCGAGAGTATATGTGGTGCGGTATAGACATGATGACGCTGTACATTACGGAAATGCTGTGTGCCCTCAACCAAGCCGATCACCGCAATATGTGGACGACTAATGCGCCATAACAACAGAATAAAGGTAGAAATAATGCCAATAATGAGACCCGTAGAAATATCGATACACACCACACCGAAAAAGGTCACCCACATCGCAATACCATCAGCTTTTGAATAACGCCAAGTATCCACAAAAGGTTTAAAGTCGACTAATTTCCAAATAGAAACAATAATCGTGGCCGCCAAGATCACTAAGGGCAAGTCTTGGAAAAAACCAGTGAAGTAAAGACTGACAACGATAATCAGCAATGACGACAACACGCCAGCCATCGGTGTTTTTGCACCTGCATCTGCATTAACCACTGTACGCGATAAGCTACCTGTCACAGGAAAGGCAGAGCTAACACCTGCGCTTAGATTGGCTAAACCTAGAGCGATCAACTCTTGGTTACTATTAAGTTGGCTTCGTTGTTGTAAGGCAGTAGCTTGGGCGATAGACAGTGACTCAACAAAACTGATCATGGCAATCATTGTTGCACCGGGCAGTAAGGTTTGTACCAGTTCCCAGTTCCAATGTGGAAAGCTTAAGGGTGGAAAACCTGAAGGAATTTCACCGACGGTTTTAATGCCGACATTTTGCAGGTCAAATAACATCACCGATGCAATCGAGATCACCACGAGTATCAGTGGCAGTGCTTTACTTAGAAAGGCTGTAGAGCCGAATCGGGATTGAATCGATTGAGTGGCCAATATTTTCGGCACATAGATTAAAAACAGTATGGCCAGCACACCAAAGATGAGTGAAGCAAAGTGAGTCAAACTCAGGTATTCCCACAAACTTAAAACAAACTCAGGGATGTTATTGGCTTTAAGCGGGACATCGACGAGAAACTTAAACTGACCCAGTGCAATGAGCAGTGCCGAAGCAATAATGAAGCTTTTAATGACAGGATGACTGATCAACTGAATTAAAAAACCGAAACGGAATACACCCAAAAGTAGAGAAATCAGCCCGACCATTAAGGCCAAAAGTGTCGCTGCTTCAATATAAACAGGCGAACCAACTTCAAATAGCGGATTGAGCGTGGCGAAGGTCATCATCGAAATGATTGCCACAGGGCCAATCGATAAAGTTGAGCTTCCACCAATGAGGGCGTAGACAATCATCGGTAAAATACTGGCATATAAACCCATGATTGGAGGTAAACCTGCCAGCATGGAATACGCCATACCTTGAGGGACCAACATGGCAATCACGATCAGCGAAGCAAGTACATCAGATTTAAATTTCACGGGGCTGTAGTGCTGTAACCACTGCCAAGCAGGAAATTTCTGTAAGAAATGAGGTTTTAAATCTGACATAAACTTATATAAATCACAATTTCATATATATTATGCACAAAAAGTGCTAAGAAGTCTTGTGCAATAAATTTTGACCGTTCAATATCGCTGCTTATTTACGGGATATGTAAGAAACCATCATTTTAAATGAATTAATGAAAAGTATGAGCTGATTTAAAGCTTTGGATATTCGAAATAGATATAGATATTGAAATTTTGAAGAAGTATTGCGGGTAAATTGAGGTATTGAATTGCTGCCCATTGCGATAATTCATCTATAGTGGTGCAAGAACAGCATGTCTGGCTTGAAATTTTAAAATAACTAAGTGTTATTTATAAGATTGGTTGCAATACAATTGGTAAAGAGTATTGAGAACTTGAACTAAATTTGCATCTTTAATTGAATAATAAATTTGCTTTCCATCACGACGCGTGGTCACAACATCACTTTTGCGTAACATCATCAGTTGTTGTGAGAGGGTTGGCTGTTTAATATCAGTGATTTCTTCAATCTGAGACACATTCAATTCTTGCTGTGCTAGATGACATAAAATTAGTAGACGATCCGTATTTGCCAGCGACTTTAAAACGCCCACGACTAATTCGGCAGAATCACGCATAGTAGTGATTTCCAGATCGGTATTCATTGGATATGTCCATACGATTAACAACAGCTCAAGTATACGGATATCACGGCTTAATACATTGAATAAATAAGACAATTTCTATGGTTTTTTATGAAATCAAATATCATTAATTTTTATAAGTTTAAATTTAGTTAATCAGTTAAATTTATTGCTTGATTTTAGTGCAAGCTTTCACAAAATGCACATAAATATAAGACATTAGCTTAAAAAATCATGCACACTTTGAAAATAATTGTATCATCTAAAGATCGTATTCAATAAATACACAAGGGATAAATAGTCATGACAACAGATTCAGCTTTTCCAGCAACGAGTAATTTAGGTATCGCAGTATATAGTAATAACGCTGAAGCGATTGGTAATACACCTTTAGTTCGTATTAATCGTGCGATTCAGTCAGAAGCAACGGTCTTGGCTAAAGTTGAAAGCCGTAACCCAGCATTTTCAGTGAAATGTCGTGTAGGTGCAGCTCTCATTGCAGATGCAGAAGAAAAAGGTTTATTAAAACCGGGTATGCATATTGTAGAACCTACAAGTGGTAATACAGGGATTGCTTTGGCATTTGTTGCAGCTGCGAAAGGTTATGCAATTACATTAACCATGCCAGCAAGTATGAGTATCGAACGCCGTAAGGTGTTAAAATCTTTTGGTGCAAATCTCGTATTGACTGAACCTGCTAAAGGCATGAAAGGTGCAGTCGAAGAAGCACAGCGCCTCGTTGCCGAACATCCTGAAACGTATTATTTACCACAACAGTTTGAAAACCCTGCAAACCCTAAAATTCATGAATTGACCACTGGCCCAGAAATTTGGGAAGCAACTGGTGGTAAAGTGGATATTTTAGTATCGGGTGTAGGTACAGGTGGTACGATTTCTGGCATTTCAAGTTATTTTGAAAAAGTGAAAAATCAGCCACTTTATTCTGTTGCGGTTGAACCGGCTGAATCTCCGATTATTGCCCAAGCGAAAAAAGGCGAAACACTGACTCCTGGGCCACACAAAATTCAGGGGATTGGCGCTAACTTTATTCCGGGTAACTTAGATCTAGACCTTGTTGATGAAGTGATCGGTATTGAAAGTGCTGAAGCGATCGAGTGGGCACGTAAAACGGCTACTCACGACGGTATTTTAGTGGGTATCTCTAGTGGCGCGGCAATGGCTGCGGCGGCAAAACTTGCTGCACGTCCTGAGAATGCAGGCAAAACCATTGTGGTCATTTTACCGGATGGTGGTGAACGTTACCTTTCTTCCGTTTTATTTGAAGATATTAGTGCTGACTAATAGGTCTGACATGAAAAAAAGCCCATTCATTTGAATGGGCTTTTTTATTGATGATTTTGTTATTTATACTTGTCTTAAGCCGCGTCTTGATCATCGTTTTTGGCATTTTGTTGTTTAATTTTTCGTTTAGGCGGTTCATATCCTAACTTTCGAGCGATATATTTAAACAGGAAGCCTAAGAGTATGCATATCGTGACAGCAGGGATAACCACTTGAGTGAGCCAAACATCAATATGATCTAGACTCCAACTTAAAATTAAAAATAAAAAAGCACACAAATATGCGCAGTTAAAGCAAATGTTCGACAGTTTGTACATGCGAAAGAGAGTAATTCGTTTGGTGGTCACGAATCTCTATCTTACTGAATAATGAGGAAAGGTGTAGTTTTAATATCAGAAAAATAAACTAATTGAATAATCATTATTCAATATTATTGATTATGTTTTTAAATCTTCGCAATTCTTTATACCTTAAAGAAAAGCCTTGCTGTGAGTCAGAAAAACTTGACCTTCCCATTGTGGTAAAGTTTAAGCTATAGCCTAAAACAAGCACATATGATTGGGATGTTGCCATGACAGATTCGACAGAACGCAAACTTTTTGATGGCACACTTGCTATTGAAGGGATGACCTGTGCTTCTTGTGTGGCACGGGTTGAAAAAGCCTTAAAAAAAGTCGATGGCATCACTGATGCTCAAGTGAATTTAGCCACTGAAACAGCACATGTTCAGAGTGATAAAAATGTGGATTATTCTGCTGTAATTCAGGCCGTTGAAAAGGCAGGTTTTGGCGTTGCACAAAAGCAGATTGAACTTGAAATTGAAGGAATGACTTGCGCATCGTGTGTTGCACGTGTTGAAAAAGCCTTAAAGGTAGTTCCAGAAGTCATCGATGCAAAAGTGAATTTGGCAACTGAAAAAGCCACGATTACGGCATTGGCATCTGTTGAAAATTCTGCATTGGCGAAGTCTGTAGAAAAAGCAGGTTTTCATATTGCACAGCCCAATATTGAATTAAATATTGATGGAATGACCTGTGCTTCATGTGTGGCACGGGTTGAAAAAGCCTTAAACGCTGTAGACGGTGTCAATAAAGCAACGGTAAATTTAGCCAGTGAAAAAGCCTTTGTTCAGGCGCCAGTTTCAAAAACACAGGAATTGATCGCGGCAGTTAAAAAAGTGGGATACAGTGCGACCGTTGCTACACAACTACAACCGACAATGGCAGAAAAAAAAGCCGATGAAGCTCGGTTGCTCAAACGTGATTTAATCATCGCATTGGTACTCGCTGTTCCTGTTTTTATCTTGGAGATGGGATCACATATGATTCCAGCTTTTCATCATTTTATTGCACATAATTTAGGGACACAAAATAGTTGGTATATTCAGTTTATATTAACCACTTTGGTGTTAATCCTACCCGGAAGACGCTTTTATCAGCACGGCATACCAGCACTTGCGCGACTTGCCCCAGATATGAATTCTTTGGTCGCAGTCGGGACTTTATCTGCTTATAGTTTTTCTTGTGTTGCAACATTTGCTCCGCAATTATTACCGCAAGGTACGGTTCATGTGTACTTTGAAGCAGCCGCAGTAATTGTGGCGTTGATTCTTTTGGGTCGTTTTATGGAGGCGAAAGCCAAAGGTAAAACCTCGCAAGCTATTCAATACTTAGTCGGCATGCAACCCAAAACAGCACGTGTTGAGCAATCTAGTAGCTATATAGATTTGCCGATTAGTGATGTTGAAACAGGTATGTTGATTGAAATACGGCCTGGTGAACGTTGCCCAGTCGATGGTGCTGTAGTGTCTGGGAACAGTTATATTGATGAATCCATGATCAGTGGCGAGCCAATTCCTGTCGAGAAAAAAGCCGGTGATCAAGTTGTCGGTGGAACGATTAACCAAAATGGGGCATTGAAAATACAAGCCACTGCGGTAGGTCAAGATTCTGTTTTGGCACAAATTATCCATATGGTCGAACAGGCTCAGGGTTCAAAATTACCGATTCAAGCTTTGGTGGATAAAGTCACGTTATGGTTTGTACCGGTGGTAATGGCGTTGGCGTTGATCACCTTTTTAGTTTGGTATGTAGTTGGACCTGAACCGAGTTTAACCTATGCCTTAGTCAATGCTGTAGCAGTACTGATCATCGCATGTCCATGTGCAATGGGTTTGGCAACGCCAACATCTATCATGGTCGGTACAGGGCGAGGTGCAGAGCTTGGAGTATTGTTCCGTAAAGGTGAAGCCTTACAACAACTCAAAAATACTCAAGTGGTTGCAGTCGATAAAACAGGGACATTGACGGAAGGTAAACCGAAACTGACAGATTTTGAAGTCACTGAAGCTTTTGATAAAGATCGCGTATTTCAGTTATTGGCCTCTGTAGAGCAGAAATCTGAACATCCGATTGCCTATGCCATTGTACAAGCTGCGAAAGAGATGCAAGTGCAACTTTTAGAAGTTGAACAGTTTGATTCCGTGACTGGTGCTGGGATTCAGGCGGTTGTTGAAGGACAAAGCATTTATATTGGTGCAGATCATTTGATGCATAAACTTGGTTTAGAAACACAAATCTTTTCAGCACTGGCAGAACGCATGGGCAATGAAGGGAAAACCCCGCTATATGTATCGATCGATCAACAGCTTGCTGCCATTGTTGCTGTAGCCGACCCGATCAAAGCCACAACCTTCGCAGCCATTCAAGCTTTGCATGATTTAGGGCTGAAAGTGGCCATGATTACAGGCGACAACCGACACACTGCCACTGCCATAGCACGACAGTTGAAAATTGATCATGTGATTGCTGAAGTGATGCCAGATCAAAAAGTGCAATCTGTACAACAGTTGCAAAAAGAACATGGTGTTGTATGTTTTGTTGGCGATGGTATTAATGATGCGCCTGCACTTGCGCAAGCAGATGTGGGCATGGCGATTGGTACAGGGACAGATGTGGCGATAGAGGCCGCGGACGTTGTGCTTATGTCGGGTAATTTACAAATGGTGCCGACAGCAATCGCACTGAGCACAGCGACGATGAATAATATTCGCCAAAACCTATTTTGGGCATTTATTTACAATGCAGCATTGATTCCTGTCGCTGCAGGTGTGTTATATCCATTCTTTGGCATACTACTTTCACCTATGTTCGCAGCAGGTGCAATGGCACTTTCATCGGTGTTTGTTGTGTCGAATGCCTTACGTTTAAAAGCATTTAAAGGGCCAGTTTTTCAGGAGTCTTGAGATGAATATTGGACAAGCAGCGAAAGCATCGGGCATTTCTGCAAAAATGATCCGCTATTATGAATCGATTGGGCTGTTAAATAATGCGCAGCGCACCGATGCAGGCTATCGAATTTACTCGGAAGCCGATATTAAAACCTTGAGTTTCTTGAGACATGCACGTGATTTAGGTTTTTCTTCTGAACAAATGAAAGATTTACTTGGACTTTGGGAAAATCAAAGTCGGCAAAGTGTTGAAGTTAAATCATTGGCGTTAAAACATATCCAGACCTTAAATCAAAAAATCGCAGACTTACAGGCCATGGTTGAGATCTTGCAACAGTCCGTCGATGGCTGTGCCGGTAATGATCAAGCCGATTGTACGATTTTAAATCAAATCGAAACGGGCATGGCTGAGTGCTGCCATACAGCAAAGATTTAAACCCGCTTGACCTTACAATCGTGGCAAGGTTTATAGTGTTGTTATTAGAAAAGAAGGATGAACAGCATGAAATTTCGTATTGATAATATGACATGTGGTGGTTGCGCACGTAGCGTGACAGCAACGATTAAAGACTTAGATGAAAATGCAACGGTCACTATTGATGTAGCCACTAAATTAGTTGAGGTTGAATCCAGTGCCAGTGCAGAGCAATTGATTAGCGCTTTAACCGAAGATGGTTTCCCACCTGTGATTGCATAACTTAGATATTGTCTAATGTATAAAAAAAGCCGAACAATTGTTCGGATTTTTTTATTTATAAATCAATTTTATACGGCTGAAATTTTATCTGGCGTCATCAGCGCCTGATTAATATATAGCTTGATTAAACGTTCACGTGAACCGATTGATTTTTGATAATGCGTCGAATTAAGGAGTAGGGATGCACCATAAGTGACCGTCCAAATATAGGATAAATAATCACGTATCGACATTGCGCTTTCAAGTGATTTTAAATAATCACTGGTCATATCCTTAATTTCAATAATACGTTCTTCACGAACACGATAGAGCTCTTCAAATAACTCTTTTAATTTACGTTCATTATTGGTTAAGCGTTCTTCAATGACATGTAATAATATAGTTCGATTAGAATTCAACATATTGTAAAGCATATATTGTGAAACATAAGTTTTAATATCATGATTATATTTTTTTGAAATTTCTAATAATCGTTTTTCATTTAAGATAATCAGTTCTAAATATAATTGGTTTTTACTTTTAAAATGTTTATAAATCGTGCCTTTGGCAATATCTAGTTCACAAGCTAACTCACTTAAGGTGATGTCTTGATTATTATCTAATAGCAGGGTTTCTGCCATGGCTAAAATTTTTTCCTTGCGAAGGATAAAATTTTGTTGGCGTACTGAACTCATGATAACTGTTCCATAAACATCTTGAGGGTGAACAAGCCTAGCTTAAGCTAAATCTTGTGAATCTTACATTCCACTATGGTCTCAAATATTACATAAATTGGTTTAAAAATAAACACATTAGTAGGGTGCGTAAAACATATAGAATTCATAGCATAAAATTAATGTCAATAAAACTGAACCCTTGAGGTCATTTTTTTGAAATAAAATTCCATTTTTATTTTTTTTAATTTATTGTCTTTTCGCTTTTACAACAAAAGCAGCATTTAACAAAACGGTCTTGGTTGTTATGTTATTAATACAACCTAAATTAAACATGATTATAGGTACTATTATGTTTGGTTTTAATCAATTACCAATTATAAATTTAGTCAACTCAATAAATTTATTTAATTGTAATAAAATAATGCTGCTCAAAATATCAGGTGGTTATTTTCCACTTGTCGGTAAAAACACATTATCTATATCCATTTTAGATATCTATCTGAAAAAACAGATCTTTAAAAAATCCACACAAAATTGATTTGATGATTTTGTGCGGGAGCGTGCAACTTTAAAAAAGTACTTTGTCAAAGACGCTGACAAAGCCTGTAGAAAAGGAAAGTACAATGCCAATATACAATGCGCCGTTAAAGGACATGGACTTCATCTTAAATGATGTATTCAATGCAGATGAGTTCTGGCAGTCAAATGAAAACTTAGCTCATATTGATATGGCGACTGCAAATGCCATTTTAGAAGAAATGGCTAAGTTTTCTAAAAACGTTATTCTAGACTTGAACCGTACTGCAGATGAAGAAGGTGGCGCGCAGTTTAGTAATGGTGTTGTTACTACGCCTACAGGGTTTAAAGACGCTTTTAAACAATTCGCTGAAGGTGGTTGGGTGGGTTTAGGCGCTTCTGAAGAATGGGGCGGCCAAAACATGCCGAAAATGTTGACAGTACTTGCTGACGAAATGATTTGGAGTACCAATCCATCATTTATGTTGTATCCACTACTGACTGTGGGTGCAGGTATGGCGATTAATGACCGTGCTTCGCAAGAGCAAAAAGAAACCTATCTTCCAAAATTTTATACGGGTGAATGGTCAGGCACTATGTGTTTAACTGAACCACATTCAGGGACTGATTTGGGGATCATTAAAACCAAAGCAGAGCCGAATGAAGATGGTTCATTTAATATTACAGGCACGAAAATTTTCATCACCAGTGGTGAACATGATCTGTGTGAAAACATCATCCATCTTGTGTTAGCAAAAACGCCAAATGCACCTGCGGGTTCACGTGGTATTTCATTGTTTATCGTTCCAAAATTCCATGTCAATGCCGATGGCTCAGTCGGTGAACGTAATGCTGTTTCAGCGGGTTCAATTGAACACAAGATGGGTATTAAAGGTTCTGCAACGTGTGTTATGAACTTTGATGGTGCCAAAGGTTATATCGTTGGTAAAGAAAACGAAGGTCTTGCGGCGATGTTTGTCATGATGAACTATGAACGTTTATCGATGGGTATCCAAGGGATTGGCGCTGCAGAATTTGCTTACCAAAATGCTGCACAGTATGCGACTGATCGTCTACAAGGTCGTTCTGCGACAGGTGTGAAATCTCCTGAAAAACCAGCAGACTCTATTTTAGTACATGGTGATGTACGTCGTATGTTGTTGAATGTACGCGCCAACAACGAAGCATCTCGTGCATTTGCTGTGTATGTTGGCCAGCAACTGGATATTACAAAATATTCAACTGACGAAGCTGCTGTGAAAAAAGCCAATGACCGCGTGGCTTTATTGACACCTATTGCAAAAGCCTACCTAACAGATACAGCCCTACAAGCTACTTTAGAAGCGCAAATGTGCTTTGGTGGTCATGGCTATATCCGTGAATGGGGTATGGAGCAATGCATTCGTGACTTACGTATTTCACAGATTTACGAAGGCACAAATGGCGTACAAGCGATTGATTTAATTGGACGCAAAACCACGAAATGTAATGGTGCATTTATTGCCGAATACATTGCTGAAATTCGTGACTTTGCTGCAACCATGGCTGATTCAAAAGTTAAATCTGCAGCATTGCAAGTTTCTGACGAAGTTGAAGCATTAACGCAATTCATTGTAGAACAATCTAAGACCACCCCAGACTTTAGCAGTTCGGTGGCAGTCGATTACCTGCACGCTGTTGGTTTACTCAGCTTTGTGTATATGTTTGCGCGTATTAGCAAAGCTGCGGCTGCAAAACCAGAGAGCTTCTTCCAAAACAAACTAGTACTCGCAGATTTCTATGTTGAGAAAGTTCTACCTGACCTTGCTGCCCGTGCTCAACGCATTAAAGCAGGTTCTGAACTTATCATGCAGCTATCTGAAGAATACTTCACCGCTCAATCTTAAGGTTTCATCGAAACCACTGTGAAAAACATTAAGATGGAAAATCTGAGGAACCAGTCATGGTTCCTTGGGGTTAAAAGATTTAAAACAGGATGAAATAAGAAATGATTGTAATTGTAGATGGCGTACGTACAGCGATGGGTGGTTTTCAGGGTTCACTTTCATCTTGTACAGCCCCAGACTTAGGTGCTGCAGCGATTCAGGCTGTTGTTGCACGTGCAGGTTTAGAAGCTACAGATATTGACGAAGTTATTTTTGGCTGTGTATTACCGGCTGGTCTTAAACAAGGTCCTGCACGCCAAGCGATGCGTCAAGCAGGATTACCAGATACAACGGGTGCCACCACGATTAATAAAATTTGTGGTTCAGGCATGAAGGCAGTGATGCAAGCAGCTGATGCGATTAAAGCCGGTTCTGCTAATATTGTGGTTGCTGGTGGTATGGAATCGATGTCAAATGCGCCATATTTACTTGAAAAAGCGCGTTCAGGCTATCGTATGGGTCATGGTAAAACCACAGACCACATGTTTCAAGAAGGCTTAGAAGATGCTGAGACAGGTTTGTCGATGGGCATCCTTGCACAAGATATGGCAGATAAAAAAGGCTATACCCGTGAACAGCAAGATGCTTTTGCCATCAACTCACTCAATAAAGCCGTTGCAGCGATTCAAGGTGGTTTCTTTAAAAATGAAATCGTGCCGGTTACCGTTAAAAGCCGTAAAGGTGACGTCGTTGTTGACACAGATGAACAGCCTTTAAGTGCTAAGCCTGAAAAAATCCCTACACTGCGTCCTGCATTCAAAAAAGACGGCACGATCACAGCTGCCAATGCCAGCTCAATTTCTGACGGTGCATCTGCTTTGGTGGTTACATCAGAAGAAACGGCCCAAGCACGTGGTTTAACACCACTGGCAAAAGTCGTTGCTTATGCTACAAATTCACAGCATCCGTCAGAGTTCACGATTGCTCCAGTCGGTGCTATTGAGAAAGTACTTGCACAAGCCGGTTGGGATGCACAAGAGGTCGATCTATGGGAAGTCAATGAAGCATTTGCCATGGTTACGATGCTGGCGATTGATGGATTTAACTTAGATGAAGCAAAAGTGAACATTCATGGTGGTGCTTGCTCACTTGGTCACCCACTGGGTTCATCAGGTTCACGTATTATTGTGACGCTGATTCATGCCTTAAAACGCACTGGCGGTAAAAAAGGTGTCGCAGCACTGTGTATTGGTGGCGGTGAAGCAACTGCAATTGCGGTTGAACTGATTTAATTTGCCTCAATTTATATAAGTAAGCTTTTAGATAAGTACGTTTTTAGATAAGCAATAACAAACGCTATCTCAGTTCGCTGGGATGGCGAAAAAAGATGTTTATTTTGAGATATTTATTTTTTGAGATTTAATTATGAATGGTTTAGATCGCATTCGCTTACTCTCCCTTCGCGACAAAGTAATGTCTGCTGAAAAAGCGATTGAGTTAATTCAAGATGGTTCAGTGGTTGGTTTAAGTGGTTTTGGTGGTGCAGGTGAGGCAAAGACGGTTCCATTGGCACTTGCAGATCATGCAGTTTCACATCCTCTTCGTATCACGTTGGCAACGGGTGCTAGTTTAGGAAATAGTATCGATGGTCGCCTCAATGCGGCGCATGCGATAGAACGTCGTTATCCGTATCAGGCAGATCCTGGTTTACGTAAAGCCATTAACGCTGGCGAGGTCATGTATATTGACCAACACTTGTCTGAAATGGCCGATAATATTCGTCATCATAATTTACCGCGCATTAATGTGGCCGTTATTGCAGCGACTGCAATTACAGAAGATGGTCAAGTTATTCCGACAGGTTCATGTGGTAACTCAGCCAATTTCATTGAAATGGCAGATCATGTGATTATTGAAATTGATAATACGATTAACCCAGTGCTCGAAGGTGTACATGATATTTATGTGCCGAAAGCGCGACCAAACCGTGGGCCAATTCCACTGACTCAGGTCGGTGAACGTATTGGTACGATTGGGATCAATGTCAGCCCCGATAAGATTTCAGCTATTGTGTTGAATGATCTGCCAGATACCCAGTTTAAAATGGATGAACCTGATGCTGAAACCCTAGCGATTGCTCAGCACCTGATTGATTTCTTTGAAGGTGAAGTAGCAGCAGGGCGTTTGCCTGAAAATTTAGGCCCGCTACAGTCAGGTGTGGGTTCGATTGCCAATGCTGTATTTGCCGGTTTTGAGCATTCGAATTTTCATGATTTGGAAATGTATTCAGAAGTACTACAAGACTGTACTTTCCAGCTAATTGATTCTGGAAAAATGAAATTTGCCTCAGGCTGTTCAATGACGCTGTCTGAGCCTTGTGCACAGCATGTGATGAACAATTTTGATCAGTACAAAGACAAAATTGTGTTACGTCCACAAGAGCTATCCAATAACCCTGAAATCATTCGACGTTTAGGCATTATTGCGATTAATACTGCGCTTGAGTTTGATATTTACGGAAACGTAAATTCGACCCATGTGACGGGTACCAAAATGATGAACGGTATCGGTGGTTCAGGAGATTTTACTCGTCATGCGCACATTGCCATTTTTGTAACCAAGTCGATTGCAAAAGGCGGTGCGATTTCATCTGTCGTGCCAATGGTGAGTCATACCGACCATACTGACCATGACGTTGACATCGTAGTTACAGAGCAGGGCTTGGCAGATTTACGTGGTCTTTCACCACGTGAGCGTGCACGTAAAGTCATTGAAATCTGTGCGCATCCAGATTATCGCGCAGCATTGTTGAGCTACTTTGAACGTGCATGTGAGCGTGGTGGTCAAACGCCGCATATTTTAAAAGAGGCCTTGTCTTGGCATGCCACTTTTGAAGAAACAGGTTCAATGCGTCAAATCGTATAAATCTAAAGATTGAAAATATTTAAATAAGCCCACGATTAAGTGGGCTTATTTATTATGAAAGACTACAAATGTTTCAAAACATGACAAAAGAAAAACAGCAGCACTTTGTTTGAAACTTTTGCACAACACGAACGGTCTAAAGTTCTCTTCAAGGCTTTCTATAATGCAAAATTCATTGACAAAGAAGGTCAGTATTTTGAAAAAGATTCAATTATTTTCTGCGATGTTGTTCGCAGTTCTCCTCACTGCATGTAAACAAAGTCCAGCGCCTGATTATGCTGGAACATGGCAAAATACCGCAGTAGATCCGCAACTTGAAAATGCGTTGATTATTAGTAAAAATGGTGAAAACTATTTCATTACCAATACTTTAAAAGATAAACAAAGTGGTAAATCTGAAAAGAAAAATCCTGTACCTGCGTCTGTTGCTGAATCTGGGTTACTGGCTGTAAACTCTGGGACAGGTGCTGTTGAATTTGCGATTGACGAAAAAACTGGAAATTTAGTCGGATCTGGATCAATTTATAAAAAAGTAAAATAGATCAATTATCTATTGATGCAAAAATATCAAAAGCAGCCTCTAAATTGGGCTGCTTTTTTTAACTCTAAAGCGAATGATTGATTACTAGTCAGTAGTTTAAGACAGAAGAGAAATCATGGATAAAGTAATCCGCTTTATTTTTGATTTGCTCAATTTCGTGCTCTGAATATGCGTCATACACGGCAACGACTTCAATGCCTGCGGCATTTGCGGCTTCTACACCAATGAGCGAATCTTCAAAAATTAAACATTCTTCAGGTTGAACGGCAAAATGTTGAATCGCCTGTAAATAGACTTCAGGATGCGGCTTAATATTTTTGACACTTTCACGGGTCAGGATCAGATCAAAAGTATTTTCAAAATGCAGCTTTGGATAAATGTTGATATTTTTTTGATATCGATAAATATTTTGCAAGCTGGTCGTGGTGGTAATTGCCACCTGAATGCCTTGCTGAATGAGCTGTTGAACAAATAACGCTGCATGTGGTTTAAGCAAGATGATATGTTCTAAAAAATGTTGTGAAATGGCATATCGTTGCTGTTTGATTTGATCAGCCGTGTGTTGTTCAATTTTATAAGTATCTTTTAGATAGTTACAGTACATTAAGTAAGGGTCTGGTGTGTTTTTAAATAATTGCAGCTGAATGTCACGTTCACGTTGAATTAAACCCAGTTGGATGGTTTGTCCAGTTAACTGTTGAATCAAATCTGCGTCGACCTGATTCCACACGCCAACAGAGTCGATAAGTGTGCCATCTAAATCAAAACAAACCAGTTTTTTTCCTTGAAGCATGTTGATATCCAAATTCGAGCTGTGTCTATTATGCGGACGGATTGGAGTGTTGAAAAGCTGATTGCAACTGAGCAGGCTAAACTGGCGTTTCATCTGCAATAAAAGTAATATTTCGTTATTGGCTTTTTGTATAATTCAGCAGATGATGCACAGCATAACTTGCAATATTTAATTAGGGATTAAATCTTTCGTGTTTGAATTGGACTGTAAACTTCTTAGCATTTTTTTTCATGTTTATAAGTACAAAAATGTGTCACAAGCTGCTGAACACTTGCAGATGAGTCAGCCTACAGTCAGTAATATTTTAAATAAAATACGACAGCATTATAACGACCCCTTATTTTTACGTATCGGCAATGAAATGGTGCCTACGGAGTTGTCGCGTCAGTTATTTCCTTTAGTCAGCGAAGCCTTGAGTAAAGTCGAAGCCATTAATAATTTTACAATTAATTTTGATCAAGCCATTTCAGATCAACAATTTACTCTAGCCATGACCGATGTTTCTCATTTGGTTTTATTGCCTAAAATCAGCCAATATCTAAAAAAACACGCGCCACAAATACGTCTAAATGTACGACCGATTACCACTGAAACCAGTTATCAAATGGCGAATGGTGAAATTGATTTGGCACTGGGTTTTTTACCGCATTTGGAAAGCGGCTTTTATCAGCAAAAACTGTTTGAGCAATATTATGTGGTGATTGCAGCTAAGGATCATCCGCGATTAAAGGGTGACACCATTACAACTGAGCAATATTTATCAGAGTCGCACATTGATATTGATGCAGGGATGGGGCACTACCATATTGAAAATGAGCTGCTTAACCTTGATTTAAAACGTGATATTTTGATGCGTTTACCTAGTTATTTAGGTGTAGGCTTAGTCGTGCAAGACACTGATGCGATTGCTACTGTGCCGTATTACTTGAGTGAAGTATTGCTTTCGCGCGGCAACTTAAAAATATTTGACGCACCGATTGCATTTCCAACCTATGGCGTGAAGCAATATTGGCATATGTCTTGCCATCATAAAACCAGCCATCAATGGCTACGTCATATGTTCCACGAGATATTGGTAAAATAATTTTTATGCATTACATAAAGCCCAAAAATGATTTTGGGCTTTTTTTTGCAATTTTTGCAGCAATTTTGTGCATGGGCTGCACCCGATTTGGTCATGCTATAGCTCAATACTATAAAAAAGTCTAATAAATAGCAGTATTACGTTTATATAAATTGGTAATACTAAATTGGCACAGCCTTTGCATTTCTACATACATCATAAAGTGATCTAGGGTTCCGATACATCTTCATGTATGACCGCGACCGAGAGTTCACGGCTTCGTTTTAATTCAAAGCAAAGCTGCACGGAGGGATAAAAGCCCGGGAGGTAAACAGTTAAGAATTAGGCAGAGGCTGCAATGAGCACAATACATTATCATGACGATAAAGCACTATGGACTGAACTTTTACCGGGTGGACACCACTGGTCAGCGCGTATTCAGCGTGGGGCAGTATTACAGCTTAAATCGCTAGGGCAAAATGCCAATGTGGCACTGTACTGTGTAAATAGTGAAGATAAGCTTGAACGCTACAACATGCCAGATAGTCTTAAGGGGCAGCACACGGCTTATTTAAGTACAGGTCATATTTTGGCGTCGGATTTAGGTCGCGCGATGATTTCGATTGTTAAAGATGACCATGGCTGGAATGATGCGTTCTGTGCGCCAAGCACCGCACAACAAATCGAACAACAATTTGGTTCAAAAACTTTCCAAGATGCCCGTAATGATATGTACCGTAATGGCAAAGATAGCTTATTGCTTGAAATGACCAAGTTTGGCTTATCTGCAACTGACCTCAGCAGTACCTTAAATTTATTCTCTAAAGTTCAACCTGATGACAATGGCAACTTAAGTTATGTTGCATCGGACAATACAAATCAAGTCATTGAACTGCGCTTTGAAATGGATTGTTTGGTCTTTTTATCTAGTGCACCACATGGATTATCTCAAGCAGAAGAATATAACCCTGCTGATGTACAACTAAGTTTATTTAAGGCGTTGCCTTTGGCAGACACCGATGTTTGCCGTGATTCTTGCCCGCAAAATCAACGTGCTTTTCAAAATAATAAACGCTATTACGCTTTAACGGCTTGAGGGGGATGATCATGACTGCATTAGTAAACCCAACACAAAATTTTGAAAAATCAGTGTTAAGCGAAGTATGTCCTGCTGGTGAAGCATGGATGTGCGAAGTCAAAAAAGGGCAATATTTTCGTATCGTTGACCTCGAAGGTAATCAAGCTGTCGATACCTTATTTATTTCAAGCCTAAACCGTGAAGAGCGTTATAGCGCAACCGATACATTGGCTATTAATCAACAAATCTATTTAGAAAAAGGCACAGCTCTATACACCAACTTTGGCAATAAAATTGCCACCATCCATGACGATAACTGTGGTCGTCATGACACCTTAGGCGGTGCATGTTCATGTGAAAGCAACACTGTTCGCTATGCACATGACAAATTTCCAATGCACAGTTGCCGTAATAATTTCATGATTGCTCTGTCGCAACATCCGATTGCCAAAAAACATGGCTTAAATGTGCGCCATATCGGCCCAAATATTAACTTCTTTATGAATGTGCCTGTGACCGCTGAGGGACATTTGAAATTTGATGATGGTATTTCTGCACCGGGTAAATATGTTGAAATTAAAGCTGAAATGGATCTCATTGTCCTCATTTCCAATTGTCCACAACTGAATAACCCATGTAATGCCTATAACCCAACAAAAATTCAACTGATCATCCGTGAAGGTGAGGAGTAATAGCATGTTTAATAAAGTCCTCATTGCCAACCGTGGTGCAATCGCGTGTCGTGTGATCCGTACACTGAAAAAATTAGGCATTCAGTCCGTTGCAGTGTATTCCGAAGCAGACCGTGATTCTTTGCATGTGACCTTAGCTGATGAAGCGGTATTTATTGGTGATAGTCCTGCCAGCCAAAGTTATTTAAATGTCGATAAAATGTTAGAAGTCGCGAAACAAACAGGCGCAGAAGCGATTCATCCGGGCTATGGCTTCTTGTCTGAAAATGCAGAATTTTGTGATCTGTGTGAAGCGCAAGGCATTGTATTTTTAGGGCCAAATTCGGCGCAAATGAAATCCTTTGGCTTAAAACATACCGCGCGTCAACTCGCGATTCAAGCCAATGTACCACTTCTTCCGGGCAGTCAGCTTTTGGCAGATGAAGCTGAAGCACTGCTTGAAGCCAATCGTATTGGTTATCCTGTGATGCTGAAAAGTACCGCGGGCGGTGGCGGTATTGGTATGCGTTTGGTGTGGAATGAAGAAGAGCTGAAAGATGCTTATTCTACAGTGTCATATCTTGCCCAAGCCAACTTTAAAGACGCAGGTTTATATTTAGAGAAATTTGTACAAAATGCCCGTCATATCGAAGTGCAAATTTTTGGTGATGGCAATGGCTTAGTTTTAGCACTTGGCGAGCGAGATTGTTCGGTACAGCGCCGTAATCAAAAAGTCGTGGAAGAAACCCCAGCACCACATATCAATGATGATCAACGTGCTTATATTCAATCGATTGCGATTGGGCTGATGCAGTCGGTGAGTTACCGTTCGGCAGGTACAGTTGAGTTTGTGATGGATACCGACACACAGGAATTCTATTTCTTAGAAGTGAATACCCGCCTGCAAGTTGAACATGGTGTGACAGAGCAAGTGTTTGGTGTAGACCTTGTGGAATGGATGGTGACTCTCGGTAGTGGGGATTGGATTGCACCAACAGCACAACTTGAATCGAAAGGTCATTCAATTCAAGTACGTTTATATGCAGAAGACCCAATTAAAAACTTCCAACCGAGTGCAGGGCTGTTGACCTATGTCGATTTTGATCCGCAGGCACGCAATGAAACTTGGGTAGAAACCGGTTCAAATGTCTCATCATTTTATGACCCGATGATTGCGAAAATCATTGTCACAGCGGATGATCGTGACTCTGCAATTGCTGCAATGACCGAAACACTCGCCAAAACATCGGTTGCAGGCATTGAAACTAATCTTGAATATCTACAAAATATTATCAACTGCGATGTATTTAAAGCCGGTACGCAAACCACACGATTCTTAAATACATTTGAGTGGAAAACCCAAAAAATTGAAGTGTTGCAATCAGGCATTCAAACTTCTGTGCAAGATGTCACAGGTCGTTTGGGCTATTGGGATGTGGGTGTGCCACCATCAGGTGCGATTGATCCGCTGTCACTTAATGTTGCGAATCAATTGTTAGGCAATGCATATAACACGGCAGGGCTTGAATGCACTTTGCAAGGCCCAAGTTTAAAATTCCACTGTGATAGCCAAATTGTATTGGCGGGTGGTGATATGCCATCAACGCTTGATGGTATGTCTGTACCAATGTGGCAAACCGTGAATGTGCGTAAAGGTCAGATTTTAAAATGTGGAAAAATCGCCACAGGTTGCCGTACCTATATCGGCATTAAAGGCGGTTTGAATGTACCTGAATATTTAGGCTCACAAGCAACCTTTACCCTTGGTCAGTTTGGTGGTCATGCTGGTCGTAATTTATTGATTGGAGATATGTTGCCAATCATGGCATTTACATCTGAACAAGTGACAGCGCTTGCGCCTGAACAAGTGCCAACGTTTAGTCATGAATGGGAAATTGCGGTGATGTACGGCCCGCATGGTGCACCAGACTTCTTTACTAAAAAAGACATTGATACCTTCTTTGCCAATACTTTTGAGATTCACTTTAACTCAAGCCGTACAGGTATTCGTTTGATTGGTCCAAAACCTGAATGGGCACGTGAGGATGGTGGTGAAGCCGGTTTGCATCCATCGAATATTCATGACAATGCTTATGCCATTGGTGCTATCGACTTTACGGGTGATATGCCGATTATTTTGGGTCCAGATGGTCCAAGTTTAGGAGGCTTTGTTTGTCCTGCCGTGGTGATTAATTCTGAGCTTTGGAAGCTTGGTCAATTGAAAGCAGGAGACAAAGTCAGATTTATACCTGTGAGTTATCATCAAGCTAAGCTCTTAAATGAAAAATATCATGCGCAATTAGAAGCATCTGATACGCAGGTTGTGGCATTTGATGAGTCATTTTATCCTGAACTTTCCACCTTAAAAAATGCGGTGCTTGATACTTTAAAAGGTCAGAATGGCTTGCCAGATGTGGTGTATCGTCCTGCGGGCAACAACTACATGTTGGTGGAATATGGTGAGTTGGTTTTAGATTTAAACCTACGTTTCCGTATTCATGCACTCATGCAATGGGTTGAAAAGCAAAATATCACAGGAATTATTGATCTCACACCGGGGATTCGTTCACTGCAAATTCATTTTGATTCGATCAAGCTTGATCAATTGGATTTATTGCGTTTACTACAAGTCGCGGAAGCTGAACTGCCTGATGTGACCCAAATGCAAGTACCGTCACGGACTGTGTATTTACCACTCGCTTGGGAGGATTCACAAACCCAGCTAGCGACAGAGCGTTATATGCAAACGGTACGTCCAGATGCACCATGGTGTCCTGACAATATTGAGTTTATCCGTCGTATTAATGGTTTAAAAGACAAACAAGCGGTCAAAGATGTGGTATATGACGCGAGTTATTTGGTCATGGGTTTGGGCGATGTGTATTTAGGTGCACCTGTGGCAACACCGCTTGATCCTCGCCAGCGTTTAGTGACGACGAAATACAACCCTGCACGGACATGGACGCCTGAAAATGCTGTCGGTATTGGCGGTGCGTATATGTGTGTTTATGGTATGGAAGGTCCGGGAGGCTATCAGTTTGTGGGTCGTACTACGCAAATGTGGTCTCGTTATCGTAAAAACCCTGATTTTGAACAAGGTATGCCTTGGTTACTACGCTTCTTTGACCAAATTAAATTCTATGAAGTGTCTGAAACTGAACTCATGCAAATGCGTGAGGACTTTAAAGCAGGTCGCTTAAAACTTCGTATTGAAGAAGGCGTGCTGAACTTAAAAGAGTACAACGACTTCCTAACTGAAAACCAAGCATCCATTTCTGCATTTAAGTCTGTGCAACAGGCTAACTTTGATGCAGAACGTCGTCGCTGGCATGAGGCAGGACTTGCAGAATATGTCTCTGAAAGCCTTGATGCTGTGGATGATGGTGAACGGGTTGACGTACCTGAAGGGGGCTGTGCTGTGGAATCGCATATGCCGGGAAGTATTTGGAAAATTGAATGCAAGTCAGGTGATATTGTTGAAGAAGGTGCAACGCTTGCGGTGATTGAAGCGATGAAGATTGAGATTCCAATTATTGCGCCTGAGCGGATGAAGGTTTCTGAAATTACCATTGAAAAAGGGCAAACAGTGAAAACAGGGCAAGTTTTGTTTACGTTGTCGCCTGTGGCATAAAAAATCCTCACTAACCCTCCTTTAAAAAAGGAGGCAATTTTAAGACCGTCCGTGAGGGCGGTTTTTTATTTGCAGTGTTTACTCGATTAAATTATGATATAGCTTATAGTCTATATTTTGGTTGTGCTATGTGGACAGTATTGACCACAGATGTATTTAATGAATGGCTTGCTCAGCAAGACGATTCGACACAAGAAAAGGTCTTGGCAGCTTTAGTTGTGTTGCAATCACAAGGACCAAGCTTAGGTCGACCTTTGGTGGACACTGTATATGATTCTAAATATACCAATATGAAAGAACTTCGTGTGCAACACCGTGGCAAACCGATTCGAGCTTTCTTTGCTTTTGATCCGTTAAGACAAGCGATTGTGTTATGCATTGGTGATAAAAGCGGTAAAAAGCGTTTTTATACAGAAATGCTGGCAATTGCAGATGAGCAATACACTTTGCATTTAAAGAGTTTAGGAGATTCCTAACATGGCAAAAAGTTTACAAGAGTTATTGGCAGCTCGCTCTGCTGAAAGCCAAGCTCGTATTCAGCAAATGGCAGAAGAACTGATGCTTGAACAGCATCTTCACATGATTCGTGAAGAGTTGGAAATTTCTCAAAAAGAATTAGCAGAAACTTTAGGGATTAAACAGCCTTCGCTTTCTGCAATCGAAAACCGTGGTAATGATTTAAAAATATCAACCATGAAAAAATATGTAGAAGCAATGGGGGGAAAACTTCGTATTGATGTCGAATTACCTACAGGTAAACATATTGGATTTAATGTTTAATTAAAAAAGACCGCTTAGGCGGTCTTTTTCTAATTTGAATTACACTTTTCAATATGTTTGAAAATTCGGATGCATAGATCCTTTGCTTTTGGTGTCATTTCCCAATCAGGATTTTCATCAAAATATTTGATGATTTCACGACAAAAATCTAGTTTATATTTAATGGTTCCTACACCTGTACCATCGGCAAAAGCAGTTTTTTCAGCAGAAGTTCTTGGATTTCGTATTTGATCATCCAATAATTTTCCTATGCCATAATCTTTATGATCAAAATAATCTAATGAATTAATTTCCTTTAATTTTTCAATATTAAATCCTTGTTTAGTCTTAGATTTCATTTTACTGAATTTCTTCTGAGCTATTCTAATGATTGAATCCTTAGGTAACGTATTTTCAGTTTCTTTACATTCTAAAATTATGTAATTTTCTTTCTTTAACTCACTTTTTAAAACATGAACCCGATCAGCTTTACCCTGAATATCACCATCTGCAATTAGTAACATTTCACTTGCAACTGCTTTAGCACTCAAACCTTTATCTTCCAATTGATCTGCGTAATCATCACTAAAACACCAATGTACTAAGTTACTGCCAGCATATTCCACAAATGTATAGTGATAGTTCGGCATAAAGCGACGATATTTTTTATAAAGTTCTACATTCGAGGATTCAAGTTCACTCAAATATTTTTCCATATATTTAGTGATGTAAAGTCGATCAGTAATGCCTTCAACCCAAATTGTACAGTTAGCCAAATATACAGAAGAAGGGCGTACACCTAATGAAGCTAGTAAATCTCGATCTCTGTCACAACGGTAAATTTTAAAATCAAATTTCGTAGGATCTTCTTTTTTAGGTTGTTTTACAAATTTTTGAATCATGACTTGATCTGATTCATCTGCCATATCAAGTAAGTGATTTGAGTGAGTAGTAAAAAAATAATAATGTGGTGTTTCATTGAGATAAAAGTTCATCAATTGACGAACCATACCTGCATGCATGTGCAATTCAGGCTCTTCTATAAAAAATGCATGTATTTCTGTATTTCCTTCTTTGTCTTTACTTTTTATATAAGCTTCATAAGTTAAGATTATGGCTTGTTGCAAGCCATCACCTAATTTATGAATTGGAAACTGATCATCCTCACCAATTTTAATATGTACAACATCGTTGTCATGACCATTATCATCTTTACCAATATATGGAATTAGAGTGACGGTTTCATTATCAAAAAAATACTGACTTAACTTTTCTTCATATTGTTTTATTAGCTCGCGCTGTTGCGGTTTACCTAATAAATGAACTTTTAATTCATGATATAGGCGTTCTCCTGTAATTATATTTTCATGATTAAATTTATTCTGATTCTTGAAATAGTCTTTTTGTGCACGCTCTATATAAGGATATTTTTCGTCTAAATCGGTTACAGGGCGCATACCACGTAAGATAGGGATATAAAATTTAGGATTAGTAAATATAGGGTTTAAGTTTTGCTCAATTTCTTGACTAAAAGTAGTTTCAGCTTGTGATTTATTATTATTTGTGTAAAGACTAGATAGTTGACCAAATCTTGATAAGTAATTGAGTGAATTTGAAAAATTAGAATTAGCAGAGCCTATATTTGATGGCTTAATTTGCTCTACGGTATTTATAAAATGTGTAAAGTAGGTGTGATTATTATATTGGTTACTGTGAATTAAATGGTTTGTAAAAGCTTGTAATTTTCTAAATTGAAGAGAATTATAGATTTGTTGACCTTGAGTATTTTGAAAAAGATTTCTTAAAAATCGACTTTTGCCTGCATTATTTTTCCCAATAAAGAAATTTAAGCGTTTTATTTCTATAACTTCATAATTATTCGTCTCTTTATCATTATCTGATGTGTAGTTTTCTAAATTTTCTGCCCAATAATATAATTTTTCTGTCATATAGCCCCCAAAATATAGAGCTAATTTAGCAATAAAACACTGCTTTTAAAAGATAATTTATAAATACATAAAGCAATTTAATCGTTATTGATTCAACGCTTATTTATCCAAATGCTCTCTCAAAATGCGTCGCAACTCTAAAATGGCATCTGGAGACTCATGGATGGAATGCCCACCATTGAACATTTTTTCAGACACCGCGCCATCTAAATGAGAACTTGTATAGGGAACAATGCCATCCGACATTTTGCTCGGTTCAGTACTTTGCGTCTGATTTCCCATAATAGAATGATAAGGAATATCTTTATTTGGCATGATGTCAGCAGACAACAGCATAAAACGTGATTGTTGACTTAAATCTGCTGGCCCAGACTTAATCAGGCCCATCGTTGAATTTTTTGCATTCGGGATTTCAACATTGACATCATTTAAAAAACTTAAAGGCAATACCACGATTTTTTTCGCCAAATTGGTAAACCAGCGGTCTGCATAGTCAGTACCATGATGCGGTGCGGCAATGAAAATTGCACGACTAACTGGCTTCAAGGCTTTAAAGACAAAACGATCGCGGATAATTGGATGACGTTGTAACTGTGTATTTTGTTCATAGTTCATGAGTGGAATAGCTTGAGCGGAAATATCTGCATCACTAACCAATAAACGACTAATGATGCCGCCCATACTATGTCCGATAATGACAGCATCTTGAGCCGAAGGCGTATTGGGTTGAACAATTGCAAATGCCTGTTTGAGTAAAGCATTGATTTGAAAACGACTCTCAAATATTGGCATATTGGTTGAGTAAAACACTTGCCAAACTTGGTAATGATCACGTAGTTTTTGATCACCCATAATGTTATTGGTCAGGCCGATCCAAGTTTCAGGACTGCTGGCTAATCCGTGAACCATGACAATAATCTTTTTATTAGGTTGATACGGCTCTAACATAAACACATGTGGCATGCGCAAATGTTCTTCCTTATTCAATAGTGTCCAATAGCCAGATCGTCCTAATTTATTTTCGGCTAACCAAAGACCATAAGGCACAGAATAATTGGCTGTTAGGGTATAGGGCTGAGATTCAATTTTTGCCTTTTTAAATTGATAGGGATTAAATAATTCAACATTAAAGTCTGATTGCGGCGACAAAATTTCACTAATGCTGCTATTGGTCTTTGCAGGCTCTGCTATCGCACTGACAGATAAATAGCGTGCTGTATGGATATTGGGGTTGGATTTATTTGAATAATATTGTTCAGGATCTAATATAAAAGGCTGCGCAGCAGACAGATCCGTGGCTTTTTTGACTAAGACAAATTCAGAGCCTATGCCTTCCTGACGGTTAATGGTTTTTAAGCCTGAAAAATTAAAATTATAGCTCGACTGTAATTTATCAATGTCCGCATTTTTGATTTCAGGATAATGTTCATAGTTAAAATGATAAAGCGATGAACCCAGCATTAAACTTTCAGGCATTTGCTGATAGTCAAAACGGGTGAATGATGAGGTGATTAAACGTGATAAAGCCACATTATAAAAGGTGCGGACTTGTCCCTGACGCAAATCAAATAACCGTTCTTCAGGGGCTTGAGCGGATTTAAATAGATAGACATAGCTGTAACGCAGACTGAAATCAAAGTCTGCAAGCTGCTGATCCATACACATTTTAATTTTGCTTGAAGCTAATTTTCCGCTGTGTTGTTTTAAGCTTTTTTTGCATTGTGGATTTTGTTCGGCGCTTAAAGCACGTGCTATGTACAGCTCACTTGCTGCTGCATAGACTTGAGCAATATCTAAAGTTTCATTATTACGCATTTTGTGAATACAGCTTTCAAGCGCATTTAAACAAGATTGGTCGCTTTCATTCACCATTAACAGGATTTGATGGCTAAATGTACTGAGCTTCTGATGGGTTAATATGCTATCTGTTTTATTATTTAGTGACGCACTGAGTTGATTTTCTTGTAATTTGACCAATTGGCATCCACTAAGCAAACTCAGGCTGATGATACACATAAAACGAGCGGGTAAATGCGTGAAAGGCATCATTGGAAAGGTCACAGGCATCTATTTTTTGTTATTTTAACCTTTATAAAATAGTAAAAATAGGGCAGGTGTTACAGCGCTCAATCCTAGAAAATTACTACGTATGTATCCTTTCTAACTAAGCTAATGTTCGAATGCTGTGATACCGAAAAGTTGATTTGAGATTCAAACACTGTCACGTGTTAAATTTAATCTAATTGTGCTGCTGATTTTTTAAGGTCATATTGAGCAATTTATGATGAATGAATCTAAGTTTATCCAATACCGGATTCGACAACGTAAATGGATAAGCATCATCTAAGCCCATGCTGCGGTTCAACGCATTTAAATTAAAGGTCAAGGTCATCCAGTGTTGCAGCAATAGGTCAAAATCCTGAGCGCCAATCGGGTTCTCTTTCAGTTCTAAATTATTCAAATCTGACTTATTGGTTTTGACCACTAATCCTGCATAGTAGGCGGTTTCAAGAGTGTCCATCATGTGCAAATAATGCGCCCATGTTTCCGCCCAATCTTCCCAAGGATGCGTACTGGCATAGGAACTAACATAGTAATCCGCCCAATTTTGCGGAGCACCGTCATTATAATGACGTTTCAAAGCTTCACTATAATCTTGTCGTTCATCACCAAACAGTTCTCGAAATTCCTCAATCAGTTCAGGGTGTAAATGTTTGATCAAATCAAAATAATAATGACCGCTTTCATGTCTAAAATGACCTAGAAGTGTACGGTAGTTTTCACCCATTTTTATACGCGTTGTTTCGCGGTAAATCACATCTGCTTCACTGGCATTCAAGGTAATAACTCCATTGGCATGACCGGTCATAACAGGTGTATTTTCTGTTGGCATCAGAAAATCAAAACGAAGTCCAAAACGGTCATCTTGGCTGCGTTTAGGACGCGGCATGGTATTGAGCTGCTGCATTAAATACAAAAAACGCCGTTTAGCATGTTCCAATCGTGCCCAGTACACAATATGGTCTGGGTTATCTAAGTTGGGAATGGTGTGCGTGAGCAGGCAAGACTCACAATAAATTTCCTCACTGTCAGCAGGCACCATCCAGTTACATACCTGATGATGCTGATAATTATGACAAGGTTTAAAGCGCTTTCCCTTTATTTCAGGATTTAAGGCAAGCCATAACGTACTGCTGTGCTTTTCAAAACAGCCCATTTGCTTTTCAGAGGCAATATAACCTAGCGCAGTCTGACAATTGACACAGTGTGAATTGGCAAAAAAGATTTGGTTAGAACATACCGCGCAGCTGAAATACTTCATAGGCGTTGAGTGATAAATAGAATGATCAATCAGTATAAATGATGTTCAATGTTGATGAAATAAATTGAACTTAGAGTTTGTTGCTTGTCGGTCAATGCTCTTGCTTAAGAACAACGCCCTTAATAAATGGTCCTTCATCAAATGACACATCGCAGCAATAGTGCAAATAAGTCGCTATTAGTGCATTTATTGCACAAATGATGAACAGTAAAATCTAAAAGAAAGTTAAAAGTCCAAAAAATCGACCATTTTTCATGCTCCTCACTTGGCACAGTTTCTGCTTTTCTATCGATATTACGAAATAAATGTTTTGTATTACTCAAACAGGAGATGCATATGAACCGACATCAATCTGCAACATTTCTGCATCAATTAAAGCAGTTTTTTATTGAGCTACTGAGCGCCCGCGCGGGTTTCTATATTCAGCAAAAAAAATAAGGAAAAACAGTGCCTAAACAAAAGCTGGCGCGTATCAGTATTACAGTGCCTGAAAAAACAGTCGATGCTTTGGATCAAAAAATTGTCGATCAGCATTATGAAAGCCGTTCTCAGGCCATTGTAGACATGATCAATAAGCATCTGATTGCCGATCAGGAGCAGCGCAACGAAGTGATGGTTGGCACATTTACCTTACTTTATGACGCAAGTAGTACGGCGCTACGTATTCAGCTTTTAGATTTACAGCAGCAGTTTTTAGAACAAGTAGTGAGCTCGCTGCATATTCAACTCGATGACCACAAAATTTTAGAAGTCATGATTCTGCAAGGCGTCAGTTCAGAGCTCAAAGTTATCAGTCAGCATTTTTCAGCACTTAAGGGTGTGATTAAAGGACATTTGGAGTTGATGGACGCTGTGATGCCGCCAATTCCGCAAAATGCAAAGAATTAAGGAGTTTTAAAATGGGCCAATTATATCGATCGCAAGGTCAGTTTAAAGACCGAATCACAGACCAACAGCAAGCACATGCTAATGCAGGTAACCAAAGACCAAATCGTGCAAAGCACAATGCTCAATCTGTCAGCAATCCGAATACACCATCGTTTTTGTACACCAATACCAAATTTAACTGTAATGCCATCGGGGAAATCACACTATGATCAAAAAAGCCTGCTTATCTGCATCCGTTGTGACTGCTATCTTACTAGTTGGTTGTGACAATACAGCAAAAACTCCAGAACCAAATGCTCAGGCAGAAAGCACAGTCAATACAAAAGCCATTACGATCGGGTATAGTGACTGGCCTGGTTTTGTCGCATGGCAAGTTGCTATCGAAAAAGGCTGGTTGAAAGAAGCCGGCGTCAATGTAGACTTTAAATGGTTTGATTATTCAGCTTCACTATCTGCATTTGCGGCAAATCAGTTGGATGCTGTTTTAGTCACCAATGGTGACAACTTAGTCACAGGTTCTGGCGGCACAAAAGGCGTCATGATTATGGCGACGGACTATTCTGCGGGTAATGATGTCATCATTGCTAAAGATGGCATCAATAGCTTAACTGATTTAAAAGGAAAAAGTGTCGCAACAGAAAAAGGCTTGGTTGATCATTTGCTTTTGGCGACGGCTTTGGATGATGCAAAAATTCAAGCTTCTGAAGTGAAGTTGGTCAATACCATGACCAATGAGCTGCCACAAGTATTTGCAAGTCCTGATATTGCAGCGATTGCCGTGTGGCAACCGGTCGCAAATCAAGCTTTGAAAGCGGTAGCAGGTTCTAAAATCATTTATACATCGAAAGATAAACCCGGTCTGATTTACGACACATTAACCGTCAACATGACGCATTTATCTGCCAACAAAGAAGAATGGAAAAAAATCATTCAAGTTTGGGATAAAACGGTTAAATACATCAATGACCCTGCAACGCATGCCGATGCAGTGAAAATCATGTCGACCCGTGTTGGCGTTGATCCTGCACAATATGAACAGTTTATTGGAGGGACACATTTACTGGATTTAGCTGCCAATAAACAAGTCTTTAAAAAAGGAACTGGTTTTGACTCGATTTATGGTTCTAGTTACCACGTGAATAAATTTAATGTTGGCAATGGCATTTATAAAACTGAAATGGATGTGGATGGATCAATATATCCAGCTTTGGTTGAAGAACTGAAATAAGTTGAAATATAGCTAAAAAAAAGCCCTGAATGGTGTAAATACTTCAGGGCTTAACAACATCAAATTAATATCAGTGAAAAATAACGAAGAGTAGAACTTAAGCTTCTTCATCCATCGCATTGGAATAAAACTTCACCCCTAATTTGATTCGGTCACGGCCTTGGCTCATGCGCCAGCGATTGGTATCGCGCAGTGAATAGACACAGCCGCAGTATTCCTGCTGATAAAATTCTTCTTTTTTACTGATTTCCAGCATACGTACAGCACCGCCATTTTTACGCCAGTTATAGTCCCAATAGGTTATTCCGTCATAATGTGAAGCTGAACGATGCCCGCAGTCATTAATCTGCTGCATATTTTTCCAGCGTGAAATACCCAATGAACTGCTGATTAGGCTAAAGCCATGTTCTGCCGCATATAATGCAGTACGTTCAAAGCGCATATCAAAACACATGGTACAGCGGAGGCCTTTTTCAGGCTCATTTTCATAGCTTTAGCGCGAGCAAACCAATTGTCTGTGTCGTAATCACAGTCGATAAACGGAATATTGTGTTTTTCTGCAAAGCGGATATTTTCCTCTTTACGGATTTCATATTCTTTCACAGGATGAATATTGGGATTGTAAAAGAAAATTGAAAAATCGATACCTGATCCAATTAATGTTTCCATGACTTCGCCAAAGCATGGTGCACAGCAAGAGTGGAGTAAAAGCTTGTCATGACCTACTGGGAGAGTCAGTGTCTGAGGTTCTAATTTATTAGACATGATTTTAAGAAGGTATAAGTATAAACCGAATATTTTAGCGATTCCTTAACATACCAAAGCTCGAATATGCTGATTTTTTCTAAGTACAAGTTGAGTCATATTCAGTATATTGACTAAAAAGCTGAAACGACATGAATATATGCTTATTTCATATTTTGTTTATCTATTTATGGCAAGGTTTAAGAACTTTATAGCTCAGGACAAAAGTATATTAGTGTTACAGATTCAATATTAAAACAATTAGTGATTTGATCTTTTTTCATTTTAAAGTTAGAAAAATTCACCCTAATGAATAAATCGCTAAATTTTGAGAGTGGAGATTTTGAGCCAATCTGTACGATTCTACACATTTCAGATGTGTGTTTGAATGAAAAAATTTTCATTGAATTTTTTTTAAGCCCTTATTTATATTAAATAAAATTTAAATGCTACCTGGGTGGCAGTTTTTTTATCGCCAGTTGAATGATGCATAGTTGAAGAAAATTCATTGTATTTAAATCTTAAACATGAATTTATCTCACTTTGAGTTGAGGTTAAATCATTTTTATTCATCTTAAGTTTCACGTATAAATTACTTCATACAGAAATTTTGATTATTTTTAATTTTAGGGTAGTGAATCTCCATGAGTCATAAATTTGCATGTTCAATCAAACGTATCCGCTTTGATGAAAACTATAAACCAGCTGACAATACACGTCTAACAACGAACTTTGCCAATTTGGCACGTGGTGAACACCGTGAAGAGAATCTGCGCCGTACTTTGGCAATGATTAATAACCGTTTCAATAGTTTAGCTACTTGTGACAACCCAAATGCAGATCGTTATTCACTTGAAATTGACATCATTTCGGCTGAACTCGATGTGGAAGGCAATGGTCAAACTTTCCCATTTATTGAAACTTTAAAGAGCACCATCATCGACCATAAAACCAATGAACGCATTGAAGGCATGATCGGCAACAGTTTTTCATCTTATGTGCGTGATTATGATTTCAGCGTGGTATTGCCTGAGCTGGGCTGTAAGTTCAATGAAAAACCAGAAGATTTTGGCGATTTACACGGCAAGCTATATCAACACTTGATCAATTCAGACGTATTCAAAGCTGAATTTAAAAAGCAGCCTGTCATCTGTTTAAGTGTTTCAACCACTAAAACTTATTACCGTACTGCAAATGTGCATCCGATCTTAGGTGTGGAATACACCAATGATGACTGCTCACGTACCGATGACTATTTTGCAAAAATGGGCTTAAGCGTTCGTTACTTCAAACCTGAAAATGCGACTGCGCCATTGGCATTCTATTCAGCAAATAACTTGCTGAGCGACTATACAGATTTCGAGTTGATCAGCGCGATCAGCACCATGGAAAGCTTCCAAAAAATCTATCGTCCTGAAATTTATAACACCAATGCGGCAGCTGGTTTGGTGTATCAGCCAAGCTTAAGCTTCGGAGATTACTCATTAACCCGTATTGTGTATGACCGTGTTGAACGTGGTCAGTTAGCCGTTAAACAGGGCAAATGGACAGAAGAGAACTTTATCCAGCCATATAAAGACATTCTGAATGAGTGGGCGGCTAATTATAGTATTGAAAATGCAGACGCAGCTTAATTTTAAATCACGAGTGATTTAAAGCAGCTGTTTTAAAGAATATGTTTCATGCATCAGTTAATTTTTGATCAATATTTATTTCATAAAGAAATTTCCCTCTCCTTTTAAGGAGAGGGTTAGGGAGAGGATTTATATGAAAAGTGCCCTCATCCTCTTGCGGAGCATGCTCCTCATCCCATAGGGAGAAGGGACTTTCAATATGAATTTAATAATCAATTGATGACATTTTGTTTTTGCGAAATTTAGAATATAGAGATAGAAGATCGAATATGGCCATTTTACTCCCAACTTCAACTGCTGGCAGCTTACCTAAACCATCTTGGCTGGCTGAACCTGAAAAATTGTGGTCAGCATGGAAACTTGAAGGCGAAGAATTATTAGATGCAAAACGTGATGCGTTGAAATTATCTTTGCATGAACAAATCCATGCAGGCATTGATATTGTCAGTGATGGTGAACAAACCCGTCAGCATTTTGTGACCACATTTATTGAACATCTTGAAGGGGTAGATTTCGAAAAGCGTGAAACGATGCGTATTCGTAATCGTTATGATGCAAGTGTACCGTCTGTGGTGGGCGAAGTATCGCGTAAGAAAGCAGTGTTTGTTGATGATGCAAAATTCTTACGCAGCCAAACCAATCAGCCGATCAAATGGGCTTTGCCAGGCCCGATGACGATGATTGATACTTTGTATGATGGTCATTACAAGAGCCGTGAAAAATTGGCTTGGGAATTTGCTAAAATCCTGAATCAAGAAGCTTTAGAGCTTGAAGCGGCAGGCGTAGATATCATTCAATTTGATGAGCCTGCGTTTAACGTATTTTTTGATGAAGTCAATGACTGGGGTATTGCGACATTAGAGCGTGCGCTTGAAGGTTTGAAATGCGAAACAGCCGTTCATATTTGCTATGGTTATGGCATTAAAGCCAATACCGATTGGAAACAAAGCTTGGGTAATGAATGGCGCCAATACGAAGAATCATTCCCGAAACTGCAGCAATCTAAGCTCGATATCATCTCGCTTGAATGCCAAAACTCTCGTGTACCGATGGATTTAATCGAACTCATCCGCGGTAAAAAAGTGATGGTTGGCGCCATTGATGTAGCAACCAATCAGGTTGAAACAGCAGAAGAAGTAGCAAATACATTACGCAAAGCGCTTCAGTTTGTAGATGCCGACAAGCTATATCCTTCAACAAACTGCGGTATGGCGCCTTTACCTCGCCAAGTGGCGCAAGGCAAACTAAATGCGTTAAGCGCAGGCGCTGCCATTATTCGCCAAGAATTGACCGCATAAATTCGAGCTGACTCGGTTTCATGTAAGGGCAATAAGGAAATTAAATTTGCTATTGCCCAAACCTGAGAAAGAGATAAGCCATATAGACCATTGAGATTGAAGAGATGATTGAAGCAACTGATTTTAGAAATGCAATGTCTTTATTGACGACTGCAGTCAACGTGATTACGACTGAGGGTGAAGCAGGCATGCATGGATTTACAGCATCAGCAGTATGCAGTGTGACAGATACACCGCCAACTTTGCTGGTTTGTATGAATCAATCCTCTCGTTCTCATGCGCATTTTCTTGAAAATAAAGTTCTGTCTGTCAATGTTTTGGGCGCACAGCATGAACACATTTCCAATGCATTTGCTTCAAGCAAATTAAACTCTGAAGAGCGTTTTAAATTGGGTTCTTGGACTGTATTAGAAACAGGTTCACCAATATTAAAAGATGCTTTAGTTAGTTTTGACTGTCAGATTGAACAGATTCAAGAAGTGGGTACGCACAGTGTGTTTATGTGCCGTGTGGTTGCAATCAAGCAAAGTCAGCAGGAGGAAAGTTTGGTGTATTTCAACCGTGCTTATCATGCTGTGGGTCAAGTGGAGTTGGCTTAAACCAGTCAACTTCTTCAATACATCTCTTTAAAAGTATCTATTTCGTGGAACTCATTACTTTCTTAATTATTGGCGCATTTGCTGGTTTTGCTGCAGGGCTGTTTGGCGTTGGCGGCGGTACCATCATTGTGCCATTGCTCTATATTGTTTTTAGCCAAATGGGCTATAGCCCCGATGTGATTATGCATTTGGCGCTCGGCACATCTTTGGCTACGATTGTTGTGACATCGATCAGCTCCTTGATGGCGCACAATAAAAATGGTGCTGTGATTTGGCCTGTATTTAAAAATTTAGCTCCGTCTATGGCGATTGGTTGTTTTGCAGGCGCGGGTATTGCAGGCTGGCTGTCAGGCTTACATCTGCAAATGATTGTCGGTGTGTTTTTACTTTGGGTGGCTTATACCATGTTTATGGGTGCAAAAAAGCCAGTCGATCCAAATAAAACACTACCATCTACAGCTAAACAAATTGCAGCAGGTTCGGGTATCGGCGTTGCATCGGCCATCTTCGGGATTGGCGGCGGCAGTATTACGGTACCGTATTTAACGGCAAATGGCGTGGTGATGCAAAAAGCGGTCGGGACGTCTGCGGCTTGCGGTTTACCCATTGCCATTGCTGGTGCATTAGGCTTTATGTTTTTTGGTATGCAACAGCAAGTTGAAATTCCAAATACCATTGGCTTTATTCATATCTATGCCTTTTTGGGCATTAGTGTGATGAGTTTCTTTACGGCTAAATATGGCGCGAAAACTGCGCATGCGCTTTCACCAGCAGTACTGAAAAAATGTTTTGCTGTGCTGTTATGTATTGTTGGATGCTTTTTTCTAGTGAAAGGCATTTTATAGAAGCCGACTGATCACAGTTAATTCATTCGAAACATATGCTCTAGTGTGCAACAGCAAGCTAGAGCATTTTTATCTATAGCAATTTAAGTCTTTAAAATTTCAGAGATATTATTTAAAAACTTCATTTTAAAACTGACATTTCAAAGCTCTGTGCTTTTAGAAAAAACATTAATAATCACAATACCCAATAAAATAAAGGCCAAACCAATCATGGCAGGCAGGTCTAAATTTTGTTTAAACACAATCCAGCCCACACAAGAAATCAGTACAATGCCTGCAGCAGACCACATGGCGTAGGCCAATCCCATTGGAATCGATTTAAAGGTCAAACCTAAAAAGAAGAGTGCAATGGCATAGCCCAATACGGTAAAAATAATCGGTACTAGTTCAGTAAAGCCATTGCTGGCTTTTAAGGCGGACGTGGCAATCACTTCAGCAATGATTGCGATGAGCAAATATATAAACGACATTGATTTCCTATAGACATTCTACGGCATGGTACAAGAGGTGCTGTTTTTCATTTTGCAACCAATCTGTACTTTCTGTCGTGGTATCAGTGCGACGCTGAAATGCATAATGTGGAACATAAATATCCACCTCGAACATCAGCTGTATTGCTTGACCATTAATAATGACGTTTTGCATTAAATGTGTTTCATCAATAACTTTGAAATGATCAAAGTTAAGTGGTTGATCTTGCTGAGATGAAGTCGTTGTATAGTGCTTATGCAGACCATCTACAGCGATGGATACTTCAAAGCTTTCAATCACCGTTTCATACATAGTAGGTGCAGATGATATATCGATGCTGGCAACAGTTTGCTGATCTGTAGGTAAACGACTCAGTGCAAAGGCCACATGCTTATCACAAATAATTAAACCGCCATCCATCTGCAATGGCTGATGGCTTTCTACATCTAAAGCTGACTTCAAGCGCAGGCCTAAAAATAACCCTTCATGCACTTGTTGACGCCAGTCTTCGACATACGCATTGCTTGGAGAGAATTCTAAAATACAGTTGCCAATCGCATGTAGTTTTGCAGGTTCTGGCCATTGCACATGATTTTGATAATTTGAGTGTGCTTTAACGTCCCAAGACAATAATTGTTGTTTAGCATCCCATAGGGTGTTACCAATCCAGCCTTGACGCTCATTCACTGGCGTATTTTCTTGGCTTTTTAAACGTAGATCGATGGTGAAACTACGTGACTGAAACCAATACACAATGGTCTTTTCATCCGTCAAACCATTTGAAAAACTAATGCTTTTACGGCGAAAAGCACCATATAAATAGTCTGGAATAGGACCTGAAACCTCTTGGCTGGCTGGAAGTTGTGCTAAAGCCTGAAATAGATTCATGCGCTTGCTCCTTGTGCTTCTGTATTTTCATCCATACCAAATGATGACAATGGCACAGCATTTCTAAGACTTAGCTCTCCTGAAGCGATACGTTTTTTGAGATAACTAAAGGTTTGCGCGGTTTGATTAAATAAATGTTCACCACCAATTAAGGGCTGATATTTAGGCGCTTCAGTTGAATGTACTGGCTCAATGATCGTGTCGTAATTGCAGGCGCAGAATAAGGGGAAAGAGTAGCGTTCTTCAGAGACTTTTTTAACACGGTGTTTGGTGGCCAAATATTTGCCATTCGACAAAATTTCCATCATGTCGCCAATATTCATCACCAAGGTATTTTCAATCAATGGAATATCCATCCATTCACCTTGTTTATTTAGTACCTGCAAACCTGGTGCAGTCGGTAAGAGCAGTGTAAAGCACTCATAATCTGTATGCGCGCCAATACCTTCGGCATCTTTCACTTCAGGGTTATACGGATAATGAATTAGACGCAGTTGGCTGGTCGGATGGGTAATTTTGCGCTCAAAAAAATGCTCATCTACATTCAAAGCTAAAGCAAAGGCCTGAAAAATCTGCTCACTAATACTGCGTAAATGGTGGTAATAATCACTGACTGTACTTTTAAATGTGGCATCATCTGGCCATAAAGTAGGGCCAATTAAAGGAAATGCCTTAGTTTCGCCGTGGTAATCATAATTGACGTCATAGGCTTCTTTTAAGTCATAGCTGTTGCCTGCAAATTGTTCTTCACCAATTGGCACATAGCCACTATGATTTTTCGACAGCCCAATATAGTGTTGCATTTTACTGGCGGTATCTTGTTGGAAATAGCGCTTTGCCACCTGAATCAATGATGTCGCAAAATCAAAATTGAACTGATCACCTTTTAAATATAGAAAACCAACATCTTTACAGGCTTGATCCAACGCGGTTGCCACCTCTAAGCGTTCTGACAGTACCGTGCTTTGCATTTTTGAAATATCTACAAGTGGCAAAACATAAGATTCATTCATCTTCAATTCCTATAAAGTTGGCCGTCCAACGCTGTAGTACATCATTTAGGCCGTCCTAAAGATGAAGAGGGATTAATCCAGTTATTTTTGCGTACTGACTTGAGTCATACGCGGAATTTTCGGTAGGTTTTCCATCGCTGGGTCGAGCTCGTCTTCCTGCGCATGTACCAAGAAATCCACCCGTTCGCGCAGTTGTTTAAATTCAGGACTCAGCATGAGTTCAGGATTACGAGGACGGGGTAAATCGACCTCAATAATTTCTTTAATTTCACCAGGATTGGCTTTGAGCGCCACAATACGATCCGCCAATAAAATGGCTTCATCCATGTCGTGGGTCACAAAAATGATGGTGATATCAATGTTTTGCCAAAGATCCATTAAATGTTTTTGCATTTTTTGACGGGTATGCGGGTCAAGCGCGCCAAACGGCTCATCCATCAATAATATTTTGGGTTCATTGACCAATGCGCGGGCAATAGCAATGCGCTGTTTCATTCCGCCAGACAGCTGATGCGGGTACTGATCTTGGTATTTTTCTAGACCAATAATATCAATCCATTCGCGGGCGCTGGATTCAGCCGAAGCATTGCTGGCACCTTTCATTAAAGGGCCAAACATTACATTTTCTTTGACCGTTTTCCATGGAAAAAGCGTGTAGCCTTGAAACACCATGCCACGCTCAGGGCTTGGGCCTTCAATGGCTTGTCCATCGACCAGCAATTCGCCGCTACTGTAAGGATCAAGCCCAGCCACAATTCGGCTAAAGGTCGATTTACCGCAACCCGATGGGCCAATCACGCAGATAAATTCACGTTTATGAATCTTTAAATCCAACTGATTTAAAATAGTGCGTTTAGTTTTGCCGTGCTTGAAACTTTGTGTAAGTTTTTTTGCTTCTAAAATGACAGGGCGTGCATAAATTGCATCGAAATAAGTGGTGGCATTAAACTCTGTGCTGTTCATTATTTTGCTCCTGCTTTCCATTTAAATAGACGTTGACCGAGTTTCATTAGCACCACATCGCACACCAAACCAATCACCCCAATGATGAGGATCGCGGCATAGACATTGTCAAAGTTTTGGTAACGCGCTTGTTGGGTGATAAACCAGGTAATCCCAGAGGTTGTGCCGATCAGTTCAGATACGATCAGATAGGTCCAAGCCCAGCCGAGTAATACACGCAAGTCGCGGTAAATATCAGGAAGCGCTGCTGGAATCACCACATGAAATAAGCTTTTCAATTTATTGGTGCCCAGCGTAAAACCTGCTTCGATCAGGCCACGGTCAACCATCCGTGTGGTATTGGCAATAATCAGAATTTGCTGAAACAGCGTACCAATCACGATAATGGCGATTTTAGGTGCATCATTAATACCTAAAATCGCAACGGCTAATGCACCAAAAGCAGGAGCGGGCAAGTAGCGGAAAAACTCAACAAAGGGTTCGGTCAGTTGTGATATTTTTTGAGAAAAACCGCAAAGAATACCCAGCGGAATACCGATGAGAGAGGCAATAAAAAATGCGCTGAACACAATTTTAATACTGTGCCATAAGCTTTGATGAAACCATGGGGCATCAGGCTGAGCTGGTGGAGTTATAAAAGCCGTAACTAATGCTTTTGCCACTTCATGCGGTGCAGGTAGATAGATTGGATTGACCAGTTTACCTTGCGGCGGTTCTGCGCCTGCATTGACCGCAGATTGCGCTTCAGCATAAAACACCGCTTTGTCTACACGGCTATCGACCTGAAAATAAGGCACACTGCCAGACTGAGTAATTTGCACCTGCGGATGCCATAAAAATGGCAAATAACTCACTGCACACCAAATGAGCACAGGGATTAAAAATGATCCTAAGCCAAGCAATAGCTTGCTTTTTGGACTGAGCTCTCTTGCGACATAACCCATACTGACCAAGCCCCAATATTACTTTTTTAATAAAACGTAATACTATTAAGCAATTTGAATGCCAAACACATGTATGGCGTGATTTATTGGACTTAAGCCAAGTTAGATAGGCTATAAACAGCAAAAAGCCTGCAAAAGAAGCAGGCAATATTAGTTTTTTTGATCGATACTGATGCCAAAATGTGCTTTTATGGCGCAACCAATTGCAAAAACAGTTTTTTCATTCCTTCACTCGCGCCTGCTTTAATCAATTGATACTGCTCAGGTACACGCTGATAATCTGCTTTCGGGTCGATATAAAATGCACGGCAATTGGCAGGGATTTTGTGAATCAATCCAGCCACAGGATAGACGGCCAGACTCGTGCCAATCACAATAAAAATATCTGCCGTTTGTACACTTAAACTGGCATCTTCATAGGCAGGAACTGCTTCGCCAAACCAGACTACATGTGGCCGTAAAGGATATCCTTCAGGGCATTTGTCGGTGTCTAAGTTTAAATCTGCACCTTCAATGGGAAACAATTCCTGCGTATATTGCGCCTGAGGGCCAGAGCTTTTTGCGTAACGAATATTGCCATGCAGATGCAGTACATTGTGACTGCCTGCACGTTCATGTAGATCATCAATATTTTGTGTGATGACTTGTACATCAAAAAAATCATCGAGTTCAGCAATCAATTTATGCGCTGCATTAGGATCTGCGGCTAAAATATGTTTACGGCGTTCATTATAAAAACGCTGTACTAAAGCTGGATCGCGTGCCCAAGCTTCAGGTGTGGCCACATCTTCAATACGATGCTGCTCCCAAAGACCATCACTGTCACGGAAGGTATTGATGCCGCTTTCTGCGCTCATGCCGGCACCTGAAAACACCACAATTTTTTGCATAGATATTTAGCCTTATATTTTAATTGATGAGTCCAATGCGTACGGTTGCATGTATTGAACGAATAATTCAGCGAATTTACTGTACTCAAAATATAGCGATTACTTCAACTTAGTTGATGCAATTCTTGTAGCACCCAATCGACAAATTTTTGTATTTGTGGTGAACTGTCTTGGCTCGAGTGGACTAAATAATATTTTCGGCTACCGTGCAATTTTTTATTTGATGCAATCACCAATTCTTTTTTTCTCAGTTCTGCTTCAATCAGCATTTGTGGAATGAGAGCCATACCCATGCCATGACTGGCTGCCACAGAAAGCATAGAAAATAGTTCATGTCGCTGACCATCAAATGGTTTGGAATGCTGAAGCTGATGGGCTTGAAACCATTCTTGCCAAATACTTGGACGGGTGGTTTGCTGTAATAAGGGCAATTGAAGTAACTCTTCATCGCTTAAATTAAAACTGTGATCATCGGTCATTTCCGCATCGGGAAAGTTGTTTTCAATCAATTTGGGGGAACAAACGGGAACCACTTCTTCATCCATTAAATAATGCGCTTGAATACCCGGCCAATGCTCAATTTGCTGTTGCGTTCCTGCAAAAATCGCCGCGTCAAAGACATTTTCATTAAACAAAAAAGGTTTGGTACTAGTTTCCAAATGCACGGTAATTTCAGGATGTTGCGCATTTAATTTATGTAATTTTGGCAACAGCCAACGTGTGGCAAAGGTTGGCACAACACCAAGCTTTAAAGTACCGCCCAATCCTTTGTGCGTCATGATATCTGAAGTGCTTTTTTCGATGCCTTGCAAAAATGGTTTAATACTTTTTGCATATTGCTTGCCAGCTTCTGTGAGGTCTACACCGTGACGTGTTCGGCTAAATAGCATGACCCCTAAATATTCTTCAAGCTGTTGAATTTGGCGCGACACGGCACTTTGCGTAATAAATAACTCTTGAGAAGCATGCGTATAACTTGCGTGTTTCGCAGCAGATTCAAAGCAGATTAAGCTTTGCAATGACGGAATATTGCGCCGCATAGATAAAGTCCTTTTTATCGATAGGTATCACAAAATGGCATATAAGAATGATTTTCATATACCACTATAGTCTATAAATAAAGCAATCCGCAGTTCAAATCAGTGGCTAAAGTGCTTAACACGCTGTGAGCCAAGCTTAGGTATGCGAAAGGCGCATATCTACATGCAAATTAATCGTTTGAATGAATCACTTTTCACACATAGCATCGAATAAAACAACGAAAACTTGAAAAAGCAGAGGATGCGATGAATCAAATGGTCAATGTAAAAAAAGCAAAAGTACAATTTAACTGGCAAGACCCGTTTCTTTTGGAACAGCAATTAACTGAAGAAGAACGCATGGTCCGTGATACTGCACATGCTTACTGCCAAGAGCGTTTACAGCCACGTGTACTCGAACAATTTCGACATGAAAAAACTGATGCATCAATTTTCCGAGAAATGGGTGAGCTTGGCTTACTTGGCCCAACGATTCCAGAGCAATACGGCGGCGCAGGTCTAAACTATGTTAGCTATGGATTAGTTGCACGTGAAATTGAATATGTAGATTCTGGCTACCGCTCTATGGCCAGCGTGCAAAGTTCTTTGGTGATGGTGCCAATTAATGAATTTGGCTCTGAAGAGCAAAAACAGAAATACCTGCCAAAGTTGGCAACAGGCGAGTACATTGGCTGTTTCGGCCTGACTGAGCCTGATCATGGCTCTGACCCGGGTAGCATGATTACTCGTGCAAAAAAAGTGGATGGTGGTTACCGTCTAACTGGCGCAAAAATGTGGATTACCAACAGCCCAATTGCCGATGTGTTTGTGGTTTGGGCGAAAGAAGTATCGCCTGAAGGTCATGTAGGAGACATTCGCGGATTTATTTTAGAAAAAGGCTGGGACGGTCTATCAGCGCCTGCGATTCACGGTAAAGTTGGCTTACGTGCATCAATTACCGGTGAAATTGTCATGGACAATGTCTTTGTTCCTGAAGAGAACGCTTTTCCAGAAGTACGTGGTTTAAAAGGCCCATTTACCTGTCTAAACAGTGCACGTTATGGTATCGCTTGGGGCGCAATGGGCGCAGCTGAGTTCTGCTGGCATACAGCGCACCAATACACCATGGACCGTAAACAGTTTGGCCGACCATTGGCAGCGAATCAGTTAATTCAAAAGAAATTGGCGGATATGCAAACTGAGATTGCCTTGGGGCTACAAGCTGCGCTTCGCTTTGGACGTATGAAAGATGAAGGTTTAGCTGCAGTAGAAGGCACATCACTCATTAAACGTAACAACTGTGGCAAGGCTTTAGATATTGCCCGTGTAGCGCGTGACATGATGGGCGGAAATGGTATTTCTGATGAGTTTGGTGTTGCCCGCCATTTGGTTAACCTCGAAGTCGTCAACACTTATGAAGGCACACATGATGTACATGCACTGATTCTAGGTCGTGCGCAAACAGGCATCGCGGCTTTTGGTAACTAATTGAATTATATATCGATAAGGTGCTCTGCATAGAGTGCCTTAGAGACTTTTTATGCAAAAATAAACTTAATCAATAAAGGATTCATCGTGAAACACTCTTGTAACTCTGTGCAATAGCCTGAGCAGTGATGAAATAAAAAGAATAAAAAAGGCAAATGTGCAGACATAGGAATGCCGATGACTCATTTGGGAAAATGAGGAACAAGGAAATGAATAACGAAATGCAAAACGGAGCAGGAACGCTCAAATTGCCTTCTAACGTGGGCACGATGCATCGGATTACCAGCAACACTTGGAAAATGGCCTTTATTTTTGCCTTTATTTCCTTGGTGATTGATGGTGTAGACATCATGTTGCTGTCATTCAGCCTGACCAGTTTAAAGGCTGAATTTGGTTTAAGTACATTTCAAGCTGGAATGCTCGGTAGTTCTTCTTTAGCAGGGATGGCGCTGGGTGGTATTTCGGGTGGATGGGCGTGCGATAAATTCGGCCGTGTGAAAACCATTGCTTGGTCGGTCGTATTTTTCTCGATCATGACCTGTATCTTAGGCTTTACCCAAAGCTATGAACAATTTTTAATTTTACGTTTTATTGGCGCTTTTGGACTGGGTTCTCTTTACATGGCGTGTAATACGCTCATGGCAGAATATGTGCCAACCAAATATCGAACAACGGTACTTGGGACTTTGCAAACCGGTCAAACCGTGGGTTATATCGTTGCAACGCTGCTGGCGGGTGCCATTATTCCAGATCACGGCTGGCGGATGCTATTTTATGTCACCATTATTCCTGCTGCTTTTGCCCTGATCTTTATGCGTTTTGTTCCTGAACCAAAATCTTGGCAGGAAGCAAAAATTGAGCAGCTAAAACGCCGTGAATTAAAACTTGAACCTGTACAGCAGCAAGCTGCAGTCAATCAAAATGCACCTTCTGAAAGTATTTATAAACGTATTTTTGGACACACTAATCATCGCAAAATGTTCTTCTTTTGGATGTCGACCGCTGCATTTCTACAATTCGGTTATTACGGTGTTAACAACTGGATGCCAACGTATCTAGAAACCGAACTCAGCATGAACTTTAAAGCCATGACAGGCTATATGGTAGGTGCATATACCGCCATGATTCTGGGCAAAATTTTAGCCGGCTATGCCGCTGACAAGTTCGGACGTCGTATAACCTTTGTGTTTGGTACGGTAGCCACGGCAGCATTTTTACCGATCATCATTTTCTATAACACACCAACCAACATTGCCTATTTACTCGTAACTTTCGGTTTCCTATACGGTATTCCATACGGTGTAAATGCAACTTATATGGCAGAAAGCTTCTCGACGGATGTACGCGGTACGGCTATTGGCGGTGCTTACAATATGGGACGTTTAGGCGCAGCCATTGCACCAGCAACCATTGGCATGATTGCTGCTGGCGGATCGTTCACCATGGCCTTTATTGTGATGGGTGCTGCTTACTTTATTGCAGGTGTTATTCCAGGCTTGTTCATTCGTGAACGTCAATATGACCCGCAGCAAGCATCACTTTCTTCAGATGCGGAAAAAGAAAAACTTGCAAGTTTAGATACACATGTCGCTGAAGCAGAGCAAAAAGCGTCTGCAAAAACTGCAACAGTTAAATAATTAAAAAGATCTGTGCCATAGCTCAATCCTATGGCACATCTGGAGTGAACTATGGGTGCATTAAAAGGAATTCGTGTATTGGACTTAAGCCGTGTTTTGGCAGGTCCTTGGTGCGGTCAAATATTGGCTGATTTAGGAGCAGAGGTAATCAAAATTGAGCGTCCTAAAGTCGGGGATGATACACGAATGTGGGGACCACCTTGGATGCCAAATCAGCAAGGTCAAGCGACGAAAGAATCAGGCTATTACCAATGTGCGAACCGTAATAAATATTCTGTAGCCATTGATATTGCTAGTGAAGAAGGACAAGTGCTAGTCCGTGAAATTGCCCAAACGGCAGATGTCGTGATTGAAAACTACAAAGCAGGTTCACTGGCCAAATATGGTTTGGACTATGCATCGCTCAGTGCGCTTAATCCAAATATCGTATATTGCTCAATTACAGGTTTTGGTCAGGATGGGCCACGCGCGGAAGAACCGGGCTATGACTTTATTATTCAAGGTATGTCAGGTTTGATGAGTATTACTGGTGAATCTGATGATGTAATCGGTGGAGGCGCACAAAAGGTGGGGGTCGCTGTGGTCGATATTCAGACCGGACTGTACTCAACGATTGCCATTCAGGCGGCATTGTTGGCGCGGCAGCATACAGGCCGTGGTCAATATATTGATATGTCCTTACTAGACGTACAGGTGGCGGCTCTGGCCAATCAAGGCATGAACTATTTGACCTCGGGTAAAGCACCCAAGCGTATGGGAAATAATCACCCGAATATTGTGCCGTATCAAACTTTTAAAGCCAAAGATAAGGAGTTTATTATTGCCTGTGGTAACGACAAGCAATTTAAAGACTTGTGTATTGCGATTGGCTATACAGAACTGTTAGATCAGCCGAACTATTTACGTAATCAAGATCGGGTAAAACACCGTGATGAATTGATTCCATTATTGAGTGCCTTTTTTCTGACTCAAGATGCTCAAGTTTGGGTCGATGCGATTCATGCGGTAAAAGTGCCAGTCGGTGTAATCAACTCTGTAGACGACGCATTAAATGAACCACAAATTCAACACCGTAACATGGTAGTGAATATTCCACATGCTTTAAATCATGATTTTAAAGTGATTGGTTCACCGATGAAATTATCTGATACGCCTGTGGAATACCGTCATGCACCTCCACAGTTAGGGCAGCACACGACAGAAATTTTGTCCCAATATAGAACTGAAGCTGAATTAAATGAATTGGCTGCACAAGGCATCATTGATCAACTCAATCATCCTGCAGCTTAAAATTTCATGGGATTATTCTTCAAACTATTCTTCAATATATGGGCTTAAACGCCTATGTGGAATGAGTGGAGTTAAAAGTTTAGACCGAAGGACTCCAATACTTCGGTCTTTTTCAATATCAATATTCATTTACGGAGTGCTTTTAATGTTAATTTTCTAGATAAAGTATAATTATTCATCAAAGCTTGGGCCTGCAATACGGTCTTTATTTTTTTGTATGAAAGAGATGTCCATACTTTTGCGCCTTGATATTTTTTCTTTAAGCTATAACTTTCAAATTCTGGATTATACACAAACCAATTTCCGCAATGCTGCACGCAATAAGCATTTATATGCCTATTTTTCAAGTCTACTAATTGCACAGAAAGATTTCGATACCATCTCCATTGACGAGAGTATAAGTCTTTATATCCTTAATACGCTGAGTTTTAACATCTGCATAAGAAATCGTAGAACTAAAGCCAATGATTAAACTAAAAAGTAATATTGATCCGTTTTTTATATAGATGAACCATTCTTCTAATTGTCCATTTATTTTAAGAACGGACATTAAATCAAAGCCTTCAAACGAAATAAAGCCCTGCACAATGGCAAGGCTCTATTTTAATAACATTACATTGAATTTGTTCAGCTGCATATTATTGCTGTATAAAATTCTGCAAAGCCTGATTAAATGCATCTGGCTGTTCAATGTTTGAAATATGCGATGCATTAATTTCAAATAATTGGCTATTTGCAATGTGTTCTTGCATAAATTGACCATCTGCAACTGTAGTTACAAGGTCTTGTTGACCTGCAATAATTAATACAGGTACGTGAATAGACGAGATTTCATTGCGTAAATCCGCTTTAGCCAAAGCTTCACAACAACTTGCATAACCTTCTGGGCTGCCAGCTCCGAGGTCGTTACTCAAAGATTGTACAGTTGCCGTGTTACTTTGGATAAAGGGTTCTGTAAACCATCGTGATGCTGCCGTTACTGCAATTGGTTTCAAACCTTGTTGACGGACTAACTGCGCACGTTCATTCCAAGCTGATTCTTGCCCAATTTTTGCAGCGGTATTGCATATAATGACATGGTTAAAGCGTTTAGGATGATGTATTGCAAGCCATTGGCCTGTTAAACCACCCATCGATATTCCACAAAATGCGGCTTGTTGAATACTTAAATGATCCAATAAATGGATGACATCTGTACCCAATTGATCAAGGCTATATGGCCCTTGGGGGGAAGAAGATGCACCATGGCCACGTGTATCATAACAAATGACAAAATAATCCTGCTGCAGCGCCTCTATCTGAGGCTGCCACATGCTGAACTTTGTGCCTAAAGAGTTAGAAAAGACAATCGCAGGTTGTGTGTGGTCACCAAAAGTTGCGTAATTAATCGTTGCATCATTGGATATAAATGTAGGCATGTTTTGAATCCTTAATTTTATAAATCCCCTAAATCCCCCTATAAGAAGGAGGACTTTTATTGAGGATTAAACACGTTCAATAATCAAAGCGATGCCTTGACCGACACCAATGCACATCGAACAGAGGGCATATTGACCTGAAATTGCCTCAAGTTGATTTAACGCAGTCGTCACTAAACGAGCTCCAGATGCACCTAAAGGATGCCCCAAAGCAATAGCGCCACCGTTTGGATTGACATGTTTAGCGCCATCTTCTAAACCTAGTTCACGGGTTACCGCTAAGGCTTGAGCCGCAAAAGCTTCATTCAGCTCGATTACATCCATTTGTTCAAGGCTTAGACCTGTTTGAGCTAATAGCTTTTTGATGGCAGGCGCAGGACCAAAGCCCATGATTTTGGGTTCAACACCCACCACCGTTGCCGCAATAATTTTGGCCCGTGGCTTTAACTTAAATTTGTTAACAGCATCATCTGAAGCGATCAGTAGTGCAGCTGCACCATCATTGATTCCTGAAGCATTGCCCGCAGTTACCGTACCATCTGCTTTCACCACAGGTTTGAGTTTTGCCAAACCTTCTGCTGTCGTCGATGCGCGTGGATGCTCATCTGTATCGACTATCAGTGGGTCGCCTTTACGCTGTGGAATGATTACAGAGATGATTTCTTTCTCAAAAAAACCATTGGCTTGTGCAGCAGCTGTACGGCGCTGACTTTCTAAGGCAAAAGCATCTTGATCAGCACGGTTAATATTGAATTGTTCTGCCACATTTTCAGCGGTTTGAGGCATGGTTTCCACGCCATACATTTGTTTGAGTATTGGATTGATAAAACGCCAGCCCATGGTGGTGTCTTCAATCTTTTGACTACGTCCATAAGCGCTTTCCGATTTACCCATAACAAAGGGCGCACGGGACATACTCTCAACACCGCCGGCAATAATTAAGTCTGCTTCATTTGCTTTAATTGCACGGGCTGCCATCGCAATTGCATCAAGTGATGAACCACAAAGTCGGTTTACAGTTGTAGCAGGAACTTGAAAAGGGACACCTGCAAGTAGCGACGACATTCGTGCAACATTACGGTTATCTTCACCGGCTTGGTTCGCGCAGCCATAAATCACGTCATCAACTGACTCCCAAGCAATACTTGGATTTCGCTGCATCAGTGCCTTGATAGGTAAGGCACCGAGGTCGTCGGTACGCACTGCTGCCAAACCGCCCGCATAGCGACCGAAAGGGGTGCGGATTGCATCAATAATATAGGCATTTTTCATTTTATAAATCCTAAAAACTCAGCTCCTCCCTTTTTAAAGGGAGGTTGGGAGGGATTTACAGGAAGTTAATTTTTGAATATTAATCCTCCCTAAATCCCTCCTTTAATCAAGGAGGGACTTTTTGCTTTATGCTGTCGTATCTATCAGCTTTGCACCGGTCATTGACTGTAATTCGTCAAAGCTCAGACCCTCAACTTTTTCAATCACTTTCATGCCTTCAACTGTTACATCAATGACGCACAAATCTGTGTAAATACGATCGACACATTGCAGGCCTGTCGCAGGGTATGACAATTCAGCAACAATTTTCGGTTCACCTTTTTTGGTCACATGGTCTGTAGTAATAAAGACTTTTTTCGCCCCAACAGCCAAATCCATTGCACCACCTACAGCAGGAATTGCATCTGGCGCACCAGTATGCCAATTTGCTAAGTCACCATTTCGGGCAACCTGAAAAGCGCCTAATACTGCAATATCTAAATGCCCGCCACGCATCATGGCAAAAGAGTCACCATGGTGAAAAAAGCAGCCGCCCGTTTGCATAGTGACAAACTCTTTTCCTGCATTAATTAACTCAGGGTCTTCTTCGCCTTTAGCTGGAGGAGGACCAAAAGCCAAAAGTCCATTTTCTGAATGTAGAAAAACATCTTTATCTGTTGGTAAATAATTTGAAATTTTAGTGGGCAAGCCAATGCCTAAATTGACATAAGCACCATCTGGAATATCTTGTGCAACACGTTCTGCAATTTGATCACGGGTTAATTTGGTATAGCTCATGGTTCTTTCCTCACGTGATTTATGCAGATTGCTCAAGCTGTGCAGGTTGAACAGCCACAACATGTTGTACAAAAATGCCAGGGGTAATAATGTGCTCTGGGTCTAATGCACCAAGTTCAACAACTTCAGAAACCTGAGCAATTGTCACATCTGCTGCCATAGCCATAATGGGGCCAAAGTTACGCGCTGATTTGTTGTAAACCAAGTTGCCCCAGCGGTCGCCCTGATGTGCTTTGATTAAAGCAAAATCAGCTTTAATTGGATTTTCGAGGACGAAATCTTTGCCTTCATAATTGAGTGTAGGTTTGCCTTCTGCCAACAACGTACCAAAACCTGTTGGTGTATAAATTGGACCCAAACCCATGCCTGCCGCCTGGATACGGCAAGCTAAATTACCTTGTGGTACAAGCTCAAGTTCTATTTTTCCTGCACGGTATAATTCATCGAACACCCAAGAGTCCGATTGGCGAGGGAAAGAACAGATCATTTTACGGACAGCACCAGCTTTGAGTAATTTAGCCAGTCCATAGTCACCATTACCTGCATTGTTATTGACGATGATTAGGTCTTTGATCCCAAGTTCTATCAGTCCATCAATCAGTTCAGCAGGCTGACCAGCCGTACCGAAGCCGCCGATCATAATGGTTGATCCATCCTTAATTTGAGACAGTGCTTCTGTTAAGGAAGCGGTACTTTTATCAATCATGCTACGATCCTTCATCAAGAACGATAAAACTATTTACCTGACTAACCACTTCAGCTATACAAGGCAGATAATCTTTTATTTCAAATGTTTACTAACTTAAAAAGCAGATAAATGGATTTCAATCATGTGTTACACAATTGGAATCCAATCACATCAGCTGTCATCACTACGAATAGAAGAGGGATGACGATTTAAAGCCATGACTTCAATATTCATATACGGGTAAAGGGGCAATCCTTGTAAAATGTTGTGTAGCTCTTCATTGCTTTCAACATCAAAAATACTGATATTTGAATATTGACCAGTAATGCGCCAGATATGACGCCATTTGCCTTGACGTTGTAGATCTTGTGAATAAGCCTTTTCTACAGCTTTAATTTCATTGGCTTTTTCGACTGGCATATCTAATGGAATATTGACATCCATGCGTACTTGGAAAAGCATTTCTCACTCCTAGCTAAATGTTATTTGCGACGTAAGTCATCAATTTTGTTTTCATCAATTTCAATCCCTAAACCCGCTGTGGTCGGAATCTTGAGTTCGAAATCTTGATATTGAAGTGGGGTTTTTAAAATTTCTTCAGTTAGCAGCAATGGACCAAAAAGCTCTGTGCCATAAGCTAAATTGTCAAATGTAGAAAATGCATGTGCCGATGCAATAGTGCCCACAGGGCCTTCAAGCATGGTTCCACCATATAAATCGATACCCGCAAGTTTGGCGATTTTAGAAACCTCACAGCCTTCGATTAAACCGCCAGACTGTGCAACTTTGACTGCAAAAACAGAGGCAGAATTGTGCCGCGCAAGTTGATATGCCGTTTGAGGCCCCATCAGTGATTCATCTGCCATAATCCCAATATCAAAACGACGAGTTAAACGGCGCATCGCGTCAATGTTATCGATTGCGCAAGGCTGCTCAATCAGGTCAACACCACCATCTTGTAACAACTGAATGCCTTTAATGGCATCTAATTCAGACCAAGCACGGTTAACATCCACACGGATAGAAATGTCCGCACCTAACGCTTTTTTAATGGCTAAAACATGTTCAACGTCGGCTTCAACGGGGCGTGAACCGATTTTAAGTTTGAAAATATTGTGTCGTTTTGCCGCAATCATTTTTTGTGCTTCGGCAATGTCTTTTTCTGTATTGCCAGACGCAAGTACCCAAAGAACAGGCAAGCTGTCACGTAAACGACCGCCCAATAATTCACTCAAAGGCAGATTTAAACGCTGCGCCAAAATATCGAGTAGAGCCGTTTGAATGGCACATTTAGCAAAGCGATTGCCGTTAATATTACGTTTAATGGCTTGCATGGTTTGAGCTACATTCAAACCAGTGAGGGTTTTCAGTAAAGGACTAAAATAAGTTTCAATATTGGTACGAATGCTTTCAGGGCTTTCTTCACCATAGCCTAGACCACCAATCGTCGTCGCTTCACCCCAACCGATATAACCATCTTCGGTGATGATTTTAATCAAAACAAGGGTTTGCGTTTGCATGGTTGCAACAGCCATCTTGTGCGGACGGACTGTTGGGATTTCCACGAGCAGGGTTTCAATCGACTTATACATCTTGCGTATTTCTTATCTATCCAACTATTTATATACCCTAATTTAATGTAATATCTTTAACTAGAGCGATTTTGGTATTTTTAGATACTTAAAAGGTATATAAATGGAATTAAGGCACTTACGTTACTTTGTCACCGTGGTTGAAGAGCAAAGTATTACCAAGGCAGCAGAAAAATTATGTATTGCTCAGCCGCCTTTGAGCCGCCAAATTCAAAAGCTTGAAGAAGAACTGGGCATTACCTTGTTTGAGCGTGGTTCTAGACCCGTGAAAACCACAGAAGCTGGTATGTTCTTTTATGAGCATGCTGTGCAGATATTGACGCATACCGCCCAGGCCACAACCATGGCACAGCGAATTAATGCCGTTGATAAAACTGTCCGCATTGGTTATGTCAGTTCGCTTTTATACGCATTATTGCCGCAAATTATTTATCTATTTCGACAACGCAACCCAGATATTCATGTTGAACTAATAGAATGTGGCACACGCGACCAGATTGAAGCCTTAAAAACCGGTCGAATTGATATTGGTTTTGGACGACTTCGATTAACCGATCCGTCCATTAAACGTGTTTTATTAAGAAAAGAAGCGCTACGTTTAGCTATTCATAAAAACCATCATTTGGCTGAATTTAAAGACAAAGGCATTTATCTTTCTCAAATTTTAGATGAACCAATTTTTGCCTATCCAACAACACCGAAACCGAATTTTTCCACTCTCATTCAATCGATATTTACCGAATTAGGACTTGTACCTAAACATTTAACCGAAGTGCGTGAAATTCATATGGCTTTGGGCTTGGTGGCGTCAGGAGAGGGCATTTCCCTGATTCCTGAAAGTGCCAGTGATATTGGCATGAAAAATTTGATGTACATCCCAATCTTAGATTTGGAAGCCTATAGTCCAATCTCTTTGTCGGTGCGCAATATGGATCATAGCAATTACATTCCAAAGATACTGGATTGTATTCGTGAAGTCTTTGTTGAAGAAAATATCGATTTACGCGCCATCGATGCAGATGCATAACTAATCAAGGTTTCATGGTCGATGTAACACAAGATCCACTATTCAAATGATAGGGTCTTATGAAATATCAATCACTTCAGCCCAAAGCATCCTGATAAATACAAGACTGAGCTATTTCAAAAACCTTTTCATCTTCAATATTTAATTGATCGTATTGCTGCATTTTTTGAATCATCCATTCAAAGTCTGAAGTTTGTGGCGCTTGGCTCTTGCCAAAATTTTGAATGATGCTTTTGATCCGATGAAAAGCCTCGACGTGAATCTGCTCAGAACAATCAAACCGGATGATGTGATATTGCTTTAACAAAGAAAATATTTCAGAAAAATGCGTTTGTTGAAGTAGATCGTTTTGGGCTTTTTGGATGGCAAGATGGATTGCCTTTAAGGTATTGGGATGTTTTTCTGCCCAATCATGGGTAAAAGCCAAAACCTTATCTGGTATAGGCTCAATAATATCTTGGCTATTGACGATAATACGACTATAGCCTTGTATTTCAGCTTGCGTATTCCACGGCTCTCCGACACAAAATCCATCAATTCGTTGCGTTGATATTGCTTCCACCATATAAGGCGGTGGTAGAGTTGAAAAGGTCTGAGTTTGAGCAATTTCTGTGTCTGCAAGTGCCAGCCATTCTCTTAAAATATAATGATGAATCGAATGCTGAAAAACATGCGCCAACTGAATCGTTTGATTCTGTTTTATCGCAGATACGATTTTCTCTACTGAATTTTTTGGAAGATCCAAAGCATGGATATTTAATTTATAGCACAGCTTTTGACTTAAACTAATATAAGCACAATTAGTACTGAGCGTCATTGATGTTTGCAAAGGGATGCCGAGATGATCTTTGCCCGTCACAGATGCAGGCAGCATGGCCGATAAACAGTGTGCTGCATCTAAAAAACCAAAAGCTAGACGATCGCGTAAACTTGCCCAAGATGGTTCTTGAGTCAGTGTCACATTCAAGCCTTGTTCCGCAAAATAGCCTTGATGTTCTGCCCAGAGCAAAGCAACACAGTCAAGTAAAGGAATATAGCCCAATTGAATATCAGTTTTTTCAAGCTTTTGCATGGTTTATTCCTTAAATTGAGACTGTAACAGCGCTTGCGCATCAAGCAGTCGGCGCGCCATTTCACCCATCGTCATACGGTGACTCATGGCATTTTTTCTCAGCAAATTAAATGCTTGATCTTCGGTTAAACCATGCATTTGTATTAAAAGCACTTTGGCTTTTTCAATATCTTTTCGATCGGCCAATTTGCACTTGGTTTCAGCCAAATCATTCAGCAGTTTTTTATGCTTTTTATATTGTTCAATCGAAATTTCTAAAATGCTATTCAAACGTGCAGGGTCAATACCATCGACAATATATGCCGTGACACCCGCATCAATCGCGCTTCGGATGATTTCAAGACTCGAATTTTTAGTGAACAGAACAGTCGGTAAGTCAAATTGGCTGACACAGCTTTCAATGACATCGCGATGTGGATGATCCATATCCAATAAAATCACATCTGCCTGAATATTTTGCAGATATGACATATTTAAATGATCAATCATGAAACTAGCGACCACATCAAAGTCATGTTGAATTAATGAGGCTTGAATAAATTCAGCGCGTTCTTGATCATCATCAATTAGGGCTATTTTTAGTTTTGGCATGCAAACACTCAGACAGAGCCAAACAAATACGTATTGAGTTTTCTAAGCAATTTAAATGCCAAATTTTAAGACAATACAAAATATAAATCTGCTTCTAAATTTTAGCTTGGTTATATGCACATTTTAAAATTGAACCATTTCCGTGCACTGATCTTGTGCAGGGCTGAACCACGTTTGAACATTCAGCCGCATCTCTATAGGCATATTGACTATCTATTTACCTTAATTCGCTTATTTTCGGATAGATCGGCGCTCAATGCTTAAATATAGAGATGAAATTTACGATTGAAATAAAAACTTGGCACGTATCGTGCTTAATACTTATTGAGTCAAAGAAGACTCTAAAAATTTGTTAGACGGCCAACGACGTCCGTTCTGATCGACTCTGTTATGTGTTAGCGACATAACCGAGTAATTCATGCGTTCAGTTCAGTCAGGAGAAGGTTATGTCTTCAAATTTAAATGCCAAAAAAGCCACAAAAATAAGTCTATTTAATTTTTCTTCAGCAGCAATGCGGGCCTTCCACATGAGTTGGCTCGCATTCTTTGTTTGCTTCTTTGCATGGTTTGCCTGTGCACCGTTGATGCCAGTGATTGCTGGCGAATTTCACCTCACGAAAGATCAAATTGCCAATATTAATATTGCCGCTGTTGCGATCACGATTTTAGTCCGTCTGATCGTTGGTCCTTTATGTGATAAATATGGCCCGCGTAAAACCTATACAGCTTTATTAATCATCGGCAGTATTCCAGTCTTTGGGGTTGCATCTGCGAGCAGCTATGAATCCTTTCTTTTCTTCCGCTTGCTGATCGGCGCGATTGGCGCAAGCTTCGTCATCACTCAATACCATACAAGCATTATGTTTGCGCCTAATGTTGTGGGTACAGCCAATGCTGCAACAGCAGGCTGGGGCAATGCAGGCGGCGGTGCAACTCAAGCCCTTATGCCTTTACTGCTTGGCGCACTCGTTATGTTTGGTGTAGAGCAAGCAATGGGCTGGCGTATTGCGCTGATTGTACCCGGTGTGATGATGCTGATTGTTGGTGCGCTTTACTGGAAGTTCACACAAGACTGTCCGCAAGGCAACTTTAAAGAACTTCGCGAACAAGGCATCAGTGTTGGCAGTGACAAAAAAGGCGGCTTGGCAATTCTAATGCATGCAGCACGCAATTACCGTGTATGGATTCTATTTGGCGCTTACGCAGCTTGTTTCGGTATTGAAATCTTTATTCACAACATTGTAGCAATGTACTACGTCGACCATTTCAGCTTTGGATTAAAAGAGGCGGGTATGGCAGCAGGTATCTTTGGTTTGCTTGCATTGTTTGCTCGTGCGCTTGGCGGCATTGTTTCGGACAAAGTAGCGACTAAAAAAGGCTTGGATGGCCGTACCAAAGTGTTATTCGCCATGATTCTGCTCGAAGGGCTGTTTTTAATTCTGTTCTCGCAAATGAGCACGCCAATCTTCGCCATTCTTGCAATGACAGTATTCGCACTCTTCACTCACATGGCGTGCGGCGCAACCTATGCCTTGGTGCCATTCATTGACCGTGATGCTTTAGGCGGCGTGGCAGGCATTATCGGTGCAGGCGGTAACGTAGGTGCAGTGGCTGCAGGCTTCTTGCTTAAAGGCATGCTGGATATTCAAACCACGCTTATGGTGTTGGGCGGTCTAGTGGTTATCGCTGCAAGCTGTGTACTGATGATCCGCTTCTCTGTAGAGCATAAAGAAAAAGAACAGCGCCTATTTGAACAAGCTGTAAATGAACGAAATTTAGCTGAAGCTCAAAACTAATACTGAAAAGTTGCCTCTAAACATCGCGATTTAGGGGCAAATAAAAAAATCTTGCGGAGAAAGAATATGAAAATCATCATGATTGGACATGGCATGGTTGGCCATAAATTTATCGAATCTGTACTGGAACACGCAGGTGATGATGTTGAATTAACCATTTTGGCTGAAGAGCCGCGTTTAGCCTATGACCGTGTGCATTTAACTGAATATTTCAGCGGTAAATCGGCTAAAGATTTAACCCTGTGCCGCAGCGACTTTGCTGATGCATACGGTATAGATTTACGCCTGAGCACCAAAGCGGTTGAAATTGATCAGCGTAATAAAACGGTCACGACCAATCACGGTGATATTCTTTCTTTTGACAAGCTGGTGCTCGCAACAGGTTCATATGCATTTGTGCCGCCAATTCCAGGCAATGAGCGTGAAAACTGCTTTGTGTACCGTACCATTGAAGACTTGGATGCCATCCGTGCCGCAAGCTTGAATGCTAAAACAGGTGTGGTGATCGGCGGCGGTTTATTGGGTCTGGAAGCAGCAAAAGCGCTGCGTGATTTAAACTTAGAAACCCATGTTGTTGAATTTGCACCACGCTTAATGGCAGTTCAGATTGATGATCTAGGCGGTAAAGTTTTACGCTCTAAAATTGAAAATCTAGGTGTTAAAGTCCATACGCAAAAAGCGACATCTTGCATCGAAGATGGTGCAAATGCGAAGCACGTGATGAAGTTTGGTGATGGTTCTGAACTGGAAACCGATATCATCTTATTCTCTGCAGGTATCCGCCCGCGCGATGAATTAGCGCGCCAAAGCGGTCTAGCGATTGGTGAACGTGGCGGTATTGCGATTAATGACTATTGCCAAACTTCAAACCCTGACATTTATGCCATTGGTGAATGTGCGCTTTGGCAGAATAAAATTTATGGCTTAGTTGCACCGGGCTATGACATGGCGCGTATTGCAGCAAAGCATGTGATGGAACAAAACTGCACGCTTTTCGCTGGTGCAGATATGAGCACCAAGCTGAAACTGATGGGTGTTGATGTTGCATCTGTAGGCGATGCGCATGCAATGACACCCAATGCCTTAAGCTATTTCTATGCAGATGAAGCAGCTCAGGTCTATAAAAAAATTGTCGTGAATGCTGATAAAACCAAGCTACTTGGTGCAGTATTGGTGGGCTGTGCTAAAGAATACAATGACCTGCTGCAAATGATGCTGAATGGCTTAGACGTTCCTGAAAGCCCAGAAAGCCTAATCATGCCTGGCTATGCACAATCTACAGGTAAATCGGGCGGAAGCGGTGTCGATCTGTTGCCAGACAGCGCAACGATTTGTTCATGTAACAACGTCTCTAAAGCAGACATTTGTTCAGCCATTGCTGACGGATCGACTTCTTTAGGCGCATTGAAAAAATGCACCAAAGCTGCAACAGCTTGCGGCGGCTGTGCACCATTAGTCACTCAAGTCCTCAAATCTGAGCTTCAGCGTCAAGGTGTCACTGTAAATAACCATTTATGTGAACACTTTGCTTATTCACGCCAAGAGCTCTATCACTTGGTACGTGTGAACGAAATCAAAACCTTTGATGACCTGATTCAACAGCATGGCCATGGTTTAGGCTGTGACATCTGTAAACCGACGGCAGCCAATATCCTAGCGTCATGCTGGAATGACTTTGTACTTAAACCAAGCCATGCAGGCTTGCAAGACAGTAATGACTACTACCTAGGCAACATACAAAAAGACGGCTCTTATTCAGTCGTGCCACGTATGGCAGGCGGTGAAGTTACTCCGGATGGATTAATTGCCGTAGGTCAAATTGCGAAAGAATATGGTCTATATACCAAACTGACAGGTGGTCAGCGTGTCGATATGTTTGGTGCACAAGTGCATCAGTTGCCTGAAATTTGGGAAAAATTGATTGCTGCAGGTTTTGAGTCTGGTCATGCATACGGTAAATCATTGCGTACAGTGAAATCATGTGTCGGCAGTACTTGGTGCCGCTATGGCGTAGACGACTCTGTGGGTTTGGCGATTTTCCTAGAAAACCGCTACAAAGGCCTGCGTTCACCGCATAAATTGAAAATGGCAGTATCAGGCTGTACCCGTGAATGTGCTGAAGCGCAAAGTAAAGATGTTGGCGTGATTGCGACTGAAAAAGGCTGGAACCTTTATGTATGCGGCAACGGCGGTATGAAGCCGCGTCACGCAGAGCTTTTGGCATCAGACTTAGATACGCAAACATTGATCAAATACATTGACCGTTTCTTTATGTTCTACATTCAAACAGCAGACCGTTTGCAGCGTACTTCTGTATGGCGCGACAACATGGAAGGCGGTTTAGATTACCTGAAAGATGTCGTTGTGAATGATTCGCTTGGCGTAGCTGCTGAACTTGAACGCCGTATGAGCCATGTTGTGGGTACATATCAAGATGAATGGCGTACTGCTGTAGAAGATCCTGAAGTACGTAAACGCTTTGTGACTTTCGTGAATGCAAAAGCAGAACAGCAAAATGATCCGCATATTCAGTTTGCATCCGTTCGCGGTCAAATCAGACCCAAAACAGAAGCTGAACGCGATACGACACGCATTCCAGTGGTTGAAGCTTAAGAGAATAACGAATTTAAAACTTCTTTTATTTGATTTACATCCTTATTCGGTTTCTCGCTAAGGCGAAAATGAAAAGATAGTGATCTAAAAGAAGTTTAAAAAGGATCAAGAATATGACAATTTTAAAAGAAATGAATGATTTAGACTGGTTTGATGTTTGTGCATTAGATGATATTACGCCAAATACAGGTGTGGGCGCACTGATTGAAAATCAGCAAATTGCGATATTCCGTGTCGGTGAAGAAAAGCGGGTTTATGCGCTCAGCAATCAAGACCCATTTAGCCAAGCCTATGTTATGTCCCGCGGTATTATTGGTGACTTGCAGGGTGAACGTGTTATTGCATCACCCATTTATAAACAGCATTTCAGCCTTGCTACTGGACGCTGCTTAGAAGATAAAGACCAAAAACTCTTGGTTTTTCCAAGCAAAATTGAAAATGGCCGTGTGCTGATTAGTCCAACTGCTCAAAAAACCTATATTACCAATAACGCGCCATCGTCTGAACTGATGAAACTAGTTTTGGTCGGCAATGGCTTAGCGGGTATGCGCTGCTTAGAAGATCTGCTGGATATGGCGCCAGAGCGTTATGAAATTACAGTCATAGGCGAAGAGCCTTGGGGCAATTACAACCGCATTATGCTTTCACCTGTGCTTTCAGGTGATAAAACCATTGAAGATATCATGCTGCATTCACATGCTTGGTATAAAGACAAAAATATCCGTTTTGTAGCAGGTGATGCGGCGGTACGCATAGACCGTCCGCGCAAGCAGGTATACACAGAAAAAGGCTTGGTCATCGATTATGACCGTCTGATTTTAGCGACAGGTTCTAAGCCATTTATTCCGCCTATACCGGGAACTGACTTAAAAGGTGTTCTCAGCTTCCGTGATATTTATGATGTAAACCGCATGCTGGATTACTGTAAATCTAAGCAAAATGCAGTGGTGATTGGCGGCGGTTTACTTGGCCTGGAGGCTGCGTACGGCCTGAAACAGCGTGGCATGAATGTCACAGTGCTGCATTTGATGGACCGCATTATGGACCGCCAGCTGGATGAAAAAGCCAGCTTAATGCTCAATCATGCGATTGAACAAAAAGGTATAAAAATCATGACTGCAGCCAATACCCAAGAGTTGATGGGTGAAGATGGCCATGTCAAGCAGCTGCGTTTGCAGGACGGTACTGTTTTAGATGCAGATCTTGTGGTTTTTGCGGTGGGTATTCGTCCGAATATTGAGCTTGCTCAAAGTGCAGGACTGCGCTGCGGCCGCGGTGTCATGGTGAATGACACCATGCAAACGTTTGATCCGAGTATTTATGCGGTGGGTGAATGTATTGAACACCGCAGCCAAACTTTCGGTTTAGTTGAACCGCTTTGGGGACAGGCATTCATTTGTGCATCGCATTTGGCCGAACATGGCAGCTTAACCTTTAAAGCGCCTACGGTTCCGACACAGTTAAAAGTCAGCGGCTGTGATGTTTTTTCTGCAGGCAATTTTGAACCGTTAGAAGATTTTGAAGATATTATTTTGAATGATGAAAAGCGTCAGATTTATAAACGCATTATTATTCAAAAAGATAGAGTGATTGGCGCTGTGCTGTTTGGCGATACTGAAGACGGTGCATGGTATGCAGAATTGATTTCAGATCAAACTCCAATTTCAAGCATCCGAAACAAATTGCTGTTTGGTAAGGATTTTGCATTAAAGAAAGCAGGGTGATTCATTATTAATCAAAGAATATAGTCACGACCGCGCAATTTCATTTTTAAGAAATTTGTATTTGCGTAGGTGTTGCCTCACTTTTGAAGGATCAAAAGTGACAAAAATCCTTTGTTGGGCGAAGGGTACATCCTATACCCCGCCCAACGATGGCATCCATGCCACCACACGATAGTTAGTTTTAACTTAAATTTAAATAATTTAGTCATCTTTTGAAATTGGTCGTAACACTCAATTAATTGAGTTTGGAAAAAGGAGCCAGCAGAAGTGAATAGCATCCCGATCGTGGAACTGCATAGCTCCACAGAAAATAAAATTAAAACAACGCAAACCACCTGTCCATATTGTGGTGTCGGCTGCGGCGTGAGCGCAACAGTTGAACAGACTGCTTTAGGGCAAAAAGTCAGTGTGACTGGCGATACGAACCATCCATCAAACTATGGCAAGCTGTGCATTAAAGGCAGTAACTTAGCCGATACGATTGGATTAGAAACACGTGTCTTACAGCCAATGCTTGGGCGTCAAACATCACCATTTAATACTCGTCAGGCTACAGACTGGAACACAGCAACAGCTTTGATTGCCGAAAAATTTCAGCAATGTATAGATCTTTACGGACGTGAAAGCATCGCTTTTTATGTGTCGGGCCAACTGCTGACGGAGGATTACTATGCCGTTAACAAATTTGTCAAAGGCTATTTAGGTACGGCAAATATTGACACCAATTCACGGCTTTGCATGTCATCGGCTGTGGCGGCACATAAGCGTGCATTTGGTGAAGACCTTGTACCAGCAAGCTATGAAGACTTTGAGCATACAGATATGGTGGTGCTGGTCGGATCCAATACAGCATGGTGCCATCCCGTGCTGTATCAGCGCATTATGAAAGCCAAAGAAGAACGTGATTTGTTCGTGGTGGTCATTGATCCGCGCTTTACCAGTACCTGTGAGGCTGCAGATTTGCATTTGCCGATTTTACCGGGGCAAGATGTCGCACTGTTCAACGGTTTGCTGCAGTATCTAGTACAAAATAATCATAGTGATGTAGATTTTATCGCCAAACATACTCAAGGTTTGATGCAAGCGCTGGAGCAAAGTGAAACAGAAACTTCTATGACAGCAGTTGCTGAGCGTACAGGTATTTCTTTAGAAAAATTACAGCTATTTTTTGAAAAATTTGCGCAAACTGACAAAGTTATGTCGCTATTTTCGATGGGGGTTAATCAGTCTTCGCGTGGTGTAGACAAAGCCAACAGTATTATTAACTGCCATTTGCTGACTGGCAAAATCGGAAAATTAGGTGCAGCGCCTTTTTCTATGACAGGTCAGCCCAATGCAATGGGTGGCCGCGAGGTTGGCGGCTTAGCCAATATGCTGGCTGCGCACTTAGATGTCGATAACACAGCGCATCAGGCATTAGTACAAGCGTTTTGGCAAAGTCCATTTATTGCCAATAAAGCGGGATTAAAAGCGGTTGATCTGTTTCAGGCGGTTGAAAGCGGCAAAATAAAAGTCATCTGGATTATGGCTACTAATCCTGTAGTTAGCTTGCCAGATGCAGATCAAGTCAAACGTGCCTTAGAGCAATGCGAGTTTGTAGTGGTGTCGGATATTTGCAAAGACACAGACACAGCAATATATGCAGATGTGCTTTTACCTGCATTGGGCTGGGGTGAAAAAGACGGAACCGTTACCAATTCTGAACGCCGTATTTCACGTCAAACTGCTTTTTTAGATGCGCCGGGTGAAGCCAGAGCAGACTGGTGGTCTATTGCACAAGTTGCGAAAAAGATGGGTTATAGCGGTTTTGACTACAGCAGCAGCTATGACATATTTATTGAACATGCAAAATTATCTGCTTATCAAAATGCGCCTTTAGATCAACGTGATACCACTGAGTCTTTTCGCTACTTTAATTTGCAGGGTTTAAGTAAGTTATCTGCACAAGATTATGCTGAATTAAAGCCCGTGCAATGGCCAGTTTGGCAGTTAGATCAGAGCGCTGATGCAGTCAGCCGTTTGTTTGCAGCAGGCCAATTCAGCCATGCCGATGCCAAAGCTAAGTTTGTAGCAACAACCGCTATTGACCCTTTGAACAAGATTTGCGGCGAATATCCGCTGGTTTTAAATACTGGCCGTATCCGTGATCAATGGCACACCATGAGCCGTACGGGTTTATCTGCAAACTTGAGTACACATATCGCCGAACCATTTTGTGAAATACACCCGCAAGATGCACTGAAGTTTGGTGTTAAAGATGGTGAACTGATTGAGGTGAAATCTAACTGGGGCTTATGTATTTTACGTGCACAGGTCAGCAGTAAAATTCGACGCGGTCAAATTTTTGCGCCAATTCATTGGAATGACCAAGTCGCATCGGATGCGCGTATTGGCAAAGTGGTGAATCCTGTGGTCGATGCACTATCTGGTGAGCCTGAATTTAAACATACACCTGTATTTGTACAGCCGTTTTATACACAGTGGCAAGGTGTACTGTATGTACGTGACGGCTTTGAGCAAATGGTGCAAAACACCATTCAAAACACGGTGTGGTGGACCAAAATTAAAACAGCGAAAGCGACACGTTTTGAGTTGGCAGATCGTAAAAAATTTAGAAACACGGTTCAGCAGCTGAAAACATTACTGCCATTTACCGATGAAAGCTTTGAATGGCTGAATTTGGAAGATCAAACTGCCGATTTGAGTCATACCGTGGTGCTGCAAGATGGGCATTTAATTGCCAGTCTATATATTGCGCAACGCTCTATGCTGCCAGACCGTGATTGGATTGCTGGCATGTTTAAGCGTGAACGACTCAGCGCAATGCACCGCAAAGCGCTGCTTGCAGGTCAGCAGATGAACATGACCAACAGTGCAGGTCCGCTGGTGTGCAGCTGCTTTAAAGTCGGTAAAAATACCATTATCGAAACCATTAAAGAAAAGAATATTACCCATGAAAAACAAGTTACTGCATGTTTAAAGGCTGGCGGCAATTGCGGTTCGTGCTTATCAGAAATTCGAGGCTTAATTAAAGCCTGTCAGACGGAGTACGCAGAATGATGAAAAAAATCACCAAATCAGTAAGCTATCCAGAAACAGACTTGGTTATTTTGGCGGGCGGTCAAGCCCGCAGAATGAACGGTATAAATAAAGTTTTACAAAAATTTGATGATGAAATTCAGCTCATTAAGATTCATCAGTGTTTAAAGTCACGGGCTGCAAATGTCTGGATTAACAGCCATCGTGACCATTCAATCTATGAATGCATGATTCCTTCAATAAAGCTGTATAAAGATGATGAAGCGGGTTTTTTAGGGCCGTTGATGGGCATGAAAAGCGCGTGGTCACATGTACAGTCGGATTATGTTTTGTTTGTCCCGTGCGATGTGACCTATATCCCGAAGAAAGTGCTTTCGAGATTACATCAGGCTATGCAGCGGGATCCCTTGTGTGAAGTGGCAGTTGTGGAAATTAATGGCAAAGCGCTGTATCCATTTTGTTTGCTGAAACGAAGCAGTCTCACAATGCTGCAAGCCCATCTTGATCAAAAACAGCGCAGTTTGAAGGGGTGTTTCAGTAAAATGCACATGCAAGTTGCACGTTTTCAAAATAATGCACTCTTTTTTCACAGTATTAACTCTCTAGATGAGCTGCAGCAGCACCGTCAGCTGAATTTTCTCTAAAAGCTGTACCTTTTGCGGAGCTTTCATTTTAAATGATGAGCCTAATGTGCTGTTTTTGAACCCAGAGAGAAAATCTACAGCCAATATGAAGCTTTTGAGCATGATATATAGCGATAAAACAGACTGCTTTTATACCTTAGATAATGGGCTTAACGGCAATTTATATTTTTAATTGCTATTAGTTATTTATAAGTTATTGATTTTTTGTGTCAAAAAAACAAACCAAATCCTCTGAAATAAATATTCAAAAAAGCGCAAAGTTGGAACACTTATTGCAATTTTTACTGCAAGAAAAGAGGGCGCAAAATTTGTACTGAGCTAAGACAGGGCAAATGACAGCACCATGGAAGAAAAACATGAACAGCATGACACAATTACAGCCAGCGACCATTTTTAAGGATCAGTTTGGTCGTGAAAAACGCAAATTGCGCATTTCAGTGACAGACCGCTGTAATTTTAAATGTGTCTATTGCATGCCTGAACATCCTGAATGGATGAAAAAACATAATCTTCTTAGTTTTGAATCACTTTACAATTTTTGTGAGTTTATGGTACTGCGCGGGATTGATCAAATCCGGATCACCGGCGGTGAACCTCTTATGCGTCAAGGCGTTGTACATTTTATTGAACAGCTGCAGCACCTCAGAAAGCTAGGCCTTAAACGTATTTCCATGACAACCAATGGACATTATCTGAAGCAATATGCACAGGCCCTAAAACAAGCTGGCCTAGATGGCATAAATATCAGCTTGGACAGTTTGGATGAAGCGCAATTTTTCCAGCTGACACAAAAACAATTACAGCCTGTATTAGACGGGATTGAAGCTGCTCAGCAAGCGGGCTTTGAAATAAAAATCAATGCTGTGTTAATGAAAGGTCTAAATGAACAGCAAATCATTCCATTAACAAAATGGGCGCTGCAACAAGGTTTCGAACTGCGGTTTATCGAGTTTATGCCGCTGGATGGTGATCAAAACTGGTCTAAAGCTGCGGTCGTTACCGAACAAGACATACTGGATAAACTCAAGACTGTTTTTGACGTGCAAACATTGCACGGTCAAGGTGCGTCACCAGCCAGATCTTACTTAATCAACGGCTTGCCTATAGGTATTATTTCAACCATCAGCAATTCTTTTTGCGGCAGCTGCGACCGTCTAAGACTGAATGCGCAAGGCGAGTTTTTTAACTGTTTATTTGCAAAAAAAGGCTTAGACCTGAGCAAGGACATACGCTCACTTAAAAGCACACTGGCTGAAAATGAAAATCCGCTGGATACGTTGAACATGCAAAACAAACTTGGCAGCTATATTTGGCAAAAAGAACAGGGCTTTCACACGATTACAGCGTCTAGTACTAGCAATACCAGAAAAATCAGCATGCATATGATTGGAGGTTAATGATGACTCAAATCACCATCAAAATTGAATCTTTTGGCGCTATTGAACGCCTGCTGCCAGAGAATTTGAGTCTGACTTGCTTCGCACAGCAGTCGATTGCAGAGGTTTTGCAGCAAGTTACAGATCAATTTCCGGAGTCGTTCAGCATGCTTGAACGCTGCGCCTGCGCTATGGGAGAAGACATTGTGCCAAGGCAAACCGCATTGATGCAGGACAGTACCGTTGTGCTGTTGTCACCTGTGGCGGGAGGCTGAATATGGAGCTCAAGTATATTTCACGCATACAAGACACGGTATTCAGCCAAGCCGATTTTGACAGCATTAAGGCATTTCCTGAATGCGGCGGTATAGGTGTATTTATTGGCGCGGTTCGTAATCACCATGAAGGCAAAGCGGTAAAAGCCCTGAAATATACAGCTTATGCGCCTGTGGCTGAGAAAATGATCCGACAAATTGAACAGGAAATTCAAGCCAAATACGACGTGTCATATGTACGGGTTGTGCATCGTATTGGCAGTTTAGATATTGGTGATACTGCAATTATTGCTATGGCTTATGCACCGCACCGCCGTGAAGCTTTTGCAGCCTGCGAAGAAGCGGTTGAACGTGTAAAGCATGAAGTGCCTGTTTGGAAAGAAGAGTTTTATATGGATGGCAGCAGTCAATATGTAGAGGGCTGCTGTATTCGTAAGGATCACGCGCCTGAAGTGGCAGATCACGAAACGAAGCATGCTCATGTTCATAGCGAGTCATGCGAACATTCACATCAAAATAGCCAGACCATGCATTTGAACGCCAATATTTACCAATGGCATTTATAAAACCCAAAATTCAATATTTTCAATATTACAGCTGAAAATGAACAAAATAAGGATAAAGCAATGAAAAATGTGGGCATGAAAGCGGAAAGTTACCGTACAGCCATTGCAACTGGAATACTGCATGCACCGCCACATTGCATTGAACTGCTGCGTAATGGCAATACAGAAAAAGGCGATGCGCTGAAAACTGCACGTATTGCGGGTATTTTAGGGGCTAAACGTACCGATGAACTGATTCCGCTCTGTCATCCGCTGCCAATCTACCGTGCAGATGTTGAATATGAATTGTTTGAGGCGCATGTTGAAATTAGCGCAGTGGTTGAAACCATTGGCCCAACGGGTGTGGAAATGGAAGCTTTAACTGCTGTCAGCCTTGCGGGTTTAACGCTGTATGACATGCTTAAACCGCACTGTGAACCAGAGAATTTGTGCCTAGATCAGGTAAAACTGCAAAAGAAAAAAGGCGGTAAATCACATTTTACTCGTGTGCTTAAAGAAAGCTTATCGGCATCAATTATTGTGCTTTCAGATACAGTTGCAGCTGGTAAAAAACCGGATACCGCTGGGCAAAATGTCCTCGAAATATTGGAAGAAGCAAACTTCAGCAATATCAGCTATCAAGTGATACCAGACAGTCCTGAACAACTGCTTGCCTTGATTGAGCAGCAAAAAAATCAATACCCGCTGATATTGACGGTTGGCGGTACGGGTTTAGGGCCAAAAGATTTAACTGTAGAAACGATACAGCCGCTGTTAAAACGTGAAATTCCGGGTTTGATGGAGGCTTCACGCAGTTTTGGTCAAAAACGCACGCCTTATGCTGCGCTTAGCCGTGGTGTTGCGGGCTATATAGATAACAGCCTTGTCATTACATTGCCGGGCAGCAGACAAGGCGCAAAAGAATCACTTATTGCCATTTTACCTGCCTTGGTACATCTATTTGATGTGCAGAAGAATATTCCGCATGCAGGAGGCTATCAATGAACCAAGCTGTATTGCATACAGGCTGCGGTGCTGAGGCTGGACTGATTTCAGTTGACGAGGCTCTTGCGCTGATTCAGACACATACGCAAAGTTTGGCGCATGAAACTTTGGAACTTCAACACGCTTTAGGCCGTTATTTGGCGGCAGATGTGCATTCACAAATTCAGCTGCCCTTATTTGCTCAAAGCGCTGTAGACGGCTATGCCATTTGCGCGGCGGGTGAAATTAAAGCAGGTACGCAATTTGAGCTCATTGGAGAAATCCGCGCAGGGCAAACGGTTGAAACTATTTTAAAAGCAGGCCAAGCTGTCCGTATATTTACTGGCGCGCCGATTCCTGAAGGCACGACTACAGTAGCACGGCAAGAAATTGTGAAAGCGGATGCACAGCAAATTGAATTGACTTCAGTTTTAAATAAGCATGCGGATATTCGTGATGCAGGTGAGGAATTCTCAGAGGGTCAAATATTGGCAAGAAAAGGCCAAAAACTTTCTGTGGGCGCAATTGCAGCACTGAGTATGGCAGGTATTTCTCATTGTGAGGTCTACGCTTACCCTAAAGTTGCGGTGGTCATTACAGGTGATGAAGTTGCACAAAATATAGAAGATTATCGTGCAGGTAAAATATTTGATGCCAATGCGCCGCTGATTTTAGTATGGTTTCAGTCGCAGCACGTCCAAGTTGAAGTGATTCATATTGCAGATGAAAAACAGGCGGTTTTAGATTTATTCAACCGTTTAAAAGACAGCTTTGATTTAATTTTAACGACTGGCGGCGTATCTGTCGGTGATTATGATTTTGTTCGGCCGGCAGCCTTGGACATCGGTTTTCAGCAAATTTTCTGGAAAGTGAAACAAAAACCCGGCAAACCGATGCTGTTTGCACAATATCGACGTCCTGACAGCAGTTCCTGTTATTTACTCGGACTGCCGGGCAACCCCGCTGCAGTCTATGTCGGCATGCAAATTTATACAGATAGATTATTGAAAGCCCTACAAGGTCAAACACCTGCGCTGGACTGGTTCAGCGCAGTCATGACACATGACCTAAAAGCAGATGCACGTGAGCGGTTTTTAAGAATGTCGGCGCACTTTGATAAGCAAGGCAAGCTTCAACTAACCAGCCTGTCTAAACAGCAGTCGCATATGTTGAGCAATTTAATGCAAGCCAATTGCATTGTTCGGATTCCTGCAGGGCAGTCTGTGCAAGCAGGACAAATTCTTCAAGGCGTATTTATTCAGCATTAGGAGTTTGCTATGCGATTCAAATTTATTTTAGCAGTAGGACTGAGCTTCATTGCTGGCGCATCTCAGGCGGAAATAGTCAAAATTTATGCTGCAGCCAGTTTAAGCAATGCTATCAGCGATATTGCAAAGCAATATCAGGCACAGAATCCAGACATCAAAATTGTACCGGTATTTGGCGCGTCATCTGCTTTAGCCAAACAGATTGAAGCCGGTGCGCCAAGTGATTTGTATTTTTCAGCAGATGTGGACTGGATGAATTATTTGGTGCAAAAACAGAAAATACCTGCAAAGCAAGTATTCAACATGCTAAGCAATGATTTGGTGCTGATTACGCCTAAAGCGGTGAATATGCAATTTAAAGCCGTGCCGCAGTTTAATTTTGCCAAGGCATTCAAAGGTCACTTATGTACAGGGCAAATGGAGTCTGTACCTGCTGGAAAATATGCCAAACAAAGCCTAACCAAGTTGGGCTGGCTATCAAGTTTGAATGGAAGGATTGTCGGGACAGATGATGTACGATCGGCTTTGGCTTTTGTCGAACGAGGTGAGTGCCAAGCGGGGATTGTTTATCGTACCGATGCGATGATCAGTTCTAAAGTTAAAATAGCCGGGATTTTTCCAAACCATACCCATCAACCCATCATTTACCCATTGGCTTTAACACAGCAAGGCGCAGCTAAACCTGAGGCCGTGAAGTTTTACCGTTATCTTAAAGACCATGCGCAAAGCAAAATGCTGTTTAAGAATTATGGCTTTGGTGTGAAGGGCTAAAGCATGCTAAGCCCTGAAGAGTGGAGCGCCTTGTATCTGTCGGCTAAGGTTGCCATTTGCGCCACTGTATTTTGCTTACCATTTGCTATAGGGCTGGCATGGGTTTTGGCGCGCTATGAGTTTCATTTAAAATTTTTGGTCGAAGCACTTTTACAAATGCCAATGGTGCTGCCGCCGGTGGTTTTAGGTTATCTGCTATTGGTGCTGTTTGGTTCAAATGGCTGGATCGGCAAGATGCTAATTGAATGGGGAATTCAGCTGGTTTTTAATTGGAAAGGCGCCGTTTTAGCATCGATGATTGTGTCATTTCCGCTGATTGTGCAGCCGATCCGTTTGTCTTTTCAAATGATTAATCAGCAGCTGGAGCAGGTTGCAGGCTCACTAGGCGCGCATCCGTTACGGGTATTTGCATCAATTAGCCTGCCGCTGGCATTGCCGGGCATTTTAATCGGGAGCATTTTAGGATTTAGCCGAAGTTTAGGCGAATTTGGCGCAACCATTACCTTTGTGGGTAATATTCCTGATGAAACCCGAACCATTCCAATTGCTATCTATTCGCTGATACAGCAGCCCAATGGCGAAGAATCCGCAATGCGTTTAGTGATCCTTTCACTGCTGGCGGCTTTTGGCGCATTGATTGCCAATTATTATATTTTACAGCGCTATCAGCGAAAACTCGGAGCCGGCCATGCTTCAGTGTGATTTTCAGTTTCAATATGCAGATTTTAAGTTGCAGGCTCGGCTGCAGATGCAAGAACAGCTGCTTGGCATTATGGGGCCATCAGGCAGCGGCAAGTCTACGCTGCTGAAAAATTTGGTTGGTTTGCTGCAGCCGCAGCAAGGTTATATATCGCTGAATACGCGTGAAGTGTTCGATACGGCGCAAAAGATTAACTTGCCAATGCATAAACGCAGTATTGCGCTGATTTTTCAAAAAGCATGGCTTTTTCCGCATATGAATGTGCAGCAAAATCTGCAATATGCGGAGAACTTAGGCGCTAAGGAAAATGCGAAATTTAAATTTGAGCAAGTGACTAATCTGCTTGAGTTACAGCCACTGCTCAAACGGCGGGCGCATGAACTTTCTGGCGGTGAGGCGCAGCGCGTTTCCATAGGACGCGCATTGCTGTCACAGCCTGACTTACTGCTGTTAGATGAACCGCTGACAGGACTGGACCGCAGGCTGAAAGATCAAATATTGCCATTTTTAAACACGGTGAAAGAACAGTTGGCGCTGCCGATGATATATGTTACGCATCATGGCGATGAGTTAGATTATTTAAAAGCCCATATTTTGTATCTAGAAAATGGTCAAATAAGTTTTTAAATAAATATAAATTATATAAGTAATAACAGTGAATTAGATGAAAAAATGGTATTAAGCTGCATCTTAAAGTTTTGTTTAGAACTATGAAAAACTCATTTTCTAGATTAAATTGTTACAAAACAAGGGAGAACACAGCGTTTTCCCTTTTTTATTCCTAATGATCTTGGAAATAATGATTTGTACGACTGACCGTGCAGACAGGGAATCTAATCGATGCATGATGATAGCTTAGCCACACATAATTCAACTGCAAAACTGGGTGCAGGGCTATCTAATCGGCATATTACAATGATCAGTATTGGTGGTGTAATTGGTGCTGGACTGTTTGTTGGATCATCTGCTGCGATTGCAAAAGCAGGGCCTGCCGCCGTTCTTGCTTATATTACTACCAGTATTTTGGTTTTTTTAATCATGCGAATGTTGGGAGAAATGGCTGTAGCTCAACCTGACACCGGCTCATTTTCAACCTATGCAAGAAAAGCCATTGGGCCTTGGGCGGGCTTTACCATCGGATGGTTATATTGGTGGTTTTGGGTTTTAGTTATTCCAATTGAAGCAATCGCTGGTGCAGAAATTCTGCATGCATGGTTTCCTTCAATATCAAGTGCTGTATTTGCGACATTCTTTATTGTGCTTCTCAGTTTATCGAACTTTTTTAGTACTCGGAGTTTTGGTGAGTTTGAATTTTGGTTTTCTCTGATAAAAGTCTTGGCTATTGTAATTTTTATCGCCATTGGACTCACCGCCATATTGGGGTTTTGGCCCTTAGCACCTAATGTAAGTGGTGTAGAAAATCTGTTTAAAAATGATGGATTTATGCCAAATGGCCTGGGTGGTGTACTTTCAGCAATATTGATTTCAGCATTTTCATTCTTTGGTGTTGAAATCTTATCGATCGCTGCAGCAGAATCAAAAGATCCTGAGCAAAAAATTAAACGCGCAACCAATTTAGTGTTGTATCGGGTCATCTTATTTTTTGTGGTTTCAATTTTTATAACGGTTGCACTGGTAGATTGGCGTTCACCGCAATTACAACAATTAGGCACCTTCCAATATGTCTTGGTCAGTTTAAATGTCCCTCAATCAAAATTGATTATTGATAGTGTGGTCTTTATTGCGGTTGCAAGTTGTATGAATGCTGCACTTTATAGTTCATCAAGGATGCTATTTTCATTGGGGACACGCAAAGAAGCACCTCAATGGGTCACATCAATTAATGCCTCTGGTGTGCCTGCAATTGCAGTATTGGCATCGTCTGTAGTGGGCTTAATTTGCTGTGCAGTCAATTATTTATTTCCAGGCCAAGTATTTGGATTTTTACTGTCTACAACAGGTTCAATTGCCTTATTGGTTTATTTAGTGATTGCATTTTCACAGCTTAAATTGAGAACACAAATCGAAAAAAATGGAACTGAGGTTGCGTTTAAAATGTGGCTATTTCCATGGCTGACATGGGCAGTCATTTTGGTGATCTTAAGTGTGCTGATCTATATGTTTTTATCTCCAGCCTACAGTTATGAAACTTCATTATCTTTAGGTGTTACGACATTGGTGGTTCTCTGCGGCTTAGTTGTGACAAGAAAAGCTAAGTTGAAGAATGATTCCGAACTGAATTAAAAATAAAGGTTTCGCCGATAAAAATCGTAATCATGAACCAATGGATTGTCTTTAGCATGTGCCGTGTCAGGGGATTAAAGCGAATGCCTTACGTTATATCTCTATGGCAATCCATTTTTAAGACAAATTCAAAGATTCACTTGACCTTCGACCGACTCCAAGCTTTATAATCGTTAAAATTTTCTTGATTGATGCAATATGCGTTCTGCGACATGGATAACAGTCTTAGTTGGATTGTTCATGTTCCAAAGCCTTTGGAACGTGGCAGCCGCTTTCTGTGTGCATGAAGAGCAAACTCAAGTTGTTCAAAGCTATCATTTTGGTCATCATCAAAATACCTTATGCGTCAGCAGTGAAACCAATCCACAGCATTCGTTGCATCAAGCATCTGAATCCAGTAGCAAACCAGTCAAAAATACCGCTAACGATCTGCAACTCGGTGAAGATCATCAAGACCATTTACCGTCTATGACGCATTTGATTGTACAAAACCAACAATCGATTCTTTTTATTGCACATCAGAGCTTTGAATATTCGCCAAAATTTGTTTGGAAGAATCTTTATCAAGCCCCTGATTTATTACTGCAAACACCTCCTCCTGTTTATGCCCCGCTAATGGCGGGGTAGCCTAAAACATTCCCGCCACTTTTTTTAATAAATGAGTGGGAAAAATCATGTCTTTATATTTTATGGCGTTTATACGTCTAGGCTTAGCTGTCGGTATTTCGACGGCCTTACAAAGTACTTTTGCGGAAAATGTCAGTAGTTTTGAATCTGCATTTGCCAAAGTACAAAACTACCAAGCCCAAACAGATATTTGGCAACAACAACAGCAAATCTCAGATTTTAATGTGCGCCAAAGCAAGCTTTGGCAAAACCCAAGTCTATCGATTGAACAAAATGGTTTTGGTAAAAATCAAGATCAAGAGCTCAGTATCGGAATCAGCCAGCCAATGGATGTATTCGGTCAGCGTAAAATCAATCAAGCACTCGCGAGTACCTCTGCACAGCAAATACAGTTGCAACAGCAAATTTGGAATGCGCAAAGTCAGTTGATTGTGAAGTTTGCATGGTCACAGCTAGCCATCGCTCAAAATGAGCAATCGATTTACGCTACACAGCTCAAACTCAGTAAATCTAATTTGGACAGCGCGCAAAAACGCTATCAGGCAGGCAGTATTGCTTTGGTGGATGTAGAGCGCGCTCAAATTGAAGCTTTGGAAATACAGCGTCTATACCAACAGGCGCTTTTAAAACAGCAAACTGTGGCGCGTCAGCTTTCTAATTTATGGGGTGAAACTACGTCGCAAATTGCGTTGAATAACAGCGTTACGCCTTGGCCTGAACAGAGCCAAAGTTTAGTTGAGCGTAATTTATCGGAAGGTTGGCTACAAAAATTGTATGCCTTGAATGTTCAGCAGGCAAATCAGCAAATTGAACATTTAAAAGTACAGGCACGTCCAAACCCAACCCTAAATATGGGCATGTCACGTACCAAGTCTCCAACTGACGCCAATGATACGGCCTTGGTACTTGGTGTGGATATTCCGCTCAATATTTTTAACCGCCAGCAATATGCCATTCCAATGGCGCAAAAACAGCAAATTTTATTAAATCATCAGCAACAGCGCGAGTTAAAACAGCAAGTTTTGGACATTGCCAATAGCATTCACCAGCTTAAAGGTCTGCGTATGCAGTTTGATGCCACAGGCAATCAGATTGGTTTGGCTGAAAAGGTTCAAAACCGAACTTTGCAAGGTTTTCAGGCAGGTAAATTTGCTATTACAGACGTACAGCAAACCACAAAACAACTCCAAGACCTTCGACTTAGCCAAATGCAAATTTTGGCGCAGGCTTGGCAAAGCGCACTCAGTGCTGAAGCCTTAAGTATTGGAACCAGTTATGAAGAAATCAGCCGTTCAGATGCTTATAGCCAATTGAATAAAAAAGCCATTGAGGCATCCCAAAATCTCATCAACAGCGCATCAGCACAATAAGGCAGTTAATCACATGAAAATTAAACAAGATGGAAAAATTTCACAGCCTTTGATGATTGCAGTTTTGGTTGGCCTAACGCTGATGCTGTGTACTGCTATTTGGTTAAGTACAAATAAATCCGATGCGGATAAAACTGAGTCGGAAGGTGAAAATAGCGAAGCCAAAAAGAGTGATACTGAAGCAGAACATGCGGAAGAAGGTGAACTGCAACTCACCACTCAACAAATGGTGGAACAAGGAATTAAAATTGCGACTGTAGAAAATGGTCTGGTCGAAAATATTATTCAATTGCCGGGTAAATTGGCGGTCAATACAGATCAGCAGGCACATATTTCCCCAAACTTCAGCGGTCATGTCGAACAAGTCAGTGTAGCACTCGGTCAAACTGTACAAAAAGGTCAAACTTTAGCTGTGCTGTCAGTACCTGAATTGATTGATCAGCAAGCCAATTTACGTATGGCAGAAGCCAATTTAGATTTAGCCCGTCAAGATTATCAGCGTGAGCAAAAGCTATGGTCTCAAGGAATTTCTGCCAAACAGGACTTCCAGCGTGCTGAAAATGCCTATCGTCAGGCTCAAATTAGCGTACAGTCAGCACAATCGCGCTTACAAGCTTTGGGCGCGAATAGCGGTCAAAACGGACGATTTATTATTCGTGCGCCAATCGCTGGCGTGATTAGTCAAAAAGATATTGTGGTGGGTGAAAATGTGCAATTGGCAGATCAATTGTTCACCATTGAACAGCTAAAAGATTTGTGGCTAGAATTTAACTTAACTCATCAATATTCCGCACAATTACAAACGGGTCAAAACGTCTCTTTCAAAATCAATGGCTCAGATCAGCTCTATAGCGCAGAGGTACAAAGCCTGACGTCAAAGGCAGATGTGCAAACGGGACGCTTGGTGGTACGTGCCAAATTAAAACAACAATCTGCTGAGCTTCGCCCGAATGTGATGGTCAACGTGCTATTGGCTGATTCAGGTACTAAAAAAGCATTACGGGTGCAAAAGTCCGCCGTGCAAAGTATTGAGGGTCAAGACAGTATTTTTATTGTTGAATCTGAGCTAAAAGGCCAAGTGCATTTAAAAGCACAAGCGCTAAAACTTGGACAAGCATCCAGTGATGGGCAATGGCTAGAAGTGATTTCGGGTCTTGAGGCAGGGCAAAAGTATATTTCCCAAGGCAGTTTTTTACTGAAATCTGAACTGGAAAAAGACGAGGCTGGCCATGAACACTAATTCAGAGAACCCGAACACAGATTTACCAAAGCCAGAAGGTCTATTCGAACGCATTATTCAGTTTTCAATTCAAAATGCAATTTGGGTGATGCTGTTTGTCTGCACATGGATTGCCGTCGGGATTTACAGTTATCAAAAACTGCCGATTGATGCAGTACCTGATATTACCAACACCCAAGTGCAAATTAATACGCAGGCCAATGGCTTTACAGCGTTAGAAGTTGAACAGCGGATTACTTATCCGATTGAAAATGCGATGGCAGGTATTCCAGATTTGGAGTTGACCCGTTCTATTTCCCGTTATGGCCTGTCACAAGTCACGATTGTCTTTAAAGACGGTACGGATATTTACTGGGCACGTCAGCAAATTAATCAGCGGGTACAGGAAGTTCAGTCGTCATTGCCAGCTCAGGTTTCTCCGACGATGTCGCCAGTTTCGACAGGTTTGGGCGAGATTTATCAATGGGTGCTGAAAGCAGAACCCAATGCAAAAAAAGCAGATGGTACGGCATATAGCGCGATGGATTTGCGTGAAATTCAGGACTGGATTGTGCGTCCGCAATTACAGCGTGTACAAGGTGTTGCCGAGGTCAACAGTATTGGTGGTTTTAATAAAACCTACGTGGTTTCACCTGATTTAAACCGCATGCAACAGCTGAACCTGTCATTAGAACAATTACAGCAAGCGCTTACAGAAAATAATGAAAACCGTGGTGCAGGATTTATTGAGGAAAATGGTCAGCAGTTAACAGTTCGAGTGCCGGGAACCTTAAACACCATTTCAGATATTGAAAACACCATGATTGACAGCCCAAATGGCAGTCCAATTCGGGTGGGTGATATTGCGCAAGTCTCCATTGGGCATGATTTGCGCACAGGTGGTGCAACCTATAACGGAGAAGAAACGGTTTTAGGTATTGCCATGATGGCTATGGGACAAAATAGCCGAACTGTCTCGAAAGCTGTAGATTCCAAAATTAAAGACATTCAAGCCAGCTTACCCAAAGGGGTAAAAATTGAAACAGTGTATGACCGTACCACATTGGTGGAGAAAGCGATTAAAACCGTTCAAAAGAACTTGGTTGAAGGCGCAATTCTAGTCATCATCATTTTATTTATCTTTTTAGGCAATATCCGTGCAGCACTCATTACGGCCTGTGTTATTCCGCTGTCAATGCTGTTTACCTTAACCGGCATGGCACAAAAGAATATCAGCGCGAACCTAATGAGCTTAGGTGCGCTGGATTTCGGGATTATTGTTGATGGTGCTGTGGTCATTGTTGAAAACTGTATCCGCCGCTTGGCGCATGCACAGCAAACATTAAAGCGTCCATTAACGCAAAATGAACGTTTTAAAGAAGTCTTTTTGGCTGCACGTCAGGCGCGCCGTCCGCTGATATTCGGTCAGTTAATTATTTTAGTGGTTTATTTGCCAATTTTTGCTTTAAGTGGTGTAGAAGCAAAAATGTTCCATCCGATGGCATTAACTGTGGTATTGGCACTTGTGGCGGCGATCATTCTGTCTATTACATTTGTACCTGCTGCTGTAGCGCTTTGGGTGAAAGGTGAAATTAAAGAAACAGAAAGCCGTTGGATGAATTGGCTGAAAAAGCAGTATCTTCAAATTTTAAATAAAGCCTTTCATTACAAGGCTGTAGTGATGACTTTTGCACTGTGTTTACTGCTCATTACTGGGCTTTTAAGCACCAAAATTGGCAGTGAGTTTGCACCACAGCTGAGTGAGGGTGATTTTGCAGTTCAGTTGATGCGCTCACCAAGCACAGGCCTAGAAGAATCATTAAAAATGCAGGAGAACGCTGAGAAATTGCTGCTGAAAAAATTTCCAGAGATTCAGGCTGTATTTGCTCGTACAGGTACAGCAGAAGTGGCAACCGATGTAATGCCTCCGAACATTTCCGATGGTTATATCATGCTCAAACCACGTAATGAATGGCCAAACCCTAAAGAAAGTGTGGATGAACTGCGTGGCCGTATGGTGGCTTATGTGGCTACAATTCCAGGTAATAACAGTGAGTTTTCCCAACCTATTGAACTGCGCTTTAATGAGTTGATCTCAGGTGTGCGTAGTGATGTGGGCGTTAAAATATTTGGCGATGATATGCAAGTGCTTAACACAGAAGCCACTAAAATTGCCAAAATTATGCAGCAAGTTGCGGGGAGTAGCGCCGTAAAAGTTGAACAAACCTCAGGTTTGCCTTTATTAAATATTGAAATAGATAAGGCTTTGGCTGCGCAATATGGTTTAAGCGTTAAATCTATACAGGATACTGTGGCAGCCAGTGTCGGTGGACAAAGTGTAGGGGAGATTTTAGAAGGCGATCGCCGTTTTGACTTTGTTATTCGTTTAAATGATCAAGACCGTAATGTAAGCACGATTTCACAACTACCGTTAAAGTTGCCAAATGGTGGCAGTATTGTACTCTCAAATGTTGCCACAGTGTCTAATGTAGATGGGATCAATCAAGTCAGCCGTGAAAATGGTAAACGCCGTATTGTAGTGACTGCCAATGTTGAAGGCCGTGATTTAGGTTCTTTTGTGGCGGATATGCAGACTCAGCTGAAACAATATGCATTACCAAGCGGTTATTGGATTGAATATGGCGGTCAATTTGAAAACCTTGCATCTGCCAAAGCAAGAATGCAAATTGTCATTCCTTTAGCACTACTGACCATCTTTATTTTATTAATGGCAGTATTTCATAATGTGAAAGAAAGTCTGCTGGTCTTTACTGGCGTACCCTTTGCCTTAACGGGCGGTGTATTGTTTCTTTGGTTAAGAGATATTCCGCTTTCGATGTCTGCAGGGATTGGATTTATTGCACTCTCAGGTGTTGCTGTGCTGAATGGCCTGGTCATGCTGACCTTCATTAAAGAACTGGGGGACAAGTATCCATTGCATGAAGCCGTATGGCAGGGCGCTGTACTTCGATTACGCCCAGTACTCATGACTGCCTGTGTTGCCTCTTTAGGTTTTGTACCAATGGCTTTGGCAACAGGTACAGGTGCGGAAGTGCAACGGCCTTTAGCCACGGTTGTGATCGGCGGTATTCTTTCTTCCACCTTGCTGACCTTGGTGCTATTGCCAGTGCTTTACCGCTGGCTTAATACAGCTCGATCTCAATAATCTAGACTAAGCAATTTTGATTAAAACGATATTGCATTAACCCATACGGTTCATTCATTAGACAGAATGGATCGTATGGACTTACGATTTATCAATATTTAAACACAGCTAAAATCAGCAAATCAGTATAAGCCGATATTCACCTACATTTTCTACAGGTGCACGGTGTACACAAGGCAAAACTTGCTGTGTAGGATGATCCACCGCTAAACGCCAAAGATGACCATTGCCTAGATTTACAGGCACAGCATTTTCTTTGAGCTGATAATGTAAATCAAAAAAATATTCCGCTAAAAAATCATCAAATTCTGAGGTAGGGCCATCGTACAAATCTTTAAGTTGTTCTCGTATTTTAGGAATTAAGATTCTTTGTGTCACTTGATCATTTGGCACAATATCACTGGAAGCACCATAATATGTACATAAAAAGGTATCGGTAGCGATAGGTGATCGATCGACATGAAAGGAATAAACATCGGTTGAGATGAAATCGAATTCATCATCTCGTTCATAACATTTGAGCAAGTTCAACGAAGGTGATGCACCAAATTCTGTTAATTGTTGCAGATCATTTAAAATAACTTCTCTGGCTAAATGGCCTTGCGATGAAAGTGTTAACTTCATCAGATCATCTATAGAAATTTCGGTTATATTTTCAATCAGTTCGAGTTTTTCGACTATTTCTTTAAAGTCGCCTTGTATGCTGCGTTGCCAGCAAAGCGCATTCATTTGACCTTCGAAATGACTATGAATCAATTCAGAAAATGTAGTGACTACACCAATTTGAGGATGCTGGGAAAAAGTATTGCTCATAATAGGGATCAATTTAAATCTGAGGCGAAGATACTGCGTACAAGGAAGTGCTAGAAGGATTAAGCAGTTTTATTCTATCTTAAACCATAAACTGCTATACAAAATTATTCGAGCATAGGCATTCATCGTTACGCTTTCTGTTTGGCTTTTTGGCGTAAGACATACAAATATAAGCTTTCTACTTTTTCACGTGCCCAAGGTGTAGTACGTAAGAATCGTAGTGATGATTTAACGCTTGGATCTATGCAAAAACATCTAATTTCAATTTTGCGGCTTAAGTCTTCAAAACCACCGTAGTAATCCAATAATTCATCCAAGATGTCAGCAAGTTTTTTGCCGTGTAAAGGGTCATTGGAGGTGCTCATATTAGATCAATCATATTTTGGGAGACCATTATTATAACCTGAGCTAGTTGAAAAATGGGAGGGTTGAAATTTAAACATAATTAACATTGATGTGTGCTGAAATAGCAGGAGACATTCACTTGTAAGATTCTAGTCAGCCGACTTGTAAAAATCTTCTGCCATTTGATTTGGTGTCTTAAAATGTAGACCTTTCTTTTTATAGAATAAGATCTTAAAGAAAACCTATTTAACTGAAGCAAACATAAAAGTGCATTACTAATTTGACAGATAATAAAACCTGATTTAATCTATATCAAAAATAATGAACAAACTAGTATGTGTTATTTATTTAACTTATGTTTACCTAAAATCTAATTCACAATTAAATTTATGTTAAATAAACAATAAGTTTAATTACTTAGAGAATTAAAATTATAACTTATAAAATATTTTGTTCATGAACCTAGCGATGAATACACATTTTTCCTACTAAAAAAACCTTTATAAATATTAAAGACTCAAACTGTAGGATTTAGACGTATTTAAATGCATAAAAAAAGGAGCTGTTAAGCTCCTTTTTCAGTGAATGGTTAAACTTGTGCTTTACATTTAAACTTGGACTTAATCCAATGATGTAAATCATCGACATAAGTAAAGATCACAGGAATCACCACAAGGCTTAACACGGTAGAGGTGATTAACCCGCCAATCACAACAACCGCTGTTGGCTGTCTAAAGCTTGGTTCAGCACCAAGCCCCAAAGCATTCGGCATCATACCGGCAGCCATTGCAATTGTGGTCATAATGATTGGTCGGGCACGTTTAGAACAGGCATCCATTACGGCAGCATAACGACTAAGACCGTGTTCATTACGGGCGATAATAGTGTAATCCACCAACAGAATAGAGTTTTTCGTCACAATCCCCATCAGCATCAGAATACCGATGACTACTGGCATTGAATACGGCATGCTGCAGATATACAGCGCAACAAATGCACCACCCAAAGCCAACGGCAAAGCAGACAAGATTGTTCCCGGCTGTAAAAAGTCATGGAATAGAAGCACCAGTACAGCGTAAACGCAGACAATGCCGATAAACATTGCTAAACCAAAGCTGGTAAACATTTCTGACATGTTTTGCAGCTCACCTTGCTGAATTTGTTTCACGCCTTGAGGCAAGTTTTTCATTGCTTCAAGCTGCATCACTTGGTTTTGTACTTCACCAATACTTAAACCATTTAGTTCAATAGACAATGTGACATTACGCATACGGTCCATACGGCTAATTTGAGTAGGACCGCCCTGAATTTGAATATCTGCGATACTTCCTAAACTGACTGAACCATTGCTTCCTTGCACACGTACTGCTGCAATAGACGATAAATCATTACGTACAGATGGGTCTAAACGGACACGAATTGCAATTTGGCGCTGGTCTAAGTTCAATTTTGGCAAGGTTGTTGAGTATCCACCGTATGTTGCATAACGAATGGCATCGGAGAGTGCTTCAGATGTAACGCCTAGCTGTGCAGCCTTGGCAAAATCTGGCGTGATTTGGACTTCAGGCTGTTCAATGGCAGCACTAGAACTGACATTACCAATGCCTTTTAAACCGCGCATTTGCACTTCAAGGTTGTTGGCTGTCTCAGTTAGTAAATCTGCATTGTCGCTGGCTAAGGTTATATCGAGTTTTTCGCCGGTATTGCCACCGCCAACACTGATTTTAACGCCAGCCAAAGGTTTTAATTTTTCACGAATATCTTGCTCAACTGCGCTTTGACGGGTATCGCGCTCATCATACGGTGTCAGTTCTACTGTTAATGTTGCTGAGGCCACATCAGCAGTAGAAGAGCTGTCCATGCCAGAACCACTTGAAGCTGTGCCGACAGAACTGAAAACTTGTTTTACATTTGGATTTTGCTGGATGATTTTACTGGCTTCTTCAGCAGCCTTCGCTGTTTGATCTAATGTAGAGCCTGGAGGCAGCTCAACGGTAACAGTAGTCTGCGATTTATCCTGTGCAGGCATAAAGGTGATGCTGTTTTGCATACCAATAAATAGCGTCACAAAAAAGAATGCAGATGCACCGAGTATCGTGGTTTTTCTGTGATTTAAAGTGAAATTCACGATGGCTTTATAGTGTCGCATAGCCCAGCCATCCGGCTGTTTTTTGGTTTCATCCTTCTTATTTTTGGGTTTCAGCATATATGCTGCCATCATTGGTGTCAGCAGTCTGGCAACCAATAAAGAAAATAAAATCGCAACCGAAGCGGTAATACCGAATTGCTTAAACACTAGTCCTGCAATACCGCCCATAAATGCGGTTGGAAGGAAAATCGCGACAAGCGTCAGTGTGGTTGCAACCACAGCAAGTCCGATTTCATCAGCAGCTTCCATGGCTGCTTGATACGGTGTTTTGCCTTGCTCCAAATGTCGTTCAATGTTTTCGACTTCTACAATTGCATCATCGACCAAAATCCCGACGACTAAAGACAGCGCCAATAGGGTAATGACATTCAGCGAATAACCGAGATAATACATCACACCAAAGGCTGGAATAATTGATAAGGGCAGAGCCACAGCAGAAATAAACGTGGTACGCCAGTTTTTAAGGAAGATAAAGACCACGATGATTGCAAGCAATGCACCTTCATACAGCATGGTCATTGAGCCATCATAATTGTCTTGAATGGAATCAACTTTGTTGCTGATTTCTTCAATTTTAACGGCAGGATTTTTTTGTTGAAATGCTGCTATCGCTTCACGGACATGCTTGACGACTTCAACATCTGAATAGCCTTTTGAGCGTTCAACCTGAAAACCAATAATTGGTTTGCCATTCAAATAAGCACGAGTAGTACGTTCAGCTGTGGTATCGTGAATTTGTGCAACTTGATCTAAACGTATATAGCGGCCATCTTGCAGCGGTATAGAAATTTCACGTATATCATCTGCTGTTTTTACTGTTGCTAGGGTACGGATGGATTGGCGTTCTCCGCCAACGCGTCCTTGACCGCCAGAGGCTTCTTGCTGCACAGCTTTAAGCTGTTTAGAGACATCTGAAGGCATTACACCTAAACCCGCCATGAGCGTCGGGTTTAAGTCAATTTGTACTTCACGGTCTACACCGCCAACACGTGAAACACTATTAACGCCATTGGCTGTCATAATGGCATTGCTGACGTCATTATCGACAAACCAAGACAAGTCTTGCTCATCTAAATTGTCTGAAGTAATGCTATAAGTCAGTAAGCTAGAGCCTGCCGCAGTCACTTTAGACACCGTGGGTGAATTCATGCTTGCAGGCAAATCGGCTTTGGCTCCGTCGACCGCATTGCGGACTTCAGACAAAGCGACTTCTACATCTTTTTCCAACTCAAAACTCACGGAAATATTTACAGAACCGTCGGTAATAGTCGTGGTGATGTGATCAAGCTTGGTCAGTGAAGTGAGTTTATCTTCAATCTTACGTGCAACTTCAGTTTCAAGCTGCTCAGGTGCAGCGCCTTCTAGACTGGCGCTGACGGTAATGGTGGGCAAATCCATGTCGGGCATATCTTGAATGCCCAGCTTCATAAAACCATACAGCCCCATAATCGTCAGTATTATAAATAGGACGATCGCTGGGATTGGGTTTTTAATAGACAGGGAGGAAATGTTCATTCATTCACTCCATGCTGCGTATTTTGTACGGTCGTTTTCTGTGCGATTTTGACCGTCATACCATTGGTGAGAAATGCGCCGCCAGTTTCAACAATTTTCAAATTACTTGCTAATGGACTCACAATTTCTACAAAACCATCCTTACGGCGTGCGGTTTCAACCACTTGACTATTGGCAATGTTTTTATCATTGACCACATAGATATATGAACGGCCATCACGCATCACAATTGCAGTTTGAGGTAGCACATATGCTTTATTTTGACCAACAGTAATTTTTCCGTCGACAAAAGTACCAACATTGGCCGTTTTACTGCCTTTTAAAGTCACATATACAATGCTGCGCGCCGTTTCCGTTGACACAGAAGGGCTAACTGTTCGAACTGTACCGGTTAACTTTGTTTGATCTGGCAGTGTCACTTCTGCAAGATCTCCAGCTTTGATTAAATGCGACTGTGATGCATCTACCTCAGCACGCCATTCAATCACACCATTTTTAATCATGTGATACAGCTCATTGCCTGCACTCACTACATTACCGACCACACCTTGCTTGCTGTAAATAATTCCGCTTGCAGGTGCTTTAATAGAGGTTTGACTGATTTTTAGCTGAATCATTTCTAATTCTGCTTTGGCTGCATCTAAGTTGGCTTTTGCAACATCTTGATTGATTTTATATTCTTCAATCTGCTGTGCAGATAAGGCGCCGCTTTGCCCCACAATCGCGGCACGGCGTACATCTGAAGCTGCTTTTTCTAAATTCACTTGCGCTTGTGTCACAGCTGCTTTTTGTTTTGCTAATTCCTGCTTCAAATTTTGATCAGAAAGTTTAGCTAAAAGCTGGCCTTGTTTAACTGAAGCGCCGACGTTGTAATACAAGTCTGAGAGGCGATAACCACTAATTTCTGGACTGATAATAATTTCTTCATAGGGTGCAATTAAACCAGTCACTAAAAACTCTTGAGGCCAAATGTGTTGGCTTACATTGACGATATTGACCGTCATGGATGCTTGTTGCTCGGCATTTTCAGTATTCTGCTCGGATTTTTTGTCTTCTTTTTTATTGAACATTAAGGCAATGACCAAGCAAATGATGATTACGGCACCAATCAAAATGGCCATTTTTTTAGAGATTTTCATTGAATTTCACCATTTTGAGCGATATGTACTGATGTTTTTGGCGTGAATGTGCCACCTAAGGCTTTATACAAGCTGATCCAGCTTTGTGTATATTGTTGCTGAATGTTCACCACACTGATTTGCGCATTAAGGGCCGAACGGCGTGCAGCTTCTAAATCTAATAAATTGGCTGAGCCGGCTTTTTGACTGATTTCGAGTGCATTAAAATATTTTTGGTATTGCACATAACTGCTTTGTGCGCTTTTTTCTTGATTTTTCAGGGCTTGAATCGTGACCAGCTGTTTTTCAATTTCAGCGGCAGCATTAATAACACCTGACTGATAATCAGCAACAGCAGCATTGTATTTAGCAATGTTGCTTTGAACAGTAGCTTTACGTTTACCTGCATCAAAAATCGGCTGTAATAGATTTGCGCCAATTGACCATGTATTTAAACTGGCTCCGCCAGATGACGCAGCATTAATGACACCAGATAAACTCAAATTTGGATAACGATCTGCTTCGGCACTTTTGATTTCGGCATAGCTTGCAAATACTTCACGCTCTAAAGCAGCAATATCTGGGCGGCTGCGCATGACATCAGCAGGAACTTCGCTAATAACAAAGCTTCCATGCTGCAGCGGAAATTTAAGTGATGATTGGGCAAGGATTTGACGCAATTCTGATTCATCAATACTGGCTAAAGCCGTCATTGATTTAATTAAGATTTCACACTGTTTATTTTGATTTATGCTGTTCGAGCGTGTGTTTTCTAAATTTGCCACAATAAGGGCGTGATCCATAGGGGCTGTAAAACCAGCTTTAACTAAAAGGGCAGTGGCTTTTTCAGTTTTTTGAATGGAACTTAATTCTGTTGAGTACACCCGCTGTATCGAACGGCATGCTAAATACTGCGTATAGTAATCCGCCATCTCAGCAGCCAGAGAAATCTGCATACTATGCATATCCGCGGTACGCGCTTGTAAACGTGCAGCTGCTGCATCACTTTGATTTCGATACTTTCCCCATAAATCAATTTCCCAACTGGCATCTAAGCCAATCGAGTTTTGATTAGATTGACCACTCGCATCTTTCACACGGCTGACAGAGCCATTTCCAGACAATGTAGGGTATAAGCTGGCACGTTGCGTGGTTAAATTTGCACGGGCAGCGTCAATATTGGCTAAAGCCTTGACTAAACTTTGGTTGTTTTCAAGGGTGGTACGAATCAATTGTGTTAAAGCAATATCATGAAATGATTGCCAAAATTGGGTTAACTCAACACTGTTTGAGGTTGGATCAGGTGATGAATTCCACTGAGCTGATACTTTTGCAGCAGGCGCTTGGTAGCTTCCCGAAGCAATACATCCATGCAGTAAAGGAAATAAAATCATCAGACAGCCAAACTTGGTCTGACTTGAAATATTCAAAATAGCACCAATAACTAAACTAGACGGTTTAGTTTAGTTTGACAGTTTAACACTGTCAAACTTAGACTACGCTATGAAATTACTTAAGGGGTGGCTGAATGGCTAGAGCAAAGAGTGAAATAACCAAGCAAAAAATTTTAAAAGCTGCTTTATCTGCTTTTAAAAAACAAGGTTATAGCTCGACCAGCATGGATATGATCCGTGATGAATCTGGTGTATCCAAAGCCACACTTTATAACTATTTTCCATCTAAAGAAGAATTATTTTTAGAAGTTATGATGTATGAAATGGTACAGCAGCATGGCGTGCCAGAATTTGATTTATTTGAAAAATACGAACTAACAGTTGCATTAAAAATTTTAGCAAAACAAATGATTACTGTAGCTTATTCAAAAAATATTATTGCTACGCGTCGTATGCTTGTGGCAAATGCATCGCATAAAAATCTAGGACAGCTGTGTTATGAAAAAGGACCCAAGCGTGGTGAACGCATGATGTGCGATGTTTTTCAAAAAGCGATGGATGATGGTATTTTGATGAAAGCTGAACCACGCGTTGTAGAGGCACATTTTCGTGCATTAGTGGATTCAGAATTTAGTCAAATTTTTACATTTAGTTTAGAGAATAAAATTACTGAAGAATGGATTAAGGCGGCAACGGAAAGAGCAGTTGATGTTTTAATGCGTGCATATCAAATTTAAATTATATTTTTTCTCTTCATTTCGATGAAGATGTATGGCGTTAGCTCAGCAATATTAAATTAATGACGTTGGGCTAATTTTTTGAGCACAATGTGCTGAAGCTAAGTAATAGGTGTTTATTCCTCAGAATTAAATAATATTCTATTTAACATAATATATATTATACGAAATAGTATAATTAAGACTTTGATATTTAATATTTTTTAATTTATTGGTGCTTAAATCTTTCATCTGTGTAACAAACTTGATTTGTTGCTCTTACACATCAAACATATTTTGTGCCGCCAAGATCCTACGCAATACTGACAATATTATTTGTCCTGCTACAATCCTCAGACAAGAAAAAAGCCATAACAACGATTGCTATGGCTAATTCACATTAATTTCTATATTTAAATCAGCCTACTGTTTACCTGATTTTTGATTTATGAAGATTTAATTTCTTTACTGCTAAATGCTTTTGTTTTTTGCTCTATTTGATCCGGCTTTAAAAATGACGACGCAATAATCGCAATCACTGCAAAGCCTGAAATATAGGCAATAATTAAATTGGGGCTTCCATCACCAATACTCAACAATTTCGTCGCGATTAATGGAGCTAAACCACCACCTAGCACGCCTGCAAATTGAACTGAGATTGAAATACCGCTATAACGTATTTCTGCTGGAAATTGGCGTGAAAATAACTGTGACTGCGGCGCATACATCAAAGGAAAAACTACGCCAATACCAATCACAATGGCCGTCCAAACCAATACAGGATCCTTGGTATTTAACATTGCAAAAAATGGATAGCTGTATAAAGCCAGTACGCATAAACCAAATCTGAACATGTTTTTTTGCCCAACTTTATCAGACAAATGCCCAAAAATTGGCGTAATGACCATGATGACCGCAGCACCACAAATCGTTGCAAACAAAATGTCTTGTCTAGGAATATTTAGCTGTGTGGTTGTATAGGCTAAAGCAAATGTCGATGCTAAATAGAACCAAGCATTTTCAGCAGCTCGAGATAAAATAATCGTAATCAACTGCTTAGGATGATTTTTAAACACTTGTTTTGCTGGAACTTTAATTGTTTCGGTTTGAGCTTTAACTTTTTCAAAGTCTGGTGACTCAGGCACTTTCACTCGAATATACCAACCTACAGCCAGTAAAATAATGCTGGCTAAAAATGGCAGACGCCAACCCCAGCTAAATAGTGCTTCTTCAGGCAACATTGAGACTAAGCCTAAAGCTACCGAAGCGAGCAATAAACCACCACCTGTACTGGCTTGCGGTAAACTTCCCCAAAAGCCTTTTTTACCCGCTGGCGCATGCTCTACCGCCATGAGGACTGCTCCGCCCCATTCTCCACCCATGGCCATGCCCTGTATAAATCTTAATATAATTAAACAGACCGTTGCCCAATAACCAATGGTTTCAAATGTCGGTAACAACCCAATCATCACCGTTGGAATACCCATCAACATTAATGTGACCAATAACATTGATTTACGACCGATTTTATCGCCGAAATGACCAAAAACAATTCCACCAAGTGGTCGACCAATAAAGCCAACAGCATAAGTGGCAAATGCTGCCAATACGCCAGTTAATGGATCAAGATTTGGAAAGAAAAGTCGATTGAAAATGAGTGCTGCGGCAGCACCATAGATAAAAAAGTCATACCATTCGATGGTTGTACCCACCATGCTGGAAATACCTGCTAAACGATGCGAAGACTTAGCTGGTGGAGCTGTGTTTCCCTGTACATTTTGCATTGTTATCTTCCTTATTCTGCAAGATATTTCTATGTTGCATTTTCACGATGCTTGATTTGTGTGATGATTTTCTTCATGAAAATCAATATTTTTAGATCTTATATATGTTTAATTTACGCTGAGTCACTTGTTCATATTGAATAAGAAATTGAATATGAATATTACCCAAGTGTTTGAACCGTGAATGTTTTTAAATTACTGATTAAATAGATATTTCCTCCATTATTTTATCTAAGGTCGGACTAGACTGTTGCCACTTTGGCTGTTTGTCTTTATCCACAATTAATGCGCGCACACCTTCGACAATATCGCCATGTTGAAACCAAACGTCTTGTAAATGTCGTTCAATTTGCATGCATTGCTTCAGTGAAAGACCACGACCTAAATGCTGGAGTTGTAAACTGATTCTTTTCGCGATTGGAGATCGTTGTTCCAAGGTATTGCGTATTTTTAGCGCCCACACTTGAGCATCATTATGCTGTTCATTTTCAAGACTATTTTCAATGGCATCAATGCTCTCAAAACCAAAATGCTTACGAATTAAATCTGCATTTTGACTAAGTTCACTTTCCGCTGGTCGAGTAATATATTTCGCAATCAATTGTTCAATATTTTCCTTGCTGAGTTGCTTGGAATTTCTTAATTCTTCTTCTAATTGAACAAGTTGCTCACTCGGAACATGGTAGTCAATCAAATCTAGATACAACGCATCGCTAGCACTGATTTGATCGCCTGTAGTTGCCATGTACACACCAATATCATCTAAACGTGATAAAAAGTGTGTCGCAGCCACATCTGGGAAAAATCCAATGGCAGTTTCAGGCATGGCAAATCTAGATTTTTCGCTGCTGATAAGCACATGACATGCTTGGGCCAAGCCAAATCCACCGCCAAGTACATAGCCATCAAGTATGACAATAATGGGTTTTTCATACGCACGAATGGTATTCAGCATTTCATACTCAGCTTGAAAATAAGCTTGATGATCTTCTTTACCATTCATATAACTATCATAGAGATAACGAATATCGCCACCTGCACAAAATGCTTTAGGACTATTTGAGCGAATAAGTACAGCATGAATATTAGTTTGATCAGCCCATAGTGCTAATTGCTGTTGAATCCCTTGAATCATTTCCAAAGACAAGGCATTTAAACTTGCCACGCGATCTAAACTGATTTGGCCTAAATGTCCATGTTCTTCAATCATTAAGTTATTTGTACTCATATCCATATAATCCTTTTTTATTTTTAATTGTTTTTAAAATTGGCTTGGCGCTTTTCAACAAATGCTTGCATGCCTTCTTTTTGGTCTTGAGTTGCAAAAATCGAATGGAATGTTCTACGTTCAAAACGTAAACCTTCTTGCAAACTGACTTCAAATGCACGGTTAATTGACTCTTTGATCATCATGGTTGCCACTACAGATTTTTCGGCTATTTTTTTAGCAGCATTTAAGGTCTTTTCGACTAACTCCTCTTTAGGGAAGACTTGAGCAACTAAACCACTCTGCTCTGCTTCTACTGCGCCCATTTGTCTGGCAGTCAGACACATTTCCATGGCTTTGGCCTTACCAATAGCAAGCGTTAAACGCTGTGTCCCACCTATCCCCGGGATTACACCCAAAGTTACTTCTGGTAAACCAAATTTTGCATTGTCGGCACAGTAAATAAAGTCGCACATGAGTGCTAACTCACAGCCTCCACCTAACGCATAACCACAGACAGCTGCGATTAAAGGTTTACGGCGCTGAGCAATTCGATCTGCCAGATGAAAAAAATCATCCAAATAAATATTCGGAAAACTCAGTTCAGCCATTTCTTTAATATCTGCACCAGCGGCAAAGGCTTTTTCTGAACCTGTAATAACCATACAACCGATGGTTGGATCTCGATCTAGATCATCCAAGGCAGTATTAAGGTCTTGAATTAATGTGCTATTTAACGCATTTAAGGCCTGAGGACGATTTAAAGTAATAAGTCCAACACCATTGTTCTTTTCGAGCAGAATCGTTTCAAATTGCATGTGAGATCCCTATATATGTTCAATATTTATAAGTAGGCTTCGTCTGAAGCCTTGTCGTTTTAAATGTCTTAATGACAACGTTATAAGCTGCGGGCAATTACTAAGCGTTGGATATCACTCGTGCCTTCATAGATTTGGCAAATACGTGCATCACGATATATGCGCTCAATCGGGAAATCTTTGAGATAGCCATAACCTCCAAAGACTTGTAATGCTGCGGAGCAAACACGTTCAGCCATTTCAGATGAAAAAAGCTTGGCCATAGACGCTTCATTTAAGCAAGGTTGTCCTGCTTCTTTTAAACGTGCCGCGTGATAGACCAATTGGCGTGCGGCCTCTATTTCTGTTGCCATACTTGCCAATCGGAACGCAACTGCCTGATGTTCAAAGATCGGCTTTCCAAAAGTAATACGCTCTTTGGCATATCGGGTTGCTTCTTCTAATGCTGCTCGTGCAAGACCAACTGCTTGCGCCGCTATACCAATACGACCGCCTTCTAGATTTGATAAGGCGATTTTCAAACCTTCACCTTCTTTTCCTAACATCAGGCTTTCATGCACACGCACGTCTGTGAGTGCGATTTGGCAGGTATCTGAGGCATGTAATCCAAGCTTTTCTTCAGTACGAATCACTTCATAGCCAGCTGTTTCACGAGGGACAATAAAAGCACTCATGCCTTTTTTCCCTGCACTTGGGTCAGTCACAGCAAAGACAATAATGACCCCTGCATTATGTCCAGAGGTAATAAACTGCTTAGCACCATTAATCACCCATTCATTACCATCTTTGACTGCACGAGTTTTAATGGCAGCAGCATCTGAACCCGTATGCGGCTCAGTTAATGCAAATGCCCCGATCATTTTGCCTTGTGCTAAAGGCACTAAATATTTCTGCTTTTGTTCTTCTGTGCCAAATTTAGCAATAGGAACACAGCCTACCGAGTTATGTACACTCATAATAGTTGAGGTTGCTCCATCTGCCGCGGCAATCTCTTCTAAAGCCATAACATAGGCAAGATTACCTGTATCTGAACCACCCCATTCATCTGATACCAGCATGCCCAATAAACCCAGTTCACCCATCTGTGCTAAAGCCGCTTTGGGAAAGGTACCGTTTTTATCCCATTCAGCCGCTTGAGGTTTAATTTGTTCCTGCGCGAAACTGCGTGCCATGTCCTGAATTAATAATTGTTCTTCGGTAAATTGCATCTTATCTTCCTGTACATCAATCATTTGCTTTCATCCAGTTTGAAAATGACTAAAACTGAATGAAAGCTTGATTTTGATCCTGATTGTTCGGCATTCATTTAGGGTTAATCGTTACGTCATTTAACTTGCATGCTGCGTGGATTGTTTCGCAATCTCTTGATTTCTTAATAAGAAACGCTGAATTTTTCCACTTGGAGTTTTCGGTAGTTCTTGAACAAACTCCACCAATCGTGGATAAGCATGTGCAGATAGGCGCTTTTTCACAAATTGCCCTAGCTGCTCTGCTAATTCTTCGGACGCTGTGACATGCTCAGCTAAAATTACAAAAGCTTTTACGATTTCTGTCCGATCTGGATCAGGCACACCAATGACCGCAGCTTCAATCACTGCATCATGCTCAAGTAAAGCGCTTTCTACATCGAATGGCCCGATACGGTAACCGGATGTTGTAATCACATCATCATTACGACCAACGAAGCTCATACTGCCATCTGCGTGTAATTCTGCGGTATCACCCGTGAGGTAATAATGCTTTACAAAGGGTGACTTACGACTTTCTTTATAGCCACCAAACCACATCATCGGTGATTGACTGATATCAACAGCCAGTACTCCCGGCGTTCCTGCAGCTAACTCTTGCCCTTGTTCATCAACAACCGCCACGCGATATCCCGGACTGGCATAACCTGCGACACCTGCGCGAATATCATGTTGTAAACCATGGTGATTACACACCACCATACCAACTTCAGTCTGACCATAATGGTCAAAGATCGGTGCATCGAGGACTTGTTTAAACCAGCGGAACACTTCAGGGTTAAGCGGCTCACCAGCGCTACTGACGACGCGGAATTTCCCTTTGAGTTTTGCCATTTGTTCAGGATCAGCCGCCATCATCATCCGATACGCTGTCGGTGCGCCTGCAAGGTTCGTCACTTTGTAGTCATCTACAATCTGACACAAACTATCAATGCTAAAACCACCTTCGTAAAAGAGCGTTGCATGTCCCAGTAAAAGTGGCCCAGTGATTCCATAATACAAACCATAAGCCCAACCCGGATCGGCAATATTCCAAAATGAATCATCTTCACGCAGTCCTACCGCATTTTTCATATATTGACCAAAAGCGATTAAGGCTTTAAGGGGTACTTCTAAGGGTTTTGCAGGACCTGTAGTACCTGAAGTAAACATTAGAAGAAATGGATCATTGATGCTCTGTAGGATAATTTCACAATCTGTAGACTGTGCGTTTACTTCATCCCAAAAGTTTAAATCTCCCTGTTGAATCCCTTGACCCGCTAGATCTGCAACAGTAACGATTTGGGGACAATGTGCAACTTCATCTAATTTACTGCGATTACCAACATCGCTAATCACCAATTTGCTTTGTGCAAGGTGTAAACGATGTTCAATGGCTTTGGGGCCAAAGGCGGTAAACAGCGGTTGATATACAGCACCTATTCGCCAAGCCCCTAAAATCACCACAAGTAATTCAACTGTACGAGGTAATAAACCCGATACACGATCACCTTTTTGCACACCCTGTGACTTTAAAAAATTGGCAAATTGGCTCGACCACTGTTGTAGCTCTGCAAAGGTATATTGTTCTTTCCGCCCATCTTTACCTTGCCAATACAGTGCGACCTTATCTTGATCAATCGCATAACGGTCACAGCATTCATAGCATGCATTTAATTGCTCTAAAGAGCCTGATAACATTTCTTTGGCAGCATGATTTAAGTCAAATGCCTTAGCAACATCTTGATAATTCGACATCTTCTCTACCTCAGTCTCAATTTATTGTTATTCCGACACGAGTGTTTGTATTGTTAGCCATCCCTAGGCCTGATTGGTGTTCAATGCGATTATTCAGCATCCTTAGGTAAATATTGCTGCACGATGCTTGAAAAATCTAAGTGAGCATTACCTTGTAAACACAGCTGTTGATACATTTGCTGAACCAGTCCGCCTAAAATAATCGGCTGTTTGACTTGTCCTGCGGCTTCTACAGCCAGCCCTAAATCTTTCAACATCAACTGCGTTGCAAAACCATCGGTATAACCACGTCCCGCAGGTGCATTTGCTGAGATACCCGGCCATGGATTACATACATCCGAACTCCAGCAACGTCCGCTCGAACTATTCACCACACCCGCTAAGGCTTGAGGATCAATCCCCAGACGCGCACCGAGTGCCATACCTTCAGCAACGGCTGCCATGGAAATACCAAGAATCAAGTTATTGCAAATTTTCGCAATTTGACCTGCACCCACATCACCACAATGCACAATGTTTTTACCCATGTGGCCCAATACCGCTTTGGTTTTTTCAAAGGTTTGATCATCCGAACCGACCATAAAGGTTAATGTACCTGCCTGAGCACCAATAGTTCCGCCTGAAACAGGTGCATCACAGATTTTTATCTGATGTGCAGCACCCGCCTCGGCTATATCCTTAATGGTTTGCGGATCAATGGTACTGCTATCGATACATAAGCTTCCTGCTTTCATTACCGCCAACACACCATTTTCTCCCAAGTACACCTCTTTGACATGCTTGGCAGCAGGCAACATGCTAATTACAACATCTGCTTGTTTCGCTGCATCTTGTGGGCTTTGGCAAACAATGCCACCTGCTTCAGTAAAATGCTGAATCGCAATTTCGCTTAAGTCGAAACCGTAAACCGTAAAACCTGCTTTGAGTAGGTTTTGGGCCATTTTTCCGCCCATGTTTCCTAAACCGATAAAGGTAATATTCATCCTTGAACTCCTAAATTAACGTAGGTTAATGGTGGTATTCACTTCACCTTTTTCTTGTGTATCTTCGAACCAACGACTGGTGATCGTTTTGGTTTGTGTATAGAACTGAACCGCTTGCTTACCATATGGACCTAAGTCCCCCAGTTTTGAACCACGCGATCCTGTAAAGCTAAAGAAAGGAACTGGTACAGGAATTGGAATATTGATACCCACTTGACCAATATCAATATCACTTTGGAATGTACGAGCGACTGCACCACTTTGTGTAAATAGTCCAACACCGTTGCCAAATGGATTGGCATTAATCAATTCAATCGCCTGCTCCAGAGTATCGACATGAATAATGGCTAACACGGGCCCAAAGATCTCTTCGGTATAGATGCGCATATCGGTTGAAACTTGATTAAAAATCGTTGCTCCGACAAAGTTTCCTTGCTCATAGCCAATGACTTGAACATCACGACCATCCAGCAACAGTTCTGCGCCTTGTTCTACACCGCTTTGAATTAAATCCAGTACACGTGCTTTTGCGCGAGGTGAAATAACTGGGCCAATATCGGTATTCGGCTCATGCCCTGCATTGACCTTCAGCGTTTTGGCTTTTTCAACCAGTTCATTGACCCATTCTTTACTTTCACCAACCATGACAGCAACCGACAAAGCCATACAACGCTGACCTGCCGCACCGAATGCTGCACCAACGAGGGCATTTAAAGTTTGTTCTTTATTGGCATCCGGCATTACCACCACATGGTTTTTGGCCCCCATCATCGACTGCACACGTTTTCCATGCTGTCCTGCAAGGTTATATACATGTGTACCAACGGCTGTAGAGCCTACAAATGAAATGGCCTTAATAGCTTGATGTGTGCATAAACGATCAACAACGTCTTTACCACCATGCACTACGTTTAATACACCTGCTGGAATACCGGCTTCAATCGCAAGTTCGACAAGCATCATGGTCGATAATGGATCTTGTTCAGATGGCTTTAAAACAAAGGTATTTCCACAGACGATGGCCATTGGGAACATCCACAGTGGAATCATCGCAGGAAAGTTAAATGGCGTAATTCCTGCACATACACCCAAAGGTTGCTGCAAAGTATAGGTATCCACACCACGTGCAACACCTTCTATATATTCGCCCATTTGAAGTGTGCCAACCGAACATGCATGCTCAACGACTTCTAAACCACGTTGAATATCACCCTCAGCATCTGCTAGCGTCTTTCCTTGCTCAGCAGTCAGTACCCGGGCAATGTCTTTCATATTGCTACGGATCAGATCTTGTAGTTTCAGCATAATACGCATACGTGCTTGAACGGGTGTTAAGCGCCAAGTTTTAAAAGCCTCTTGCGCTGAAGCAATCGCTGCATCCACTTCTTCCATAGTCGCCATTGGAACACGACCCAAAACCTCTTGAGTTGCTGGATTTAGAATGTCTTGCCACTCTGTAGTGTTTGACTCTACAAATTTACCGTTAATTAATAATTTAGCCGTCGCTGACTGAATATTTGACATTGTGTTCATGACCTCTCCATAGGCACTTATTGTTTTGTACTGACTTAGAAAATATCCAAAAGCCTTATATTTATATTTTCCAATTCACTTCAAACTAGCAAAGAAAATTTTGACTACCAATAGAGATTCACGCACGATTGATGTGCAAATATGCACAGGGATGACAATAACAATGAAAGTAGATTGGGATCATTTACAGTATTTTTTGGTTTTGGCTCGTGCGAAAACCCTAACCAATACCGCACGTATTATCGGTGTTGAGCACAGTACGGTTTCTCGACGTATACATGCGCTAGAACTGGCTTTAGGCACGCCATTATTTAAACGTGAAGCCACAGGTTATGAACTCACTTTAGAAGGTTTGGCACTGGTTCCTCGCGTTGAACAAATGGAACAGGCATTTTTACAAATCGAAAAACCCAACCAACCTATGCAAGGTCGTGTGCGAATTGGCACACCCGAAGGGTTTGGAACGGCATTTTTGACACAGCTCTTGGCAGAATTGTCCAAAAAATACCCTCTGCTGACTATCGACCTTATTCCTGTACCGAAAATGATCAAGCTTTCACATCGTGAAGCAGATATTGTTATTTCCATCGATCGACCGAAATCAGGCCCCTATATCATTACTCGACTAGCAGACTATTGTTTAAAGATTTATGGCAGTAAAGAATACTTAAAAAACACGCAACCCATTCATACATTAGAAGATTTAAAATCACACACTTTTGTGAACTATATAGATGATCTAGTCTATAGCCCAGAACTGTATTGTTTAGAACGTTTACCTATTCAGCTCAATGCAAACTTTAGAAGTAGTAGTATTTTGGCTCAACAAATTGCTGTGAGTGCGGGTGCAGGATTGGCAATATTGCCCAAGTTTTTGGCCGAGGAAAAACCCGAATTAGAACAAGTCTTGGCGCAAGATGTTCGTTTTGTGCATACCTTTTGGATGCTGACCTTAGTCGATTTACAGCATGAGCCGCGTATTAAACTGGTTTGGGACTTTTTGAGAAAAAGAACTGACCAATATCATAGTTTATTAATGGATTAAGTCAGGATGGCTTCTTCCAAACTATAACTGTTATAGAAATTTAGATGAATGTTGTATCTATGCTTTCAGGCGATATACCCCAATAATCACCTATAACCACTAGGGATTTAGAGTACATCTTATGAGCAATCAAGAGCCTAAAAAACCGCAAAAATATGCAGACAGTGAAATTTCAGATAAGGCCTTTAAACGTGCCATTATTTGGTTCTCAATCTATGTGCTTTTATTCTGTATTGGTGTAGCGTTTGTCGTTGGTGCAGATAATTCCTATATACCTTAAGCGATAATCTATTCACTTATTACAACTCGCTATTGCATGTATATCTTACATTTCATGTTTGCTAGTGATCAGATCATATTGTATTGATCATTAGGCCAAATAAATTGGTTTAAATTTGAATTTAAAAAAAGCTTGTAAGTCTAGATTTACAAGCTTTTTTGCATTTTTAAAGTGATCAAATTACAGCTATAAAATTACTTGCCCCTCTGAATCGCTTATGCAGGACTCTGTTTTTTTAAACTTGGTGCTGTAGATGCGTTTGAATATATTCACCGTATACCGACATTTTTTCAAAGATGTGTTCTGAATAAAACATGTCTTCTACCAAGACTTGCGCACGGTCAAACTCATATAAACCTAATCGTTGTAAAATTTGCGCATTAATAAACGAAAATTTTTGACATAAATCGTTATATTGCTGATCTTTGTCTTTAAATAGCAGCTTTAACATATTGATTTTATTTAGATCAAAGTCAATCGGTTCAGCGTTATCCGCCAAGACATGGATTTCAACATCTAAATATTCAGCAAGCTGATTTAATTTTTCTAAGTCGATATGTAGATGTGTAATACAAATAATTTTGGAAACTTTCGGATTACATAAGCTATTGATCAAACTAAAATAGAAGTATTCTGCTGGCGATAGCTGTTCATTATTTAGCTCAATGTAGACATTGAGTCCCGATAAAACATCATCAACTTTAAATGCGCTAAGTTTAGCCTCAGCATGATAATAACGATTCAATATCGCAACATTTTCAGGGCTTTGTGGTGTAGCGTAGATCACCTTCTGATTCAAATTCGCTAAGATAAAGGGTGCAAATAAAAAAGCCGCATTTTCAGCCTTGGCGTGCATATACTCCTGACAAATACTGACATAGCCCACTTGCTGTACTTGGCGCAAAATTCGACTTCGTAAAAGCACCGCTTCTAAATTAGTATGCTGTTGTTGCAACAGATGCAGCGTTGAATCTGTCAATGGAACATCCACCAGTAAATGTTGTAACAGTTCTAATTCACTGGCTTTAAACATACTCAACTCCCTAACTTCCATACCATTTGACGCCACAAGTGTTGTGGTCTATGCACCTTATAAAAAATTCAAGCTTAAAACTAGATACAGTGATTTTGAAAAAACATATAACAGTATAGACTCATCTGTTATAAAAATTTAATGTAAAGTTTCATTTACTGATATATTTATAACAGAATTTTGTCTTGTTGATGACTATGTATAAATCGGAACAGCTCGCTCAGCACCTACGTCAACTGATTGAAAATGGCACTTTAAAAGCGCACGAAAAACTTCCGTCTTTACGTGAACAAGTGCAGTTGTCTGGCTTTAGTTTAATCACGGTCATGAATGCCTATCAGGAGTTGGAATCGCGTGGCTTAATCTATGCACGTGAAAAATCAGGCTACTATGTAGCGCAAGGCTTGCTCGAAATAGAGGATGAACAAACTCAGATTGTGTCCTTAAACACGCCGGTTGAAATTAACTCTCTAGTCTTTAAGTATTTAAAATCAATACAAGATGAAAAAGTCGTTCCATTGGGATCAGCTTTTCCAGCTCAAGACATTGTTTTTTCTAAAAAGTTAACCCAAATCATGGGGCAAATTTCCCGAAATCCCAAAAGTTACGATGCCATTGATAATCTTCCACCCGGTAATTTAGCCCTTCGTAAATTGATTGCACAGCGTTATTGCATGCAAGGCATTGCCACAGATCCAGAGGATATTGTGATTACCTCAGGCTGTATGGATGCACTGAATCTTTCCTTACAGGCCATTGCCTCACCGGGTGACTATATCGTGTTACAGCAAAATATTTTCTATGGCGCCTTGCAAGCTGCAGAGCGCTTAGGCCTTAAAGTGGTGACCTTACCTGAACATCCACAAGACGGTTTTGATTTAACCGCGTTTGAACATATTTTAAAAACTTATCCCGTCAAGATCTGTTGGTTGATGCTAAATTCACATAATCCTGTGGGCTTCACAGTGAGTGATGAAATCAAGCAAAAAATTGCCGTGCTCTTACACCAATATCATGTGCATTTAATTGAGGACGATGTGTATGAAGAAATGCATTATGCGTCTAAGAAACCCGTATCAATGAAATATTTTGACCAAAATAATATGGTCTTACATTGCTCATCTTTTTCTAAAACGTTGGGCGCTGCATTTCGAGTGGGTTGGGTACACGCCGGTAAATACTCTCAAGCGATTCAACACTTACAACTCATGAGCACGATTTCCGTTAATACCTTATTGCAAAATGCCTTGGTGGAATTTATTTCAAATTATCATTATGAAAAACATTTACGGGTCTTAAGAAAAAGTCTACAGCAACATAAATTACAGTTTTACCGTTATTTAGAAAGCCGCCTACCGACTGGATGCAAATTACAATATCATCCAAGTGGTTATTTTCTTTGGTTAAAACTACCGGAAAATGTTGAAAGTATGGCAGTCTATGAAGCCCTAATTCAACAGCAGATTGGCGTTGCTCCAGGCCGTTTATTTAATGTTGCGGAAGCCAAAACTCAATATATCCGTTTAAATTGTTCCTTTGCATGGAAGGATGAGATTCAACAGGCTTTAGATGCCCTCCTTAGTACAATCTCTGCACTTTCCTCAGATCAGAGGAATATTTGACAATTTTTATTGTCATTATTATGCTCAAACAGATATTGTTCAAATACATATATTTGTTGTTGAGATAACACCGAGTTCATTCAACATTTACCAAAATTCAAAAAACAAATAGGTTCGTTCATGGAAGATCAAAAACACAGTCAACGCATACATGCCTTTAGTTCGGATGTACTCACAGATCTGGATGCTGTGGGGATTGCACAGCTCATCAAATCTAAAGAAGCCTCCGTGCAAGAAATAACACAAGCGGCCATTGCACGTGCGGAACAAGTGAACCCGCATCTAAATGCCATTGAACTGGACTGTTTTCAGCGTGCTTTAGAGCAAAATCAATATGTTGAACATGGTCTTTTTGCGGGTGTCCCTTTTTTCTTTAAAGATAATCTAGATTATCAAGGATTGCCCTCACGCCATGGTTCAAAGGCCATCGGTTCAAAACCAGCCGATCGTAATCCTCAAATTAGCCAACAAATCTTAGATCAAGGGTTTGTCGTATTAGGAAAATCCAAGCTCCCTGAATTTGGTCTAAATGCCAGCACCGAATATAAAGATGGATCAGCCACCTATAACCCTTGGCATTTAAGTTATTCCTGCGGTGCATCTTCAGGGGGTTCCGCAGCTCTCGTTGCAGCCGGTGTAGTGCCGATTGCCCATGCCAATGATGGCGGTGGTTCGATTCGTATCCCTGCTGCATGCTGCGGTTTGATTGGATTAAAGCCTAGCCGTGGCCGTACTTATGACAGTGAAGCAGCAGGCTCTCTTCCGATTAATATCATCAGTGAAGGTGTCCTAACCCGTAGCATACGAGATACTGCTCATTTCTATGCAGGAATGGAATCAAGTTATTACAATAAAAAGCTGCCACGCATAGGCATGATTCATGGGCCTTCTAAACGTCGATTACGCATCGGTTTAGTCCCGCAATCGATTACAGGGCAAATAGATAGCGAAACAACTGCAACCTTAATGCATAGTGCAGCACTCTTAGAAAAATTAGGCCATCATGTTGAAGAACTTCAATTACCTTTTTCCTTAAGCTTTGTTGAAGATTTTAGTGAATATTGGGGGATGTTATCCTTTTTACTGAGTACCTTTGGCAAGAAAATCTTTGGCGCTGACTTTAATCCAAAAGAGTTAGATCACTTAACCGTTGGTTTATCGAAGTTGTATAAAAAGAACTTTTATAAAACCCCGCTATTTCTGTATCGATTAAAGAAAATGCAGCAGCAATATCATGAAATCTTTAAGCATTATGACGTTTTGCTATCGCCTGTACTTGCACATACCACACCGAAAATCGGCTATTTGTCACCTCAATTACCGTTTGACCAATTATTTGAACGTATTCAGAACTATGTGACTTTTACACCTATTCAAAATGTGGTGGGTGCGCCGGGTATGTCGATTCCTATGGGAGAAACGCAAAACGACGGACTACCGATCAGTATGCAAATATCAGCCGATGTCGGAGATGAAAAAACCTTGATTGAACTGGCGTATGAAATTGAAGAAGCTCAGCCATGGCGACGTATTCAGGATATGCCTCGAACTGCTTAACAAACTAATCAAAGATTTAAAAAAAGGGAGCTGATTGGCTCCCTTTTTTATTTTTAAATCCGCAGAATAAGGCTTTTTAAGGGATCACTGTATTTGAATACAAGATGCTTAATTAAAATGATACGTCAGTCCTGCATATACCGCCCGACCTTCACCCGGTGTTAAACGAGCAGGATCTTTGCCGGCATCGTTATAACCCGGTGTGACGGTAGATGCATATTTTTTATTAGCTATATTTCTGAAATCCAACCACGCCATATACTGTTTTTGCGGTTGTATATAACCGAACGATGCTCCCCAAATTTGCCAATCTTTTGTATAGACACTATTGGCATAGTCAGTTGCGACCTTTGCGGCATAAAGTGTATTGACCGCAGCATAAAAGCCTAAAGGATGTTCGTATTTAAGTTCAGCCTGATAGATATGTTTAGGTATTCCTGCCAGCTCATTTTTTCCAAATACCGCATCATTTTTATAGTGAAAATCATTCAAGGTATAGGCTTGTTTTAGTTGAACTTGTCCATATGTATCATTTTGCCAAAGTGAACTGTTTAAACCGACTTCAATCCCTTGATGGATGGTGTCTGAAGCATTTGATTCAGCAATAATCTTTTTAGGCTCTGATTGGATTTCAACGGCCAATAGTTCATTTTTAACCTGTGAATAGTAATATGCAATATTCCACTCACCCAGTGCATGTTGACCACGCCCACCTAGTTCAAGAGTATTCGCTGTCTGACTATTCAAATGAATCGGAGCATTTTGGCGTCCCGTCGCTGCGCCACTTTCGTCGGGGAACTTTTGATCCGAACCCCAAATTAAAGCCCAAGGATGTGGTGCTTCTAAGCTTCGACTGACATTGGCAAAGAGCTGTGTTTCAGGTTGGATTTGATATCGAAAACCAAGCGATGGCAGGACATTCCATTCACGAATATTTTCTTTATGACTTTGCACAGGCCATGTCACTTCACTTTCACGATGGGTGTACGCCAATGCAACTCGACTATCGAGCCAAAACTGTGGGTGTAGTGCCAAGGCATTGGCATAATGTAAAACATAGTCACCACCTTGGTAGGTATAATGCCGCGTTTCTGTATCCGCAGCATAGGCACCTTGCGCTACACGCAAGCGTTCAACGACCTGACCATCTGGCAAATGCGTGGTACTACGAAAACCTAAAGTATTTTGGCTTTCATGCCCCCATAGCGTTCGGTCAAATTGGTAGTTAAATAAGGTAATGATATCGTCATAGTCAACATCGGTACTATACAAACCTTCTTGCAAATCCATCGGATAATGATGATAAGCTAGACCCAACTGTAAGTGATCGCCTGAGTCCAAAGTCATATTGGTTTTATTCGCCAACCAAAGACTTCCCGGCTGCGGACGATTATTATTCAGCGAGATATTTTGGGCTACTGCTTGTTTTGGATTTTGTTCAATCTGTTGTTGGGTTAGACGTCCCGGCGTTTGGTGTTCAGTCTCTCGGTAACGCAGATAAAAACGTGTATCTAGGTTTGGATTTATTTGATATCCCACATTGGCCGATAAACCTTTGCTCTGGCTTGAAGCATGATCTTGAAAACCGTCATCATCACTTTGCGTTAAGGAAAGATAATAGTCTAAGTCGCCAATTTGTTGTCCTGAATTGATTTCACTTTTTTGATAACCGTGGCTACCCATTTCATGGTGCACTGACAATTTAGCTGCATTTTTTCCAGTTGGGCTAGCATAGTTAATTAGACCACCCAAGCTTAATGCACCACGTGTTAAACCATTAGCCCCCCGTAAAACCTCTATATGGTCTACCCACAGCGGCTCAAGCAGTTCATAAGGTGTTCCTCCTGGCCCTGTAAATGGCAAATCATCTAAGGTCACATACAACCCTGAAGCATGCGCCCCCGGTGCACGATTGATCCCCGAGCCACGTATCGACAGTTTTACCCCTTCATTTCCTGAAGATGCTGCGTAAATCCCCGGTTGATTTTTAAATAAATCAGCATTTGTTCGCTTGGGTATATCTTGAATGTCTGCTACAACGATTGCATTGGTTGCACCATTTACTTTGGTCAGTGCTTTTTTTATTTTTTCATCCATTGAACTTTGTTTAACGTTGATGGTGATTTCAGGTAATACATTGCTATCTGCAACACTATACTGTGCCATTGCAGTAAGCATCATCAGGCTTAAAAGCTTAAGTGACGTGTTGTTATATTTGGAAAATTGAGGGACATCCATGATTGCGTCTTCTAAGTGAAACGAAATTGACGGCAAGGATTGTAGTGTGTTTTATCGTCATGTATGTATCAAAATATTTCAAAATTCATGATTTTTATCAATATCCTTCTTCGTATTTTTATATTCAAATGATTTGTCAAATGAAATAAAACAGATAATTATATTTTTTAGTCAAAAATAAAAGTTTCTAAATAAGATAAAAGCCCTCAATAGATAAAGATCAAGGGCGTGTATTGATTAAGAGTACGCATTGAAAGATTGTCGGAAAGTTAGATGTCAAAACCTGAACATACTTCCAATCCCGCTCTCGTTAAATTGATATTGAAATTTCTAAGGCAATTTAAATTAAACAATTCTCTGTAACGGCATTAGAAGTTGTACATCGCGACCGCATTAATTCGGTTATCTTCCCCCTTAGTACTGCCATTTGGTGCGGCGCCAAAAGCTTCACGTTCACCATAGACATATTCCAGACCTAAACTAATCGGCTTAACAGGGCTGTAAAATACATTTGCCCATGCTTGCCACAAGTTTTTATTGGCCTTGGTTTTGTCGACTAATGAGTTGACATAATCTGCATTGTTATCTGCTTTCATATAACCATAGCCCAATGTTCCGCGCCATTGTGCTGAAATTTGTTGAGTTAAACCTACTGTAATCGAGTCAAATTCATTGGTGGCGATGATGTCTTTATCCGCATTGGTCACAAAACCTTGGTTGGTCCATGACACAAAACTGCTGTCGCCTTTGACATGGTAATAATCCGCTTTGAGCACTGTTTTATCCGTCAAATCTAGCTTTGCGCCCAGACCAAGTCCCCATGCGGTTTCTGTATCCGTATCCGTTTTCTTTTCAGCACCCATCGCACGTGCGCTCAACATGAGTGTATCTGTCATTTTATGGTTTAACCGCGCTGTTAATGCAGGCAAACGCATATTTGAACTGTCATCCTTAGAATCTTCTGCTGCAAGCACAAGATTTGTCTCAGGACTAAATTTGTGACTATAGCGAACTTGAGGTGTACGTTTAACAGCACCACCAACATAGCCCAATGCATCAATAGTTTCAGGCATATAATCAGGTATAGCAAAGTTAGACCATGTTTGCCCCACCAACCAATCACCATAGGTTAAATAGGCATGACGAATACGTAGTCCATCATTTGCACCCAAAAAGTCGACTTCAATTTTACCACCTACATGTCCCACTTGAGTCGGCGTTTTAAAGTCTAGTCCTAAACGTGTGGCAGCAATTGTTGCTTTTAAACGATCTGAACTTTCAGCATTCCCTTCTAGCGGAACACTATTCATTTGGTTATACAGGCGAGATAAGCTGCCGCCTTCTGTCTGATAAGATGCATCTGCTCGCACATTGCCATACAAGCTAAACTCAGCGCCCGATTTGGTATTTAAACTCAGGCTCGGTGTTTGAGTCGGTTTTTGATTCTGCGCAGCAACTACAGATCCTTGTTTTACGTCTTTGATTTCACTCGACAAAGTGTTTTGCTGCTGAACATATTGCTGCATCATGGCTTTTAATGCTTTGACTTCATCACGCAACTGTTCAACTTCAGCTTCGCTGACTGCCGCATGTGTCCACATGGGGAACGCGACTGCACAAGCTAGTATCATCGGTTTAATTTTAAAGGTTTTTTTGACTAAATTTAGCTTTTGAGTTTTCATCCTGACCTCGATTTGGGCGATGCCCTTTCCTTATTTTTTGTCACAATTTCCCACTAGCCCTCATGCTGTGCATCAGGGCCTAGAAACTTAAAATTTTGGGGTAATGTTAAATCTTTAAATATCGGCTTAATTCGCTGGATTTTTGATAGCTTGCGTATTGAGTTTTGGCGATTGACCTTGAGTAGACGCTTCTACTGACGCTTGCAAATTCACCATAAATATTGCTAAAGAAGCAATGACACCGGGAATGGCTATCACCAAGAAGTTCATTTGATGCGGCAAATTCATGGTTAACAGCGCACCAGTAAGTACCGGTCCAACGATTGCACCAATTCGTCCAATGCCCGATGCCCAGCCCATACCTGTAGAACGTACCGTGGTTGGGTAGTATTGTGCGACAAAGGTATAAAGTAAGATTTGTGAACCGATGGTAGCTGCGCCTGCTACAGCAATTAATGTATACAGAACCATTTGCGGACTGTTAAAGCCCAGTAAGATTAAAGCCAACGCGCCACACATAAACATGATGCTCAGTACTTTTTTGATATGGAATCGGTCTGCCAAAGCACCACCACCAATAGCACCTACCATTCCACCAATATTCAGCGCAAAGAGGAAAATCATACTTGCACCAAGCGAATAGCCAGCTTGAATCATCAATTTTGGTAACCAACTTCCAAGTGCATATACCATCAATAAGCACATGAAAAATGCAATCCAGAACATGAACGTACTGAAACTACGGCCTTGTTGAAATAATGCTTTTAACGGAGCTTTGTCTTCTTCAGAAACCTCATTGAGTACAAATTGAGTATCTGTTGTGAGGACTTGTTCAGGGGCAATTTTTGAGACAATCGTTCGAGTCGTATCTGTTTGATGCTTTGAAGTTAAATACATCAATGATTCAGGGAGGAATTTCCAGATTAAAGGCAGTGCAAGACATGGAATAATCGCAATATAAAACATGATTTTCCAGCCATATACTGGCACTAACCAAGCTCCCAATAACGCTGAAGCCATACCACCAATGGCATAACCACTAAACATCAGTGCAACTAAGGTACTGCGTATACGTTTTGGCGCGTATTCTGTCATTAATGCCACAACGTTCGGCATAACGCCACCAATGCCTAGACCGGCAAGAAAGCGTAAAATACCAAACTCGACTGGCGTACTTGCAAAAGCGCCGCAGAAGGTAAAACCACTAAAGATACCGACACAGATCATAATGGTTTTTTTGCGACCAATTTTATCGGACAGTGTGCCAAAACACATGGCACCAAACATCATGCCAAATAAAGCCGTACTTGCCAGTAAGCCGGCTTGTACCGCAGATAAGGACCATTCTTGCATCAACAACGGTAAGGCAACGCCATAGATCACCAAGTCATAACCGTCAAAAATAATAATCAAAAGACACCAAATCAAAACACCCCAATGAAATGGCGTAAATTTGGCTTCATCAACCAAGGTATTAATATTAATTTTCTGGTTTTGCATAGCCCACCTCCTAATTGTGAAGCTTGTAAAATTCGCTTTTCACAATGAATAAGTCGGTGCTTAATGTCCAAAACCGATTAGGCATGTTTGTATACCTAAAAAGTTGAATACAAATTAATCCCTTGATTCCGCTTTATTTAAATAGATCATTTCATATGTGCAGTTCATCTGAACGTCTAGCGACAGCATACTCAAAACACAGCACGATCATATGGAATCGCTTCTAAATCATACACTTGATAAACACTATCAAATAAACCACGAATATCTTCGCTTTCATCCATATTACGCACAGCCATAAATACAGGGCTGATCGCGGCTTCATCTAAGATAGGAACAAAGGTTAAATGTGTTAATTGCACACTTTGGGCACTCATTGGGGTGATACAAACCCCTTCATTGGCTGCAACAAAGCCTAGTGCCAGTTGTAATTCACGTACTTCACGTACTTTTTTAGGCTCCAAACCATACTCTGAAAATATGCCACGCACTTGGGTCGAAAAGTTTGGTTTGTTGTGATTTGGATAAAAAATCAATTGCTGATCGATCAGATCTGCAAGATAGACCCCTTCCTTTTTTTGTGCCAAAGGATGACTTGCATGTAAGGCTACCACTAAGCGTTCTTCGCGCAGTAAAACCCGTTTGATCGCGGGGTCTGAAATACGCAATCGACCAAAGCCGACATCTATACGACCTTCTTTTAATGCTTTGATTTGTTCAGTGGTGGCCATTTCCTCCATTTCAATTTTTAAATGTGGATGTTGTTGTTTAAATAAATACAAAATATTCGAGAGTAAACCAAACAATAAAGAGCTCACAAAACCGATCGTCACGGTCCGTTCTGTCAAACCGATTCGTTTCGTCATCGATTTTATTTCTTCTGCATTAGACAAAAGTTTTAAAGCATGATGATAAAAAAATTGGCCTGCTTCCGTAGTCTTAAGCGGACGGCTACCTCGTTCAAATAACTGAATTCCAAGCTCATGTTCCAAATTTTGAATCTGCCGACTCAAAGGTGGTTGAGCTATATATAGTTTTTCTGCCGCTTTGGTAAAACTCTGCTCTTCAACCACTGCGACAAAGTATCTTAAGTGTCTTAGTTCCATGGCTATCGATACCTATTAAGTATAATAAAATGCAAATTTGATCTTCGACGTGAAGATTTTATTCTTTTAAGGTATATCACATAGACAGGATTAAGCAAATTTAATCCCATCCAACAGATCAAAAACATCGTGCAGTGCATTACCTGAAAGAAGCTTCAGCCGCTACACGAAACAACTTAAAAAGTATTGTTAGACAACCAAACAAGGAACGTGGCAGCCAAAGACCTCTTTTATCGAGTGATAGCCACCCATACTTAAATGCATACTTAAGGAGATATAGTATGAACCGTCAAGAGATTGATGTTCTGGTTAAACAAATGAACGTAGATACAGCGACAGGGCCTGTTGACCAACGTGTACAGCAAGTTGTGGTACGTTTATTGGGTGATTTATTCCAAGCGATTGAAGATCTGGATATTACTCAAACTGAACTATGGAAAGGTCTAGAGTATTTTACAGACGCGGGTCAAGCGAACGAATTGGGTCTTTTAGCCGCAGGTTTAGGTTTAGAGCACTATCTAGATTTACGTGCCGATGAAGCTGATACGAAAGCAGGTATTACAGGTGGTACACCACGTACCATTGAAGGCCCTTTATATGTGGCTGGCGCACCTGAATCAGTGGGCTTTGCTCGTATGGATGATGGTACGGAAACCGATAAAATTCCAACACTGTTTATTGAAGGTACAGTGACAGATACCGAAGGCAACATCATTGAAGGCGCTAAAGTTGAAATTTGGCATGCCAACAGTCTAGGTAACTATTCTTTCTTTGATAAGTCTCAATCTAACTTCAACCTTCGCCGTACGATTCTTTCTGACCAAGACGGTAAATATGTTGCACAAACCACGATGCCAGTTGGTTATGGCTGTCCTCCAGAAGGCACAACTCAATTTGTTTTAGACAAATTAGGCCGTCATGGTAACCGTCCATCACATGTACATTATTTTATCTCTGCACCGGGTTACCGCAAGTTAACCACTCAATTCAACATCGAAGGTGATAAATACCTTTGGGACGATTTTGCCTTTGCAACTCGTGATGGTCTGGTGGCAACTGCTGTTGATATCACAGACGAAGCTGAAATTGCACGTCGTGGTCTAAACCAACCGTTTAAACACATTAGCTTTAATGTTGAGTTAGTTAAAGAACAAGCTGCTGCACCAAATACTGAAGTTGATCGTCGACGCGCTAGCGCTTAATTACTCACTCAAAGGAAGCCGAGCTGTCTCATCCAAGTTTGACAACTCGGCGACTATCCCCTCATTGGACAGTCGGAGAATGGACATGCCACGTATTCCTGTAATTAACACTAGCCATCTAGATCGTATTGATGAACTTCTTGTCGATAATTTTGACACTGGTGAATTTAAACTGCACCGCTCAGTATTTACCGATCAAGCGTTGTTTGATCTTGAAATGAAATACATTTTTGAAGGTAACTGGGTGTATTTGGCACATGAAAGCCAAATTCCAAATAACAATGATTATTACACGACTCATATCGGTCGCCAGCCCATTATCATTGCACGTAACCGTAATGGTGAACTGAATGCCATGATCAATGCCTGCTCACACCGTGGCGCACAGTTATGTCGTTATAAAAAAGGCAATAAAGCAACCTACACCTGTCCATTCCATGGTTGGACTTTTAATAACTCAGGTAAATTGCTCAAAGTTAAAGACCCTGCCGAAGCGGGTTATTCAGATTGCTTTAACCAAAATGGTTCACATGACTTGAAAAAAGTCGCGCGCTTTGAAAGTTATAAAGGCTTTTTATTTGGTAGCTTAAATCCTGATGTGCCAAGCCTTGAAGAATTCTTAGGTGAAACTACCAAAATTATCGACATGATCGAAGGTCAGTCGGAAAACGGTTTGGAAGTTTTACGTGGTTCATCTACCTATACCTATGAAGGTAACTGGAAACTGACAGCTGAAAATGGCGCAGATGGCTATCACGTATCAGCCGTGCATTGGAACTATGCAGCGACCACTCAGCACCGTAAAGAAGCACAAGCGGCAGATAATATTCGTGCCATGAGTGCGGGTTCTTGGGGCAAGCAAGGCGGTGGTTCTTATGGTTTTGACAGTGGTCACATGTTGTTGTGGACACAATGGGCTAACCCAGAAGACCGGCCAAACTTTAGCAAAGCCGATGAATATACCGAAAAATTCGGCGCACCGATGTCGAAATGGATGATTGAACGTTCACGTAACCTATGTCTTTATCCAAACGTTTATTTGATGGATCAATTCGGTTCACAAATTCGAGTTTTACGTCCGATTTCTGTCAATAAAACTGAAGTCACCATTTACTGTATCGCCCCTGTCGGTGAAGAGCCAGAAGCACGTACACGTCGTATTCGTCAATATGAAGACTTCTTTAATGCTTCAGGCATGGCAACACCTGACGATTTAGAAGAATTCCGTGCCTGCCAAGCAGGTTATGCAGGGATTGAACTGGAATGGAACGACATGTGCCGTGGTTCAAAACACTGGATTTATGGACCGGATGATGCAGCCAATGAAATTGGATTAAAACCACTATTAAGTGGCATCAAAACCGAAGATGAAGGTCTTTACCTTGCTCAGCATCAATATTGGTTAAAAACCATGAAACATGCCATCGCTGAAGAAAAAGAACTAGCTGAACAAGTCGCAAATGAACAAGGAGATGTCGCATGAATGCAACTGCACATTTAGACAGCGTAAGCATTGAAGCTGTATCTCAGTTCCTCTACCGCGAAGCGCGTTTTTTAGATGATGAACAGTGGGATGAATGGCTAGAGTGCTATGCCCCATCTGCATCATTTTGGATGCCGGCTTGGGATGACGATGACCGCCTCACGGAAGATCCACAGTCTGAGATTTCTTTGATTTATTATCCAGACCGTCAAGGTTTAGAAGACCGTGTCTTCCGCATTAAAACCGAGCGTTCATCTGCCACGATGCCGGATACACGAACCAGCCATAACATTAATAACGTCGAGATTATTGAACGTGATGGCGACAACGTAACGGTGCGTTTTAACTGGAACACCTTAAGTTTCCGCTACAAAACCAACTATAGCTACTTTGGCATGTCACGTTATGAAATTGATTTTTCAGGTGAGCAGCCAAAAATCCTCAGCAAATATGTTGTTCTGAAAAACGATTATATCAACCAAGTTATTGATATTTATCACCTCTAAAAGCTTATTTCACTAAGCAAGGTTTTACTTTCAGCCAGAAGGATATTTGGCTGAAAGGACACGTTATACCAGATTTTCAAAAGGATATTCAGCCATGTCAAACCATAATGTTGCACTTCAATTTGAAGATGGCGTTACTCGTTTTATTAGTGTTGCTCAAGGTGAAACCCTATCCGACGCAGCCTATCGTCAAAAAATCAATATCCCTCTAGATTGCCGTGATGGCGCATGCGGGACATGCCGTGCATTTTGTGAGTCGGGTACTTACGACATGCCTGAAGAATCTTATATCGAAGATGCTTTAACCCCCGAAGAAGCTGAGCAAGGTTATATTTTAGCTTGCCAATGTCGTCCAAGTTCAGATGCTGTTTTCCAAATCAGTGCATCATCTGACGTGTGTAAAACTGAAATTCATGAGTTTCAAGGCACATTGTCTCGTGTTGAAAATATGTCGGATTCTACGATTACCTTTGATATTCAACTGGATGAAGGTCAACCTGACATTAACTTCTTGGCAGGTCAATACGTCAATGTCGGCATTCCGGGGACTGAAGAAACTCGTTCGTATTCGTTTAGTTCAAAGCCGGGCAATCGTTTAACAGGCTTCGTGGTTCGTAATGTCCCTGAAGGCAAAATGAGTACTTTCCTGAGTGCCGATGCGAAAGCCGGCGACAAAATGACCTTCAAAGGACCTTTTGGTAGTTTTTATCTGCGTAATGTTGTCCGCCCTGTGGTCATGCTTGCAGGTGGTACAGGTATTGCGCCGTTTATGTCCATGTTACAAGTGCTTGAAGAAAAAGGTTCTGAACAACCTGTTCGTCTTGTATTTGGCGTAACCAATGACTTTGACATCGTAGCAAAAGACAAGCTCGATGAATTACAAAGCAAACTCCCGTGGTTCGAATACCGTACTGTGGTCGCTCACCCTGAGTCACAGCATGAACGTAAAGGCTATGTGACCAGTCATGTTGAAAAAGATTGGTTAAACAATGGCGATGTGGATATTTACCTCTGTGGTCCTGTACCGATGGTCGAAGCGGTACGTGGCTGGTTAGATACCGAAGGCGTTAAACCTGCAAACTTTTTGTTTGAAAAATTCTCAGCGAATTAAGGGAGAATAGTTTAATGTCAGAACAAGCCAGATTTAACAATAAAGTTGTCATTGTAACCGGTGCCGCACAAGGTATCGGTCGTGGCGTCGCACTACAAGTGGCCCGAGAAGGCGCTCAAGTGGTATTGGCAGATCTCTCAGATTTTGTTGAAGATACGCTGAACGATATTCAAGCCCATAATGGCGATGCCATTATTGTTAAAGCCAATCTTGAAACATATGCAGGCGCTCAATCAGTTGCTACCCAAGCCATTGAAAAATATGGCCGAATTGATATCTTGATCAATAACGTCGGAGGTGCGATTTGGATGAAGCCCTTCCAAGAGTTTTCAGAAGAAGAAATCATTAAGGAAGTTAATCGTTCATTATTTCCAACTATGTGGTGCTGCCGAGCCGTGTTACCTGAAATGATTAAAAATCAGCAAGGGACGATTGTAAATGTATCTTCTATTGCAACCCGTGGTATTAACCGTGTGCCATATTCAGCGTCAAAAGGTGGGGTCAATGGCTTAACCGCTGCACTCGCTTTTGAGCATGCAAAAGATGGTATTCGAGTCAATGCCGTAGCCACAGGTGGCACAGAAGCGCCACCACGGAAAGTACCAAGAAACGCAAACCCATTGTCAGATCATGAAAAACAATGGATGCAAGACGTGGTCGATCAAACCATTGACCGTACATTCTTGGGGCGCTATGGCACAATTCAGGAACAAGTCAATGCCATCTTATTTTTGGCATCCGATGATTCATCTTATATGACAGGAACAGTCGTCCCTGTTGGTGGTGGAGATCAAGGTTAAACGCTATACCGTCATTGGTTTAATTCAACAGGCTCATTGGCATAGTCGCATGGAGGCAAAAGCGATGGCACCCCTGTTAAAAACATTAAAAGAAGATTGGTCGATCTCAGCGACGGTTGCAGGATTTTTAGCCGTGCTGATTTCATATTCAGGCCCACTGATTATTTTTTTCCAAGCCGCACAAAAAGCTCAAGTTTCCCCAACCATGATGATTTCATGGATTTGGGGGATTTCTATTGGTGCAGCGCTGGCGGGTATTTATCTCTCAATTAAATATAAAACCCCGGTAATTACCGCGTGGTCAGCGCCTGGTACGGCTCTTTTAGTGACCCTATTTCCGAATATTTCGCTGAATGAAGCCATAGCGGCTTATATCACATCCGCTATCGTTATTTTTTTGATCGGCATCACTGGCTATTTTGACAAACTTTTAAAATGGATTCCTCAAGATGTCGCTGCGGGGATGATGGCAGGTATTTTATTTCAGTTTGGTCTTGGGCTTTTCACTGCTACAGATAGTATGCCGATCATTGTCTTTGGCATGTTATTGGTCTTTCTTATTTCTAAAAGACTATCGCCACGCTACGCGATGATTTGGGTCTTAATGACTGGTGTCATTTTGAGTTTTACATTAGGAAAAATTAATCCTGTTGATGTGAATTTTCAACTCGCTATACCGCAGTTTATTGCCCCAATTTGGACTTGGAACTCAACTTTAAATTTGGCGATTCCCCTAATTTTAGTCAGTCTGAGTGGTCAATTCCTTCCGGGGATGGCGATCATGAAACTAAGTGGATATGACACGCCAGCTAAGCCCATTATCACTGCGACCAGTATTGCCTCGCTCGCTGTCGCATGTGTCGGAGGTATTACCATTGTTTTGGCGTCTATTACCGCAGCCATGTGTATGGGCAAAGATGCACATGAACTAAAAGAAAAACGTTATATAGCCGGTATTGCCAATGGTATTTTTTATATTTTAGGCGGCTTATTTGCAGGCAGTATTGTCATGTTATTTAGCCTATTACCTAAAGAGTTGGTCGCTGCACTTGCAGGTTTAGCGTTATTAGGTGCGATTGGAACAAACATGTCCGTTGCGATGAAAAATGAGGCCAACCGTGATGCGGCGCTAATCACTTTTTTAGCGACAGCCTCAGGTATGCATTTTTTAGGGCTAAGCTCAGTATTTTGGGGGATTTGTATCGGTGTCGCTGCACATGTCATTTTGACCAAACGAGTAGCCACACAAGCACCGATGACAACGACTCAAGATTCTAAAAGTTCATAATGTCCAAACGCATTGCCAATACAAAGAAGATGGAACACTACATCTTCTTTGTTTAATCGAAAACTCAATTTTTTGATTTTCTTGTCATTTATAAACTTAAAAATTCAATATTCGAAATTAAGAGCTCTATAGGATAAAAAAGGGATCATGTTGCATCATCCCTTTTTTACTTATCTTTGAATTATTTACGTTTTTTCTTACCACTAAGTAGATCTATGGCTTGGGCATAACGTGTAGGTGCAATTCGCTGAATTAAATCAATAATTTTGGCATCATTACCAATTAAAACTCGACGTTTATTCTGCTTTACCGCATCTAAAATGACTTTTGCTGCGACTTCAGGCGGTGTTTTTAGCACTTTATTAAATGCTTTGGTTGCCCTATCTGGGTTCATCCCTAACGCACGAATACTGTCACTCATACGCGCGCTATTTGCAATATTGGTTCGAATCCCACCCGGATGCACGCAAGTTGCGCTGACTCCAGCATTTTCCAAGTCTAATTCTTGGCGTAAAGATTCAGTAAAACCTCGTACCGCAAACTTCGTTGCATTATAGGCACTTTGAGTCGGTTGAGCCGTCAAACCAAATAAGCTGGAAATATTAACTATATGTCCATCGCCACTTTGTTTTAAATACGGTAAAAATGCTTTTGTCCCATATACCACGCCCCAGAAATTAATATTCATAATCCACTCAATTTCATCATAATGCATACCTTCTACAGTACTGGCTAACGCGACACCTGCATTATTAAAGATCAAATTGACCTGGCCAAATTCAGCTTGGGTTGCAGCCGCCCATTGCTCTACAGCGGCACGATCAGACACATCTAATTGGGTCTGAATTATTTTCACACCGGTGTACTTAATCATTTCAGCCGTTTGTGCAAGACCGTCAAGGTTGCGATCACTTAATGCTAGATGCGCACCTGATTGAGCCAGTTGAATGGCTAACTGCTGCCCAATACCTGAACCTGCTCCAGTAATGGCTGCGACTTTGTTGTTAAAATTTTTCATCGTTATTCCTATACACACTTAATCTCGTTCAGTGAACAAGCTGCATTTTCATATTATTCATAACACAAGCTTAACGAGAACTGATCTATGAATGAAATGATTTTATTTAATTGTAAAATATGAATGCTATACATAGCTCTTTAGCGTTATTACTTCAAATCAAATTAATGTAATTCAACATGATTAGAGCAAAAATTGAAAACTTAAATGAGCCTTTTAGCTCCGGCTTTTTTTGGGATTGTAGCTCTAAATTTTTCAGCTCAAACAGCGTTTGATATTTATAAAAGTGATACAAATCCCAAATGTTATAAACAAAGCTCAACATTTATTCTATTTTTCTACACGATCCAGATTCTACATATTCAAAATCAGTATATAAAATCCACAATATATACTTATTTTTTTGTGAATATAGCCCTTGAAGACAACAAGGCTGATGCTTTGTAATTTTCCAAGTCTTGTGTATCCACCCTTTGGAAGATCAGGGATGCACATCTCTTACTATGTTCAATAGAGGTTCTAAAATGATAAAAACAACTCTTAGCCTAATCGGTTTGTCACTGGTGTCTAGCTTAGCTTTGGCTGCTGATCCATTGCATGGTACTAAATGGAAAACCATCGATGACCAAACCAAAAAACCTTTATCTGTAGTTCAATTTAATGAAACATCAAAGGGCGTTTTATCTGCAAAAATCGTTGATGTACTCACCCCGGGTGAAGCAGAAAACTGCCAAAAATGTGTAGGTAAATTCCACAATAAACCACTACTCGGTGTGCAAATCGTGAATGGTTTGAAAAATACCGGTAAAAATACCTATGACGGCGGTAAAATTACTGACCCGAAAAATGGTAAAACCTATAGTTTCAATGCCAAAATGTCGAATGACGGCAAGACCTTGAATGGTCGTGGCTATATTGGTGTATCTGCGCTTGGACGCAGCCAAACATGGATACGTGTAAACTAATCCTTTATGTACAAAGTCAAAAGCGGCTCGATTGAGTCGCTTTTTTTGTATGAAAACCAAGAATGAAATTATTCGAAAATAAAAATTAAACGGTATAACGTTTGCTTAGCCCCCATTCGGCTAATATTCGACGATAGGTTGTCGATGAGCGATCTGCTTCGAAATGCGCCTCCATACTGATATCCAGTGGCAATTCCTCAGGTTTTTGACTTTCCACCATGTCCTGATCTTCAGCAAAAATTTGTGCATTAAAATCATAGACCGCTTGTAAATCGCCTGTGGTATCAAAATTACGAGTTAAAGGCACAAATAAACGGGTTTTATTATGCGATACAGGACAACAAGCATTTAAGATTTTCAACACCCCATTTTCAGGAAAATCGATGGTTAAAATTGCTGAAAATGGTGGATAGACATCAAATGTTCTTTTCCATAAAAAATCTTCTGGCGCTAAATGTTGTAAGCCATGCGGATAATTACTCACATCACTGAGATATTCTGTATGTAGTCCATAGTCCGTACGTACTGTGGAATATTTTTGTACTTTAGGATTTTCACGGTCTGCAAAGCTCTCATGATGCACCCATGCGAAATGTGCAACATCAATAAAGCCTTCGAGCTGACGTCCACTTGAACCTCCAATATCTACATAAGGTGGCAATATAGATTGGTGCTGCTCGTTATCCCACGTGTCTAAATTTGGAAAATTGGCCGTAGATTCATCTCGGTTAAATAAACTGGTCCACACCAATCCATATTTCAATACGACTGGAAATTTAGTTAATGAAAAACGCTCTGAAATTTGTGTCAACTCAGGCTGTGCAGGAATTTTTACACACTTTCCTGCGCCGTTATAATGTAAACCATGGTATGGACAAATGATGTCTTCACCCTTGACCCAGCCTTTGGTTAATGGCACCCCTCGATGTGGACAGATATCACGAACTAAATGAATTTTTCCACTTTCAGTTTGATATAACGCCATTTTTACATCGAGTAATTGCACTTGTTGCGGTTCAGTCGAAACATCTTCTACACGTGCAACGGGATACCAATGCTGCGCCAAAATATTCCAGTCGTTGGCATCAAATGTACTGCACTGAGGTTGGGTAAATAAATTGAGTACTGGAATGGCATTCATAGTTCATCTCGACATTTTCAATATTTCTTTAGCATTTAGCACTATTTAAATTTTGCTAAATCCTTATTTTCTAAGTCGAAATTAAAATCTAAACACATTTCTGTCTATTAGAATGATTTGCATAGATTGTTCTGTTTTTTAGAACAATAAGCATTGATCTCTGCACGATTTGATAAAGCTGGCATGAATATCGCTTAAAATGCATAACATTATGATTCGCTGATGACGCGATAGAGATTGAAGCTTGTATGTCGATTACCTTTTCTAGATTTTCTGAATATTTTATGGCGGTTGCACGGACTGGAAGTCTGCGCAAAGCTGCTGAACAACTTTTTATTTCAGTCTCGGCAGTACATCGGCAAATCGTTTTGGCAGAGGAAGAACTGGGGGTTGCCCTATTTGAACGATTACCTCAGGGCTTAAAACTGACGCTCGCGGGTGAATTACTGTATGCCGATTTATTAAAATGGCAAAAAGAATATCAACTGACACGAACTCGATTTGATGAAATCCAAGGTTTAAACCGAGGAAACATTGAAATGGGTTTTATTGCGGCTTTGAATGATAGCTTTGTTGTCGACTGTATTCAAAAGATGGCTGAAACTTATCCGTGGATCAACCTCAACATCAGCATGAATAGCAGTGAAGATATTTCCAGAAAAATCGTTGATGCAGAATTAGATTTTGGCATTATTTTAAATCCTAAAAGCCATAGCCAATTAGAGATTTTATCCTTTATAGAAATTCCGTTGGGCTTTGTGATGTCGCCGCATCATACCCTGGGTGGAATGGATAAAATTTATCTTTCAGATACGTTAAATGAACGGCATATTTTGCCGAGTGATCCACTCATTATTAGTGAATATGTACAGACTTTATATAAACATCATAAGTTTAGTCCGATTCAAAAGATCGAATGTAATGACATTAGAATGATACTGTCATTGATTCAACAACAATTAGGCATCAGTTTGATGTCATATATGGATGCTTTGCCATTGCTTGAGAATAATAAGATTATTTTTAAACCGATCCGTGAAAAAGGTTTGCACAGTTTGACCATTGCTTTATGTGTCGCATCGAAACGCCAAACCTCTCGAATTTCTCAGATCATGATTAATCTTTTGGTGGAAAAAATGGAAGAAATTAAGATCAATTTAAAATCTTTGAACCCCTAAAACCATTATTTAGGCTTTTTTTGTCACTTAATTTTTTGTAAAAAAAAGCCAGTGCGAATAACCCGTACTGGCTGCTGAAAGCTAAAGTTTTATCTGTTTATTTTTTAATCCAATGGATTACCTACAATATTACTAATAATGCCTTTCATAATATGATTGCCTTGTTCTTTACGCAGTTCTGCATACCATTCACGCGTCACACTTTCATCTTTCATATGGGTCACATCACAACGCTTACGCGCTCGCAGTACCAATTCATTGGCACGTTCATTACGTTTATTTTGATAACGACGCAATGAATCTTGTAAGCTTAAAGTATTGATTTGCAGAGAACGGGCTAAATAAATTGCATCTTCCATTGCTTGGCAGCCACCTTGTCCAATATCCGGCGTTGTACTGTGTGCTGCATCACCCACGATCACCACACGACCTTTGTAGAAATCTGCAAAAGGTTCAATATCATGAATTTCTACCCGATTGGTTTTTTGGGCATCTACAGCATCAATCAGCTTTTGCACCGGTTCACACCAACCTTTAAAGTATTCTTTAAATAAAGCCTTATATTGTGTGCGGTCATTTTCTAAGCCTGCTGCTAAAGGGACATCAAAGAAGAAATAGAATCGGTTGTCGGCAACGGGCATCAGCGAAACACGTTTACCTTCTCCTACAAATGTCGTCCATTGATCTGCCGCAGCAAATTCTTCTGAAATGTCGACTAACCCGTTCCAATTGACATAACCTGCATAGCGGCGCTCAACTTGTTCCCCCAATACATACGCCCGTGTCAATGAATGTGTACCATCGGCGCCAACCAATAAATCAGCCTGAACCTCACTTCCATCGGCAAAACATGTGATCACTTGATCATCTTGTTCTGAGAAGCTCACCATTTTTTTTCCTAGATGAATATTTTCGCGGCCAAACTCATTCATAAGCATATTTTGTAAGTCTGCACGTGAAACTGGATAAGGTCGCTGACCAACTTCTTCGATTAAAGGAAACAGACTAAACTGCGTCATAACATCACCAGTTAAGCCATCGATATAGGCTAAGTGATCCATCTTGCCACCGAGCTTTTCGACTTGTTCGGTTAGCCCCAAATAGTTCAAACATTTGACACCGTTAGACCATAAAGAAATAGCGGCTCCAACAGGTAAAATTTGTTCTGCCTGTTCATAGATGGTTACTTGGTGTCCAAATTTTTTCAAAGCGATCCCTGTCGTTAGGCCCGCCATACCTGCACCAATAATTGTAATGTCCATCTATAACTCCCCTGTGTTTTTTTAAATATCTTTCTCCTAAAAAGCGAAAAGCATGCCATTTTTTCAAACAAACAATAAAAAAATCTAAAGTTGGCACACGCTGTGCTTCTAAACACGTGTAAATGCTAGTTTTTATCAAATGTTAAATTTTTAACACTAAAAACAAAATGCATATGTTTTAAATGAAAATAGTGAATGGATTTTATATATGGCGACTTTACTCGCACCAAGTTTTGATATTCCTGCACAATTACAGACACTTACAAATTTAGCAGATGACCGTATTGGTGCAAAAATACTTGAATGTTCAGATGATTTTTTTGCAGAAGCAAAACGCATGCTTCAATTTAATGCACCTATCTTCGTCGAAGATAAATTTGATGATCATGGCAAATGGATGGATGGTTGGGAAACGCGTCGTAAACGCCATGCAGGTTATGATTGGGCAATCATCCAACTCGGTGTTGCTGGACGAATTCAAGCCTTAGATATTGATACAACATTCTTTACAGGGAATTATCCAGCTTCCGCATCAGTTGAAGCCTGTTTTGCACCAAGTGGTGAGCTAGCACAGGCAGCATGGGTCAATATCTTAGACAATACCGTATTGGGCCCGAGCCAACACCATATATTGAAGGTCTCAAATGATCAGGTGTTTACCCATGTACGTTTAAATATATATCCAGACGGTGGTATTGCACGATTTAAAGTCTATGGTGAAGTTCAGGTTCAAATTCAAGACAGTACGAGCACATTAGACCTTGTTGCACTGGAAAATGGTGGATGCGTAATTGCTTATAGTGATGCTCATTTTGGACATCCACGAAACTTAATTAACCCTGGTCGTGGTATCAATATGGGAGATGGTTGGGAAACTAAACGTCGCCGTGCACCAGGTTTTGACTGGTGTATTTTGGCTTTGGGTCAATCTGGTGCAATAGAGAAAATTGATATTGATACTGCCCATTTTAAAGGCAACTTCCCTGCGCAGGTTTCCATACAAGCGATCTATGTGGAAGATGCCACTGACCCTCAACTGATTCCGCAAAGTATGTTCTGGCCGTTTTTGCTCGACGCACAAGACATGCAGATGGATCACATTCATAGCTTCGTCAGTGAGATTTTAAAGCATGAAAAAATATCGCATATCCGCATCAATATGATTCCTGACGGGGGGATTAGTCGCATACGGTTATGGGGAAAAATACATCCTTAATTGCAATATTGATAAAATAGGAAGCCTTCGTGCTTCCTATGTGTATGGTTTCAATTTTTTTAATTAAATGCCTTACTAAGATATCTAAACATGACACATAGCATAAAAATACAAGCTCTAAGTATTGAAGGCTTTGCGCCTTTTGGAGAGGTCATTTGCACGACTGGACATGATTTTTTCCACATCAATGACACACATACAGAGCGATATCATGCCCTCGTGGAAACAGAAATTTCAGGTGATGCGGTTGCTGGAATTAGCATCTTTAGAAATATCAAAACCACTGAATTGCCTTTTACGATTTCGATGTTGGAGCGTCATCCCAACGGCTCACAAGCGTTTATTCCAATGCAAGCGCAGGCTTTTTTAGTGGTAGTTGCACCTGCGTTGGATGATCACAGCCCTGATCTTACACAGCTATGTGCTTTCATCACTGATGGGAGCCAAGGAGTCAACTATCGTGCAGGAACATGGCATCATCCTCTCCTGACACTCGAAGCACCCAGTAGCTTTGCCGTCATCGATCGTATTGGCATTGGACATAATTGTGATGTGTTCCAGTTCCAAACGCCTATTCACATTTCAAATTAATGTATTTTTAGCTTAAACACTTACAGTTAAATAGACTAAAAATCACTTAACCAATTGTTAATACATAATTAATTTCATCTTTTGATATTATTTAATTTAAACATAACGCATTAAAAAAGCCCTCAATTCAAAGGGCTTTATTTATTCTATACAAACTATATTCTATGAATCATCGTGTGGTTCAAGACCCAAGATTGCCAATGATTAATGTTGTACATCTATCGCCATGCTTGGTTTTTTAACCTGATCTTTGCTCATAGTCACTTCTTTATTTTTAAATAAATTCAAATGATTGAACACAATATTTAAAATAATCGCCATCAAACAAGTTGAACTAATGCCTGAATGAAAGAGTGTTTGCACCCATTTCGGGAAGTTTGCGTAGAAAGAATGATCGATAATTGGAATCATCCCTGCTGCAATCGCAGTCGCAACAATGATGAGGTTCTTTTGCTCGTTATAGTCAATTTTCGCCAAGGTACGAATACCACTTGCCGCAACCGTTCCAAACAAAACTAAACCAGCACCACCTAATACAGGGACAGGAATCGCTGCAATCAGTCGCCCCATAATTGGCAGAACGCCTAATACGACTAAAATCATTCCACCCGCTGCGACAACAAAGCGACTTTTCACGCCAGTAATCGCTACTAAACCGACATTTTGTGCAAAAGCACTTTGCATGAATGAGCCGAAGATTGGCGCTGCTGCACTAGATAACATATCTGCACGTAAGCCATTGGTAATACGCTCAGCATCCACTTTAGTACCAACAATCTCCCCAACGGCAATAATATCTGCTGTCGTTTCAGTCATAATCACTAAAGTCACGATCAACATAGCAATAATGGCACTTAACTCAAAAGTTGGCATACCGAAAGCAAAGAAGCTTGGAAATTGAATCCAGTTACCATTTGCAACTTTAGAAAAATCGCCAAAACCAAAGGCATAAGCCAGCACCGTACCGAAGACAATGGCCAACAAAATTGATAAACGTCGGATAGTTGCATTACGGGTTAAGTTCAGCGCAATCACGATACCCAAAGTTAAAAATGCCAAACTGATGTTCTCAGCACTTCCCCAGTCTGGTGCTTTATTGTTCCCCCCCCATCATCCAGCGTACCGCTACAGGCAGCAATGAAAGACCAATCACAGTGATCACACAGCCAGTCACAATCGGTGGGAAAAAACGAATAATTTTTGAAAAATATGGAGCTAGAAAAAAGCCAATTAGAGATGCAACAATCACTGCGCCATAAACAGCAGAAAGCCCACCGCCTGCGGTTACTATGGCAATCATCGTCGCCACACCTGCAAATGAAACACCTTGTACTAAGGGTAATTTTGCACCGATATATTTCACACCTACGGTTTGTAGGATGGTCGCCAAGCCACCGACAAAAAGCGCCGCCGCAATCAATAAACCGATCTGCGCAGGTTCAAGTCCCGCGGCTGTACCAATAATCAATGGCGGAGCGATAATACCGCCATACATGGTTAATACATGCTGTAGTCCATAGGCAAGGCTTTTCCCTGCGCCTAAATATTCATGTTCTGGTGAAACTGTTTTATCTTGTTCTGTCATTTTTATATCCCCTATTTTTAAACTTTGCTCTTAGCTTCCGCGATACGTTGAATATGCAAATGGGCTGATGAGTAAAGGAATATGAAAATGCTGTGAGGCATCTTTTACATAAAAATGAATCACAGCTTTTGGAAAAAAGGTTTCGGTATTTAAAGTCTGAAAATATTCAGCAGTCGCAAATTCAAGGCTATAAGCACCTGCTGTAAAGTCCTTCAGCGCAAAATCATTGACGCGACCATCTGCATTGGTTTGGGCTGAACCTAGTAACTTACCTTTCGCATTAAATAATTGAATGCTGACATTCGCTGCGGGTTTGCCTAGATTGGTATCTAAAATATGTGAGCTAATCATGCGCTAAGCTCCTGTTTTAATCTTAATAAGGCAATTTCAGCCAGTTGATGATGAACAATTCGTTTTTCAGTTTCAGGATCATTCAATAATCGATATTGCAGCGCCTGCAGTACATCTTCACTACTGAGGCCTGAAGCTTTGATTAAAAAGAGATATCCGTACTTTTTCTCATACGCGATATTGCCTTTGAGCAATGCAAATTGAGTTTCTTCATCTGCTGAAATTTCAGACTGTTCTCGATTAGAAAATTGTTGTTCCAAACAACTTAATTCTGCCTGTGCCTTTTTTTCACCAATCCGTGGATGGTTATCTAGAGCATTTTTGATTTCATCCCAAGTCCAAGCATTTGCAGCTTTTACTGCTTGCTCTATGATTTGTGTGACACAGGTATAAGGACGCTGCGCTACAATATGTTCTGCCCAGCCTTCAATTTGCACACAGTGCTTTAAAAAAGTTTTTACATCTGCTTCGGATGCTTTATTAAATTCAACAAGTTGCACTATAAAATCGCCTAAAATTATTGAATGATTGTTCAAATTTAGTTTTGCAATATCAGTGCCAACCTAGGTCTATGATGTCAGTTACCTAAGTACAGGCCTAAAAAAAGAGGAGCTAAGCTCCTCTTTATCCAAATATTTTTTTACTAGACTGCATGATGTGTATACCAATGTTCCGCGATATCACCACGGCGACAGATCCAGACTTTTTCATGTGATTGCACATAATCTAAGAATCGTTGTAGTGCTTTAAAACGGCCTGGTCGCCCTAAAATACGACAATGCATCCCTATCGATAACATTTTTGGCGCGCTTTCACCTTCTGCATATAGCACACCAAAAGCGTCTTTAAGGTATTGATAAAATTGTTCACCACTGTTGAAACCACCCGGTGAACAAAACTTCATATCATTGCTTTCGAGTGTATAAGGAATAATTAAATGTGGACGGGTTCGACCATTTTCATTTGTCAAACGACTCCAAAAAGGTAAATCATCACCATAGTGATCGCAGTCATATTTAATTTGCGGAAATTCAGCCAATAGCTGACGTGTGTTGGGACTGTCACGCCCTGTGTACCAGCCAATAGGCGTCTTTCCAAATAAAGCTTCAAGCACACTAATTGCCTGATCCATGTGCTGACGTTCTAGCTCTATCGGCATATCCTGATAATGTAACCAGCGTTGACCATGTGAAACGACATCATAGTTGGATTGTCTGATCGCATCGACGATATAAGGATTGCGCGCTAAAGCCATACCAACGCCAAAGATCGTCATGGGTAAATCACGTTTTTTAAATTCTTCATGAATCCGCCAAAAACCGGCTCTGGAGCCATATTCATACATCGAGTCCATCGACATATGTTTGGCAGGAAAACTGGCCGCTCCAATAATATCGGATAAGAATTGTTCTGATCCTGCATCCCCATGTTCGATATGGTTTTCTCCACCCTCTTCATAGTTCAACACAAACTGCACTGCGATACGTGCCTGATTAGGCCATACGACTTGAGGTACATCGCCATGATATCCAATTAGGTCTCTGGAATAATCCTGTTGTTGGATCTGGTCAATTAAGTCTTGCCCGCGTAAGTAGCCTGTAGTCACTTCAACTTCCTAATTTGTTATATCAAACAGTAAAAAATTAGGTAGAAGCAAGCAAATTATACGCCAATATCGTAGACGGCTAAATAACTTTTCATATCAATGACCATTGCCTTTTTTTAAAATATTGAATGGTTGCCCTGAATCATCTGCAATGATTGAAATTTGCCAAATTTCATCTATTTCTGGAAAATTCTGATGCAGTTGATCAATGAAATAGTAATAACCCTGTGTATTTTCGGTAATATAAATGATTGTATTTGAACACAATATATAGAGTTGAATCTCATCAATGGTTCCAATATTTTGGCGTACGACATCTATACTTTGAATATCTTTCCATAATATAGTTTTTGTGCTTATTTCAGGCCCAATTATAGTATATGTGAAACCATCATTAAAATATTCAAAATCACCTTTATCCTGTCTTAGACTCTCAAATTCAATTGTTTTATTCTTTATATCTTGTTTTAAATCAATTGAATCTACAAACCAAATATGAGGATGACAAATTATTGCATTCCAAATAATAAAAATACAAAGTGTAAAAAACCATATATTAGCTGTAATTACTATCGTAAGCACTGCCAATATAAATAAGATAAAACCCAAATTTAGGTTTAAAAATAATATAGTTGAAGTTCTTATTGGTAGTTGTACTTTCATTGGCAACTGCTTGAATAAAATATTACCATCATTCAATTTTTCGTTATATTTAAAGTAAAAACAAATTGCCAGTATTAAGAATGATATTAAACTAATGAATGTAAAATGTTTTTCCCATATTTGCCAATTAGATAAAAAATATATAAAAATGACCATAAATATTGAAATTGAACAATACATCGTAAGTAAGGAATTTAAAAAAATATGCATTCTCATTGTTTGTTTAATCTAGTAATTTTTTAATGGTATAACTATACTTAATTATTGATAAATTTAAAGCGTCATGATGAAATGTCTTTGTAAAACTATCTCATCATGCTCTGGAAAATTAATTTTTATTTAATGATTTTTAAATAAGATTTAATATTTTTCAATGTTTTATAGGTTTAGTTACCTGCTTTCTCATAGGTATGTAGTGAATTCCCCATTGCTGAGTTAATTCACCTACAATCTCAAAGCCAAATTTTTTATAAATTTCTAAAGCATAGAAACTCGAATTTACCGTAATATGCTCAGGCTCATGCTGCATTATTACGCTTTCTATAAACTCCCACATTTGACGTCCAAAACCTTGGCCATGATATTCAGGTTTCAAGAAAAAATGCATGAGATGTGCAGGATGCACATAAGCTACATTGCCAACGATTTCTTGATTTATTTCAGCAACAAAATAATGGATTAAATCACGCTCAAAAATATGTTTGAGCATGTGGGGCTTAAAGCGCTCACGACCTTCTTCACTGCAAATAACATCATCGACAAATGGTTCAATGACTGCCGCGATTCCATCAACATCCTCTACACAGGCTGGGCGTATGATCATTTTTAGCATGTTGTTCTCTTTATAAAAGTAATCCTTAAACTTCCTCCGTCAAAGAAAATAAACTTTCTTAAAAGAGTCATTTAATGAATTATCACTTTTAGCTGTTATTTTTCAATACGTTTAAAAGTTACTTCAGCTAAATTTAAAGTAGATGTTGTACATACAATATGCAATTGTCATTCAAATATTTTTCAGCACAATTTTAAAATATATGTGAGGCATAAATGCTGAATGAATTCAGAAAACATAAAAATCCCCACGTTTGGAGGATTTTTTACTTTATTTATTGAATAGCCATTATTTTTAATACACATCACGGCGGTAACGACCTGCTTTACGCAGTGTATGCAGTTGTTCAATGCCCAGTATCTCTTGCAAAGTGGCATCTACCGCTTTGGCCATATTCAAACTGCCGCAGATATAGAGACAAGCCCCTTGCTCTAGCCAATCAATCAATTCAGCTTTTTTTACAACTAGGACATCTTGCACATACTTTTCAGCAAATCCATCACGAGAAAATACCCGATCGATTTCTGCAATTTTACCTTGGCTTTGTAATTCATGCAGTTCATCAGCAAAAATTGCATCAAAAGCATGTTGACGTTCACCATAAATAAACCTGTTTTGATAGTGCACCGTTGCGACACGTTGCTTAAGATGTGAAAGCAAACCCGCCATTCCTGAGCCATTGCCAATCATAATTGCCGACTTAACGCCCTCTGCTAAGTCAAAATTTGGATTCGCACGAATATAGGCATGAATACATTGTCCAAGTTTTAAATCGTGCGTTAATAAACCAGAACCTAAACCTAGTTCATCGCCATGCTGCTCTTGACGTACGACGAGCTCTAAATCTTTTTAATTAAATAGAGTTTGATAATTTCACGCTTATACTAAACGACTGAATAAAGACTATAATAAAAATTAAAAATTCATTCGCCATTTGCGAAATCTTCGAGCAATCATGTCCAAAAATCTTGCAACGCTGATTGGATTCAGTGCAATCTTACAATGGTCTTCTATTGTTGGTTTACTTAAGAAAATTAGTTTCAGTATTAGCCCTGATCTTGCTGTGCTCTTTATGTATACCTTGAGCGCAATTATTCTATTGCTCTTATTTAAAATTCCAAACCTTAAACTGGTTCCGCGCCAATTTTTGATATACGCCACCCTTTTATTTGTGATTTATGAGTTGTGTTTTTCGTATGCCATTGCTTTGGCTCAAACTGCTCAACAAGCGATTGAAATCAGTTTAGTCAATTATTTATGGCCGAGTCTGACAATTGCCGCGTTAATTTTATTTAAAGAATTAAAATTTAACTTTTTCGTAATCATTGGTTTAGCCATTTGTTTGGGTGGCATCATTTTGATCCAAACGGGTAATGGAAGTTTTAACTGGTCTACAGTCTTTACGAACATTCAGTCTAATCCATTAAGCTATTTTCTTGCTTTTATGGGAGCGAGTTTATGGTCACTCTACTGTGTGATTACACGTAAATACAGTCTTGGACATAACCCTATTTCATTCTTTTTCGTCGTGATCACGATTATGCTATGGCTAAAAATGTTGATATTTCACGGTATTCCGCGAATGCCTGCCGTAGACTTACATACCGGTAAGTATATGTTAATCGTGTCCATTGTAACCGCTTTGGGTTATGCAGCGTGGAATGTAGGTATTATTAAAGGCAATATTACGATATTGGTGACTTTATCGTATTTTAGTCCGATTTTTTCTTCGGTTATTTCAATGTTTATATTACAGACACCACTGAGTTTAAGTTTTTGGCATGGTGCCATTTTGGTGACATTAGGTTCGCTGGTATGTTGGATTTCAACCAGTTGGCCACAAATTAAAGCCAGATTAATGCAATTGCGCCATGAATAATAAGAAGCAGTCACTTGGCTCATTTATCTTAAACTGAATAGCAAAACCGCGATTAGGCACAGCATATGAAGTAACTGTGTTGGTGCAAAATATAGAAAATATTTCCAGCCACCTGTGAGAAATGCATTCACACATTTTGAAATCGCATGGGCTGATAATCCAATCACCACAGCATAAACCAGTGTCAAATTATCGATATTACCTTGCATCACCACGGTTGCCATAGCTGCATGGACTTCAAAGAGTGATGCTAATAATGTCCCTAAAATTAAGCCTTTATCACCTAAAGCGAGATTTAATCCATAAACAAGTGCTTGGATCAAAGTAAGCGTGATGGCAATGATTGCCGCCTGTTTTAAGCTAAACATTCGACTATCAGTATTTTCTAACGGCACTGTTTCATTCGCCTGTACATGAAGCATTTCGGGTTCTGACTCTTTATTATGCTGAACTGGAGATGAGCCATAAATCAGATATAGCGCAGCAAGGACCAATATCAAGATGCCGACGATACTTGGTATAACTAATATTTTAAACCAAGCAAAACTCACCCCAAGGACAATGATCAAAAGTTGAACCAATGTCGCAACACATGAAAAAAGTCCTGCCCCTGCATTACTTTTGGCACTGGCTTTTCCTGCTCGTACTTCCATACCTAAGCTTGCGATTGTTGCTGTGCTCGACACAAAACCTGATGCCAAGGCCGATAAAATAATGGCTTTATCAGAGGATAATAGCCGCTTGGAAATGTGTGCTAATGACTGCACCACCAAGATCAATATCAGTAATTTTAAAATCACATAGGGATTTAATACTGAACCCCAATAGGCTTGATTCGGCGTTAACGGTAAGGCAATTAGGATCAATGCCAGTAAAAATACACCATCTCTTAACTCATAGTCTTTGATCCAATGTGCTGCAAAATGATGTAAGCCTTTTTTTCCAACTAATATGAGGGTCAACACCACAGCCAAACACGCAGCCAATGGAATATTAAATACACAAGCAGCGCCGATTAAATAGGTCATAACAAAAGCTAGTTCTGTGGTTGTGCCAATATCTTGTTTTTGCTGGCTTAATCCATAATAGCTAAACATACTGACGACAATTGCACCGATTACACCAACAGCTAAATGGATTAAAAAACACAATGCTCCAAACAGCGCACAAATGGTAAATGAGCGTAAACCGGCAAAGCTCTGTTCACTGTCCAAATTGTTGTTACGTTGACGCTCCAAACCGATGAGCAATCCACAGCCTAAAGCCGAAGCTAAAATAGTTAACAACGCTGGGAAGGATAATGTTTGTATGAGTATTTCCAAATTTAAGCCCTCCCATCAATACATTGTTTATTTTGGCAATATAAATAAAAAATAATATAAAAATTTAACGCTAAAATTTGAAAAAAACATATAAATTGAACAACTTGAGAATTTTCAATCATGTTCAAAGTTTAGTCATACTTTAAATCATAAACAATTCCATGATAAATATCCTAGTGGACATCAAATATTTCTCATCTTTTAATTAAAAAAAATATTCGAAAATCTGACTTTTTTACCTTCATGTCTGTTTAAAGCACACATTAAGCCCAAATCACCATAATCGCCGCAATCACCACTAGGGCTAAACCCCAATGATCGGTTCTTGCGAGTTTTTCCTTAAAGAAATATGCAGAAATTAAGAGGCTAAATAAGATTTCGATTTGACCTAGGGTTTTGACAATCGCAACCGTTTGCATACTCATAGCAGTAAACCAGCCCAAGGATGCTAGAAAGCTACAGACACTAACGCGAAATGTTAGACCGACTCTATCCCACATGGCAATGAGCGTTTTGCGGCTAAATAGACTGAGGTACAACAGCATAATCACACATTGAAAGCCAATTACACTCAACAATACCCACGCCGCACGATGCAAAGTCGGTAAATCACTTAGCTCTAAACTGGCTTCACGAACCAATAAAGAGGTAATGGCAAAACTTAATCCACTCCCTACACCGATGCATAAAGTTGGCAAAGATAACTTTTGTCGTTGAGAACCTTTGCTTAAAAGAAAAACGGCTATGCCACCAACCAAAACACCAATCCAACCAAATAAACTTAAATGTTCACTTAAGAAAATCACCCCAACAATGGCCGCAAATATGGCTTCACTTTTCGCTAAACCGACGCCGATGGCATAATTCTTTTGTTTAAAAAGCAAGACCATTAAAATCGTCGCTAAAATTTGACTTAGTCCTGCAATCACCACATAGACCCAAAACATAGGTGTAAATGTGGTTACCTGACTCACAGGCTGTTGTTGGTACAGTACAAATAAATAAATGCAGGCAAATGGGAGTCCAAAAATAAACCGAGCAAGGGTGACACCATACACATCAACAGTGGTACTGAGTTGCTTTTGAAATGCATTGCGCCATGACTGCATAAAAGCAGCCATTAAAGTGAACAAGATCCAAACTGGAAACATAAGAAAGGTGGTTTAACGATGGATGCCTCATCAATTTACGCTTTTATTGAATTGAATGCGACCTAACACGGCTAGATTATTCATTGAACTTGGTTATGGATTCATTGAAAAAATTTTATTTAAAAACCTCATATTAAGAATATGGTATTTATCAAAATTTAAGTTTTTATAAAAATACGCAAAGGCATGTTACCTTTGCGTTTTGCTCTTTACCAATATTTAGTTGGTAACTTACAGTAAGTTAGCTTTCAAGTAGTACAGCACCAAATTGCTCACGTAGATCTTTTTTCAGCATTTTACCTGTTCCGCTCAAAGGAATAGCATCCACAAAAATCACTTTATCTGGCACCTGCCATTTAGCAACTTTATCTGCATAATAATCCAAAATTTCTGTATCAGATAAATCGACATCTGGCTTTTTAATTGCAATCAAAACAGGACGCTCATCCCATTTCGGATGGGTCACTGCAATCACTGCCGCCATAGCAATTTTAGGATGTCCCATAGCTAAATTTTCTAACTCAACGGAAGAAATCCATTCACCGCCCGATTTGATCAAATCTTTTGAACGGTCACTAATTTTTAAGAAACCATCTTCGTTCAGGGTTGCAATATCCCCGGTATCAAACCAACCATCTGAGGTTAATGCAGACTCTGTTTTGCCAAAGTAATTGCCAATAATCCAATGCCCTTGGATCTGCAAATTACCCGTCGTTTCGCCATCACGTGCAACTTCGTGTGTACCGTTTTCTTCATCGGTAATACGTAAATCGACCCCAAATGGTGGACGACCTTGTGACAAACGCACTTGTAATTGTTCTTCTTCAGATAATAACAAATGTTTGGCTTTAAACTGGTTTGAAGAACCTAATGGACTGGTTTCGGTCATGCCCCAAGCATGAATCGTTTCACAGTTAAATTGCTCTTTAAACACTTTCAACATCGCAGGTGGGCAAGCAGATCCACCAACCACATTACGCACTAAACTTTCGAGCTGACTACCTGCTTGTTGCGCAGCATTGATTAAACCCTGCCAAATCGTTGGAACACCCAATGCAACGGATACTTTATAGTCATCAATCATTTGCGTCAGGCTTGCTCCATCTAAACCTGGGCCTGGCAGCACTAAGGTGCAACCCACCATAGCCGCAGCATATGGCGTACCCCATGCATTGACATGGAACATCGGCACAACAGGCATCATAATATCTCGCGCTGAGATATTTAATGAATCTGGCATACAAATCGCATAACTGTGTAAGACTGTTGAACGATGACTATACAACACACCTTTAGGATTGCCTGTGGTACCCGAGGTATAACATAAAGAACTAGCCGATAATTCATCTAATTCTGGCCATGTATAGTCTGCAGATTGCCCCGCGATAAGTTCGTCATAAAACTTCACATCGGGCACCGCTTCAACAATCGCTGCATCTGGTCCATCTAAACAAATAAAATGTTCAACAGATTTTAATAATGGTTTTACTGCTTTGATTAAAGGCAAAAAGGTTTTATCAAATAACATGACGCGGTCTGCGGCATCATTGATGATAAAAATTAATTGTTCAGGAAATAAACGTGGATTAATGGTGTGACATACATAACCACTACCTGAAATAGCGTACCAAGACTCTAAGTGACGATGGTTATTCCAAGCGATGGTCGCAACACGATCCCCTAAATTTAAACCGAGTGATGCAAGAACATTGGCAAATCGTTTTGAATTTTTATGGACTTCACCCCAAGTGGTTTTCGTAATCGTCGAGTCTGTATTTTTTGAAATGACTAAACTATCCGCATGATAGCGACCCGCATGTTCAATCATGCTACTAATCAAAAGCGGTTTAAACATCATATTACCAAGCATTCTTTGCTCCCACATTCATCCATATTGAGTTGTTGTTTTTCCGCACTGTCCTGCAGATTTTTTAAAACTTTGCACCATGTCAAAAGTGATTATTCTTTATCGACAAGGTTAAAGCAGTAGATATGAAACGCATATCCAAAACTGATTCTTATGTTTTAACCTTAATTGATTTTAGAATCCACTGTTTTATTGCTCAAAATATGAATGCTTTAGTGGTATAAAATGCAAAAATTAAAGCTTTAGACCTATTCAAAATATAGTCTTATTTAGTTATAACATTGCTGCTTTAAAAATGTCGTTTTCAGTTATCAAATAATCGACTGAGTCAATTGGCATAAAAAAACCCAGTCTAGATACACTGGGTTCATTCATTGCATTAGCCGTTGCAGTTAAGTTGAAAAAGTTACAGTACTTCAAACTCAATACGACGGTTTTTCTTACGGCCTTCAGGCGTAGCATTGTCTGCTACAGGCTTATTTGAGCCCATCCCTTCAGTACTTAAGTTCGCCGCTGCAATATTTTTTGAAATCAGGTAGTTTTTAACTGCATTAGCACGATCTTGGCTTAAACTTAAGTTTTTCTCAGGATTCCCCGAGCTGTCTGTGTGACCAATAATTCGTACTTTTTTCCCACCGACGCGATTCAGTGCGACAACCATTTCATCTAAGATCTGTACCCCAGATGGCGCTAAAATAGCACTTCCCGATTCAAATTCGATAATACGATTACGTAAAGCCGCATCAATAATAGCCTGTTCAGCCTGATTGACAGAAAGCTGTGCATTGAAACGAAAAGGTGCTGTGACCAAAGACTGAAACTTGGTGGTCGTTGGTTGGATATCATTTTGATTTGACATCTTGCCACTTAAATCGACTTGCGTTCCGCGTACAGAGAGTTTCCCCTGTTTTACTTTTTTTAAGTCATCATTAATCATTTGGCTTACGCTATTGCCCCAACCATTGGGTGCTGTAACCGCTCGAACCTGAATTTTATCAACCACATTTGCCTGACCATAGGTCAAATAGGCTTTATTTAATATTTCTTGCTTGGTTGCTTCATTCGGTACAGCACCTTCAATCACAATAGGCTCTGCCCAAAGCAAAGTCGAACAACCTAAAATGTACACACTCGCAAGAAATTTGGGCAACATTGGTAAGATTCTTTGCATCATTATTCTTCTATAAAAGTCTGTCTAAAAAGTTTAATGCCATGAATAAGGCTGATCTGGCGCTCACTCAAAGACTGTTCCAAAACGGCTAAGCCTGCATTTTGTTCAAGATAAGGATCAATCCAACTAGCATCAATCAAGGAAACCCAATGATCACTTTGCATGTTTTGGGTAAATACATCACTCAGCGCTGTAATATCAGCGCCTTGAAAACCAAACAGTAAAACTGGCGAATCACTGTGTAGGATGCCAATGAGTAATTCAGCATCTTGATTTTCGACAAAGCGACTAATTAAATTGACCCAAAAAGCCGCAATTTCATAACAGTAACTAATATTATTGATCGGTAAGATCAACACTTTATTCAACCGAGACGTGCCCTGATGAATAATCGGTTGTAGCAGCAAACCGAGACCAATCATGCTTTGCGCCAACTGATAAGGCGTAAAATTCAATAAACGTGCAAATGAATGCAACGTATGATGCTCATAAAAAGAAGAGGTTTCTTCTGTCCCGAACACTTGAATTTCGTTATTCAGTTTGCCTAATTTATCGAGCAAAATATCGGGATCGCGAATAGAACGCATCACTCGGTTACGCTGATATAAGTCAATTAAGGTTTGTTTATAACGATAAGGTGCATACAAAATATTATCGAAAGGATCATCGATTTCTAGCAGATGAGCGAGCACCATTGGAAATTGACGCTTTGAACTGTCTTCACTGCTAATCAAATTGGCAACCAAAAAACGCTTATCTTTTGGACTGGCAATAAAGAAATCTAATGAAGGCAGTGAGTTATACGCTGCATTAAAATTGTCTGAACGCATAGCGAACTCAAGCGCCTCCGTGATCCACTGATCGATTAACTGAATCAGTGAATATTGTTCACGGCTCTTTAAGAAGTCACCACGAGCTGGACATTTCCCATAATACAGCGGTGTCGTTCTCACTTCATACATTGTCACACTCCTTGTTCTTTTGCACGAATGCCACCGCTCTCATTTTTAAATTCATCATCATGGTGTTGCTGTTCCTTGTACAACACTCATCGGTGAAGTCGCTGGCGCTACAGGCGCTTGTCCTGCAGGCATCGTTTGCGCTGCGACGACACGAACACCTTTATTCGTCACCACTTGATCAACAAGAGTCATACCTGAATAGCCTGAACCTGTAGTTGGGCCAGATGCGTTACCACTGATTAAACGGAAGTTCACTTTAACAAACACTTTTGGATTTTGTTTGCTACGCCACACCATTTCAAATGAATTACCATTTTGTGTACGCTGAGCGCCTTCAACCAATCGGTTAATACCATATTCACCCGGCTCATCAAAAATCGTATGCGTTTGACCTTCCAAGTCAATTGCAGTAATACGTGCACCCGGAATTGCCCCTTTATTTGGCCAAACGAAGTTCACCCATTGCTGAACACCGTTTTCATACACCATACGCTGACCATCAATATCAATGGTATATGAAAGCAACTGTGTATTTTCTAATGGGAAGAACTGGAAGTTCGATTGATTGGTTGCCGCAGGTGCTGCTTGACTCAATTCCCCTGTAGCAACGCCATTACTTGGCGCAACATAGCGTTGGAAATTCGCTACGAATTGTGGATTTAAACCAATGCCCAAATCTTTCCATGTTTTCGTGGTTAAGGTATAGCCACGACGAATCACCAATGGATCTAAATATTCTTTTACAAAGCGAGCGATACTTCCGTTTTCACCAAAAATTTGGCTAATTTCATTACTGGTCGCTTGTAAAGTAGCATTGCTATTAAATGGATATTTAGGTGCAAGATTGGTTGTAAATGGTTGATACGCTTGCATTGCCCATAACTTATTAATTTCGTTTTGAGCTGGGATCAGTAATACTTCAAATGACTGGGTCACCGGCTGCATAAAGAGCTTTTGAATCAACTGCTGGTCTAATTCATTCAGACCCACAGACATTTTTTCATCCACAAATTTTTGCGTGCTATTAAAGACAGAGCTTTGATCATTGATGGTTTGTTTCACCAATGTCATGCTTGCAGGCCCCATATCACCGCCACTCTTCAAGTCATTGAACTTGCTGCGCACTTGACTCAAAGACAGCATGTATTCATCTAAAATAGATTTGTTTTGCTGATCATCACGCTTACGAACCAATTGATAGAACACATCAAATTCTTTTGCAATAACACCTTGACCGGCTTTAGAAGCAACTTGCTGTGCCTGCTGCGCATCATCACGGCTGAGGACTTTACGTTTAAACCACGCAATAAAACCTTTCTGAGGCGCAGCCAGTTCTGCTTGAACAATTGGATTATCCCAGCTGGTTTCTTTCGCTATACGGTCGACCACTTTACGAATTGGCGAATTTTCAGGTTCACCTAAAATATCGATAAAACGTGACTGCTGAGCAACATCAGCACCCTTGCCATAATGTACTGCATTTAAGAATTTACGCCATTCAGCGATATATTCCTGCTTATAAAGTTCGGTTAACTGTTTACTGATCTGGTCTGGACTACCACTAAACGTCAGGTCATCAGAGCGATTGGTATTGAGTACCCAATCTTGAGTATCCGTCGGATTATTCGCAGCTTGGTTAATCGCATCTTTTACATAATCATTCCAAGCTTGGTAAGTAAAAATACCCGGCAAGGCATAACTACCCAACATGCTGTTTTGGCCTGTTTCACCTAATATTTGCTTCACTGTCACCGCAGGGAAACGTACCGAACCACGCATTTTAATTTCATTATAAACGCGGTCGCGTGCAGGAATACCCATGGTAACAGCCGTCAATAATTGACGTGTTTGATCAACCAATAAAGGATCAGATTCCATTTGCGGGAACGCAGGATCAGCAGCTAAAGTCATCGCATAAGATAAAACTTGTTCTGCTTTTTGAATCATTTCCCCACGTGGCATTTGACCACGATTTGAATCTAACCATGAACGCCAGAAACGAGTAACTTGGTCACTCAAATGGCTCGATTCCATATATTTATGATTGCTCATCATCAAATACGCCTTCAGTGCATTGTAGGCATCCTGAGGATTAGTATCCGATGGTTCTAAATAGGGCTGATTTGATTTCACAGCTTGAGTGATTTGCACATTGACGTGATTTTCTTTCAACGTCGCTTCATTGGCTTTAACGCGCTGTAAGTACTGCGCCATATTTTGCTGAGATGGTGCCAATACAATTTGTTGAATACCTCGTAAATACTCAACTTTGAGTTTTTCACGAATTTTATTCCCTTGGTATAAACCAAAGCTATATTTCAAAGGACGATCTTCATCAAAATGATCGAGCTGCTGTAAATGCCCTTGTAATATCAGCAATGCATCCAATTGAGTCGAAAGCTCACTTCCGCTACGGCTTTCCATTTGTACAACTTTGTCTAGGTCTGCCTGAACTTCAGCCACGAGTTGTTGGTTATTACGATACGACCAAACCCATAATCCAAGCACCACAGCAACCAATAATAATGCAGCAATAAATGCCATAAAACGCTGACGCTTACGTGCAGGATTGATATGTTGTTTAACCAGATTTTTATCTTTTAAAATGACGGTTGAAAAGAGTCCTTTTAAGAAATAACCATGGTCTTGCGAAACAGAATTCGTAGGAATGCCAAACTCACTATCCGTACTTTTCACCAAATGAAAGTCTTCAGCGATTTGCTCGGTCATTGGACTTTCAATCACACCTTCTTGTAACGCACTGGTGAAATAGAACCCACGGAATACCGGTTTAAACTGATAAGGGTTGTCTTGAAACAACGTACCAATAAAAGTTTTTAACACTGGCTTTAAACTTTTAAACTCAAGTGGAAATGTCATTACACTTGGAGAAATATTTTGCGAATGACGACGACTCAAGTGCGTAGTACTGACGCTCTTCAAACCATCGTATAAAATTGAATAATGCTTTTCGAACATCTCAACGGCATGCTCAGATGAGTCTGGATCATAAGGCAGTGTTGCACCCCAAACTTGATCAAATTCATCCTTATCATAACAATCAAAAAATTCAGTAAAGCCGGCAATCAAATCCATTTTTGAAAAAACGATATACACTGGCGCAAAAATTTCTAAACGTTCAGTCAAATCCTGTATACGTGCGCGTAAGTTTTTGGCTAATTTGATTGATTTTTCAGGACTTTGACTAACAAGCTCCGCCACAGAAACAATCACGATTAAACCGTTAATTGGTGCTTTAGAACGGTTTTTTTTGAGAATATTTAAGAAACCTAACCATTCTGAATGGTCTTCGGCATAAACTGAATATCGACCTGCGGTATCGAGTAAGACACCATCTGTAGAGAAAAACCAATCGCAGTTACGAGTACCACTTAGACCTGCCGACACCATTTTCTGATGAGTTTCTTCAAATGGAAATCTAAGACCAGAATTATAAATCGCTGAACTTTTACCCGCTGCTGGGTTACCAATCACCATGTACCAAGGTAATTCATATAGGGCTGCATTACCCTTTTTGTCGCCGAGTTTTGATTTACGGATAAGTTGAATCGAGCCTTTCATTTGCTGATTGATCAGGGCAAGTTCTTCTTTATTCTTTTGTTTGCCGTATTCAGCTTCATTATCTTTGGCAATCGCCTCAGCTAGCTCTTCGCCTTGCTGTTTATGACGATAATGCTGCACTAATTCATAAATACCCCACAGAATTAATCCGAGAATATAAACAGCAACCACAATGTAAAAAGTCTTTTGTGGAATCGAATTATGCATAGCCACAATGGCCACAAAAAATGACAAAGCCACCATCGCTTTAGGATTGGTGACGTACTGCCAAACATAACCGAGGATCGTATAAAATAGTGTGTTCACAATGTTCTCAATTTCGTCTTAATTCTAATTAAACAGTTTCTTGTTCAAGTTCATCTTCTACTGAAAATGCTTGAATAAAAGCAAATGTCGATTCTTGGTCTGTGCTATAAATCATGGCAGTTAACTCTTCTGGCAAGTGCATACCCAACATGAATCCAAAAATTTTTGCCAATTGCTGGGTATTTCCAAGATTCTGTTTTGTATATAAAAAATGATAGGTTTCAATCGCGGTTTCATTAAATTTATACTGTAATTTTTTCACCACTTTCATATCCGTTGCATCATCTAACATCAATAAAAAGGGTTGTTCTTGATCATACTGATCTAAATTATTCAGTGCTTTAAGCTCTAAATTACGTTTCAACTCAGGCTCATGTGCCACCACTTGTAGCACTTTATTTGGAGTTAAACCTCGAACTTGAACGTCTGAAGCAGCCAAACACCAACTCGATGTAAACTCTGCAGCAATGTATTTTTCTTGTAGCCACATCTTTTCATCAATCCATTCTTGGTCGATTTCAGAGTCAGCATTGAGAATCAAACTGACTTCAGACTTTTGTTTTGAAATCATCTCTAAAATATTTAGCCATTCTGAATAAGCGACTTGAGTGCCGATAAAATGTGGCTCGATATGAATTTGTTCAGGAATGATCGAAAATCCGTCAGATAGATACTGCTGAATAATTTGGGCATAATCATCATTCCATTGATGAATCAAATTATCAGCAAGTAAAATATGAACATTTAAACGATTTAAACGTGAAACTTGCTGTGCATTGTTCGCCAAATGTTCTGGATGTTCATCTTGCGTATAGTCTGGGTCCACCCAACCCGGATGCATACGGTACTGATATGCCAATTCACTATCATAAAAGAGTGCAGATTGCTTCAGATGCTCAGCGATTAAAAATAGACTTTCTACGTGTTGCTCTAGTTGTTGCTGAATAAGTGACTGGATTCTTTTTTCACGCATGGTGATGGCACTAAATTCATCATCTGCTTCTTCACTAGTAAGTTCATCTAAATCTTTGATTCGAAATGAAAGAACAGGCAAACCGTATGCATTGAATAATTTATCATCAAGTTCAGGACTTTTGAATTGTTGAATATCTTGGATAATTTGTTCATTTTCACCAAAACTATGCCAAGCCGCTGAAGAATAAACATTTAAACGAAATTGCTGTACATCGACAGGCTTCGGTTTTGCTTGTTCAATGGCCTCAAGTTGTTGTTGCTCAGCTTGTTCCTCGGCACGTTTTTCAGCTTCAAGCTTTTTTTCTTTTTGATGTTGAATGCTCTTATAAATCAAATAAGGAGACAAAGTAATTGCACATAAAGCGACAGGAAGAATTAGAAAATAGGTGACCAGATCAAAAGCTGTCGGGTCATAGCCTGTATCTCGCCAGTAAAAAATCACGAAAGCAGTACACAAAACAAAAAGCGTACTAAAGGTCCCAATTATTAATTTCAGCATTATTATAAATTCCCCATTAAGGCATAACAGGTTTCTGTATTATCGACCTGTTTATTCGGCTGTAAAAATGCTCCCTGAGCTAAACCAATTCCGCTCAAAGAATTTAAACACACCGGTTTTATTTCTTCTTTTTGTAAAATTAAGCGCACATCCACCATTAATGTTGGACTGCACCAAGTTTGAATCATTTGTTTTAATTTTAGGCTGCGTGCCTGATTCGGTAAAAATGTTAAATAATCTTCATGATTTAAAGGTCCAATCACGATTTCAATTTTTTCGTCAATCTGTTGAATCTTCTCACCACAAAAAGTATTCAGCCCCAATAAGCTCGGCTGAGATCCACCTAAACATGTTCTCTGATCTTCTTCAAATACAAAAGTTTCAGGGATAAATTCTCGAATATCAAAATTCTGCTTAAAGATACAGTTCAGCATGGTTTTTAATGCATACGCTGTATTGTTTTGTCCCTGCATTAAACCTGAAAACTCTGCAAAATAATCATCTAAATCAGGCTGATCATGCTGGCTACGGATATAACCATTTAATGCATGTAAAATATCAAGATAGTGATTATCCTGCTCGATTTCATAACGAATAGGTAAATGATAATTTAAACTGGCATCAACATAATGTGCTGTTAATTTATGATTAAACAGCCCTAAAAACTTTTGAGTTTCGTGTCGCTGATGTCGCCCGCTGAGCTTAATCTTATTGGTATAACTATAAGGTAATGCACCTTGAATACCCGTTAAACCTACCATTAAATTTGTCAGTTCAACTTTCTCATCGTTGAACTCTAAACTTTCAATTTCAGTGTTCGGGAAGTTCAGATTAAGTGAACTATTAAACTCAAAGTCATTTGCCCAGTGAACTTGAGCCGCTCCATAAGGTGCATGTCTTAACAAACGAGTGGCTTGAACAAACTCGTAGGCTTTCGGTTCTTGGAAAAGTCCGTCAATTACAGAGCTTTCTTGCCACCAACGTTCTGCACGCATTGGTATAACTCCTGTTGACTATTTGCATCAAAAACCGAGACATCGACAAAGCTGTTCATATTGACTTTTAAATTAAAGATATGGGCCAGCAATTGACTAAATATATATAGGCTATGTCCTCTAAATATATCCGCATCGATATCGAGCTGTACTTTTAAACCTCTGACAAATAATGGAAATGGTTTACTATCCACAAGTTTCTGCGTAGTAGAAAACTGAATCTTTTTTATGGAGTCGATAATAATTTGGTTTTCTTTTGATTTAGGTAAATTATACAATTCCAAAAGTTCTTTAATATGAGAGACCGCATCGCCTTTCATTAAAGACATATTATTCAAAGATAAATGTGAAATGACCCGCCACTGTTCTTGTTTATTTTGCTCAAAATAATACGGTAACGACGGTCGTTTGAGCATCAGAGCACGACGTGCCAAATTACTATCATTCAGTGTTAATGCATTCTGATCTTTATTATAACTTTCGTAAGGTAACTCACGATTACTACACAAAAGTTCAGTACTAATAAAATCGGACTGAGTACTATGCGGGTCTAAAGCACGAGATATGATTGAATAGTTTAATTCCTGATGTTTATTCTTCATCTGCTGCGGATTTAAACTATAAAAAAACTGGACTTTATCTTGATGATAATGACTCATTGCAAAAAAAGGCAGTACCGGATAATACACTTCATCTTGGTTACTTTTTTCACGCACCATATTCATTTTTAAAATGCTATAGGCCTGAAAATATTCAGGATGGTGCGCATCTGTCACCAATGGATATTCCATTCGCTTATGATTAATCTTTTGCGGCTCTGCTTGTTTATTGAAGAGATTAACGATTGGTGTAGCAAACAATTTAAAATTTGCAGCATTTAATTCAGAATAATTTCGAATTGCCGCTTGATCGTTTAAATTAAGCTTAAAGTGCATTTGAACATCAAATTCACTGTGTTCTAAACTTAAAAACTTAATGAAATCTAAATTTAGATTTAAAAAATTGAATTTTTCAGGAACACAAAAATATTCCATCAATAAACGATATGCATGATGCGTATGCTGATCGATAGGTAGAACACTTTGAACTTCATCAAAGCCCATAATTTCAAATGGATTGGCAATATCAAAAATGTGCTGCCCCACACGAATCGAAAAACTCGTAGTCGATTTAAAAATACTATCTAAAACCTGTAAAGGAAAATTAGAAATAGCGTCTAAAAATATCGGCAAAGTTTCATTTTTGAGTAAAGCGTGCTTATTCGAAAAAATTTCAAATCCTAAGCTCAATGTAGCATTTTGATTTAAATGCATATGTGCCGATGGATGAGTTTTGAAATTGAGCTGTTTTAATTGAATCGGTAATAAAGTGACTTCTTGTACCGTCTGATATTCACATTGAACACCACGCGTACTTTTGGCTTTTAGACTGGTCGCCTTTGGAATAACGTGTCGATCTGTTAATTGCTTAATTTTATTTATATCTTCGAAGCTCACCACAGAACATGCAGGAAATGGTTTTAAATATTGAGGAAACATCACCTCAAAAATTGAACGGGTAAAAACGTCATAACTATCTGCAAGTTTTTTATCAATCCGTGCAGAAATTAGAGAAAATGCTTGAATTAAACGCTCAATATGCGGGTCATCTATTTGTTCTTGGTTTAAAGACAAACGCTGGGCGATTTTGGGGTATTTACTGGCAAATTCACGGGACTGTTGTCCAAATTCCTGTAGTTGTTTTTCGTAATACGGTAACAGCTCTTCAATCACAGATAACCCACTTCATTAAGCTCTTGGAGAAATAACATATTGTTGTGTTGTTGGTTTTAATAAGGCATCAAAAATAACCGGTTCATATAAAGGATGAATATTTAAATATGCCTGAATACTTAAACATAGTGCCCCCATATTATGACCATCCATGAGCATTTCGACTCGAATCTGCTTTAAACGCGGTTCATGTGCAGCAATCGATTGTTCAATTGACTGACAAATTTTGTCGCGATCCGATGGATTTGCAGTCGATAAGCCAACAAAATCGATAATGCCAAATTGCAAAATAGATTTTTTTGCTAATGGAAAGTCATCAATCAGTTCATCTAACTTTGCCACCCGACTATTGAGGAGATCCTCTAAATCGGAGGCAACAGATTCACGAAGTTCTTGCAAAGACAGACCTTGAGTCTGCTGAGCATCTGCTGGTAATAAGCGGTCAAATAATGTCGTTCTAAAACCATAAGGATAAAGCTGATCGAGATTCATATCTTCTTATAAATATTTAAAAAAATGAAAATAGAGGCTACCCAAGTTAGCCTCTATCTGAATCCATCTATTACGCCGCGTATGAAGCAGTGTTGTTAGATAATGACCACTTCTTAGTAACAGCACCTTTCGCAGTACCGTTAATATCTTGTTGGTTATATGTCCACTCTACTGCAGCATATTTCAAACCAAATGATTCGTGCGGAACACCTTCATCATTTACAGTTGGAGTCACACTAGAAACCAACACATGTTTCAGTTTGATTTGAAGATATTTAATACGTTTATCGCCATTCGCACGGTAGAAATCAATTTGAACTTCATCAAATGTATAACCTGCTGAACATGCTTCCCAAAGTTTAGGGCTTGTCGCGTCTAAATCTTTAACAAAAACCATATCAGAATGTTCTACACGTTCTGCAGTGTGACCACCCACACTTGAAGAAGTCGCAGATTTAGGTTGACGGATGTTATGCGTCCAAGAGTTTACTTCTAACCAACTCTTGTGCTCTGCATCACGAGATTCGCCGTCTACTTTGTACTTACCACGAAATTGAATGTATATATCTTTCATTGTTCTGAATACCTATTTATTTAAAGTTATTATAGTGTTGACCCAAAATTAATTTGAGGACTGAGGTAACTCGGTCACAAGTCGTAATGAAACAGACAACTCATCCAACTGGAAATGTGGTCTTAAGAAAACCACAGATTTGTAGTGACCAGGCAAAGCTGGATTTTCTACAACTTTTACAGAAGCTTCACGCAATGGATACTGAGCTTTAGCTTCTTGAGATGCACCATCATCGAGTAATACATATTGCGACAACCATTCATTTAAGAAGGTCTCAACATTACCCGCTGATGCAAAACTACCCACTTTGTCACGCATCATTGCTTTTAAATAATGTGCAATACGTGAAACTGCCATGATGTATTGGATCTGGCTAGACAATGCAGAGTTGGCATTTGCTGTATCGCTATCATATTTTTTAGGTTTTTGCGTCGATTGCGCACCGAAAAATGCTGCATAATCCGTATTTTTGCAGTGTACCAACGGAATAAAACCAAGATCACTCAGTTCTTTTTCACGACGGTCTGTAATGGCAATTTCAGTTGGGCATTTAAAGACCACTTCACCATCATTGGTTTTGAACGTATGGACAGGCAAACCTTCAACTAAACCACCACCTTCTACACCACGAATCGCAGCACACCAACCATGCATATCAAAAGCATTGGTTAAACGTGTACCAAAGGCATAAGCCGCGTTCATCCATAAATATTCATTATGGTTTTCGCCTGAAACTTCTTCAACGAAGTTAAATCCTTCAGTGGCAATACCTTCTTTTGGATCATATGGCAAACGACCCAATACACGTGGCATTGTCAATGCAACATAACGTGCATCATCACTTTCACGGAATGAACGCCATTGTACATATTCAGCAGTTTCAAAGATTTTAGACACATCGCGTGGACGATCAATATCAGTGAAAGATTCTAGACCCAACATATTCGGGCTTGCTGCCGAAATAAACGGTGCATGTGCAGCCGCCGCGACATGTGAAATTTGCTCAAGCAAGTACATGTCAGAAGGTGTACGGTCAAACTCAAAATCACCAATCAATGTTGCATAAGGCGCACCACCGAACGATCCATATTCTTCTTCATAGATTTTTTTGAACAACGTGCTTTGGTCAAAATCTGTCGCACCTTGGAAATCTTTAATCAGCTCTTTTTTCGTCGTATTTAACATACGAATTTTTGTTAAAGAGTTTGAAGGTGTTTCTTGGCAGAAATAATACAAACCACGCCATGTCGATTCAATTTTTTGAAATTCAGCATGGTGCATGATTTTACTTAACTGAGATGAAATCAACGCATCAATTTCAGCAATACGCTTATCAATTGATAAAGTCATATTGTCCGAAACGGTGATGGTACCTGCCATGACTTCTTTGGCAAGTTCACCGATCAGACTTTTTGCACGATCATGTTCTTGATCTGTACGCGCAATACGACTTTGTTCAACAATTGAATCTAAAAGCGAATATTCTTCAGTTGCTTCAAGGTTTGCAGCAGTTGCAGTATTAAAATTACTCATTTTCTGCCTCCACACTCAACTTACGAATTTGATCAGTGTTATGTAACACTTCATCCAGTAAATCTTCTAAGCGTTCATTATTTGAAATTTTATTACGCAAGTCAGACAGACGCTCACGCGCGGCAACTAACTTTTGTAATGGATCAACCTGTTGTACAACTTGCTCTGGAGTGAAATCGGCCATGCTCTTAAATGTAAGATCTACCGACATTTTTCCACCGTCTTCAGTCAAGGTATTCTCAACTTGAAAATTAGCACGTGGCGCTAAAGACTCCATTACCTCATCAATATTATCTAAATCAACATTAATGAATTTCTTGTCTTTTAATTTAGTTTTCTCTACTTCAGATGCCGCAGAGAAATCACCTAACACCCCAACAACGAATGGTAACTCTTTAATTTCTTTACCGTCGCCAACTTCAACATCGTAAGTCAATTGAACACGAGGAGGACGAATTCGTTGAAGTTTTTTCTGTACACTTTCACGTTTTGCCATGAGTGCTTTTCCTTGTTATTTATTCTTCAATGTATCGAAAGGTGAACCACCAGTAGCAGGTTTTTTCGCTGTAGTCTGCGGTTTTGCTGTCGTGGTGGTTTTCTTTTTGCTTGCAGCTGTAGTCGTTTGTTTAGGCTTGGTAGACGCTGTATTGGTTCGTTTTTTAGCTGGTGTTGTCTGTTTAGATTTCACATTGCTCGAAGATTCTGTACTTTTTTCACGAACATCTGCTGCAACAGACGTAGATTTATCAATCGTCGGCTGAATATAACGAATATTATCCGACAACACTTTGGCAGGAGAATAGGTCTGTTCATCTAGAGTACGATTTTCATTACTCCGCATATGATTCAGCGCATTATAAGAAATAGCGATACCTGCTAAAAAAGTGACATCAGTAAGTTCAGGAGACTGATAGTTCTTTTCTCGCAGCAGATTGACCGCTTGCAATGCTTTTAAATTGTAACCATTGGCTTGATATTTTTTGGCAATATCTACAAAGATTTCATTTTTTAAGTTCTCATTTTTCTTATTTTTTTTGTCACATAACTGATTATAAAAACCAATAATCTCTGGATCTGTATCACCTACTGCCAGTGGATAATCCTTTAAACAGGATTTTTTCACAGATGCCGCTTTATCTTTTGCAAAAACGGTTTGTGTTAAACTGACTGCTAAAATTATAGGTAATAAAACACTAAATTTATTCAAAATTGCCTCTGTATTTCTACGTGCTAAAACTTAATTTATGTGGAGAAATCACCACTTATTTTCCCGTGGGTTTTCTCTTCATTTATCAAAATTAAAAATATGCTGCAGATTTAACAAAAAATAAGCACATAGAGTCAATACAAAAATGTGCCAAATACTCCAAAGTTTGTCGACTATTTGTTTTTTTTTGTTTCATTTTATAAAAAAATCTTTTTCCTTTTTTTATTTAATCTGTATTATATCGCCTAAAGCAAGACACTAATAATACATAAGGTGTTGATTTTAAAGTTTTTATTTTTATAGCAAGAAAAAAGAGATCACAGTCAAACTTGTAAAATTTCGTACTGTGGATTCTAAATTTGATGAGTTATTTATGAATAATTTAAAAGTTTTAATTACTAAACTTTCACCTCACGCCCGCATTTCACTCGAAAAGTCAGCCAATACATGTATTTCACAGCAAAATTATGAAATCGAAATTGAACATTTTTTACTCGAATTATTAACCTATAACAATAAAAATGACCTTCAAATACTCTTAGAAAAATACAAAGTTTCTGCAGATGGTTTGGCAGATGACCTCAAAGAAAGTATTGCTCAACTTCCAAAAGGAAATACGCGCACTCCTATTTTTGCCCAATCCATTGTGCGCTTACTTGAACAAGCTTGGTTATTAGCATCTGCTGAACAAGATCCACAAATTCGTAGTGGTCATTTACTTGTTGCGCTCCTTACCGCGCCAGATTTATACCAAATTGCAGCAAGAGCTTCTTCTCTTTTCGATTTATTACCTATCGATACGATTAAACATAAATTTTTAGATCTTTGCCTAAAGAGCATTGAAAATGAAGATTTAGCAACTGCATCACCAGATGAAAAATCAGCTGCTCAAACGAATGCAACAACGCCAGTTAAAACACCTGCTCTAGACCAATACACCATTAATTTAACTGAAAAAGCTAAAAATGGTGGCATTGATCCTGTGATTGGTCGTGAGTTTGAAATCCGCCTAATGCTCGATATTTTGATGCGTCGTCGTCAGAACAATCCGATTTTAACGGGTGAGCCTGGTGTTGGTAAAACGGCCGTTGTTGAAGGTCTGGCATTAAAAATCGCAACCAACCAAGTTCCAGATGCTTTAAAAAATGTCAGCATTCATACTTTAGATATGGGCTTGCTACAAGCGGGCGCCAGTGTTAAAGGTGAATTCGAAAATCGCTTAAAACAAGTCATTCATGAAGTTCAAGCCTCTGCACATCCAATCATTTTATTTATTGATGAAGCACACACGTTGATTGGTGCGGGTGGTCAAGCAGGTCAAAATGATGCAGCAAACCTGTTAAAACCGGCGCTTGCACGTGGTGAGTTAAGAACCATTGCCGCAACCACATGGGCTGAATATAAGCAGTATTTTGAAAAAGATGCCGCATTAAGCCGACGCTTCCAAGTAATTCAGGTTGAAGAACCGACTGAAGAAGTCGCAATCGATATGCTGCGTGCCATGATTCCCGTGATGGCAAAACATTTCAATTTACAAATTGACGATGAAGCTATCGTTACTGCAGTCCATGCATCACACCGTTATATCACTGGCCGTCAATTGCCTGATAAAGCGATTAGTGTCTTAGATACGGCTTCTGCGCGTGTTGCGTTAACGCAAAATGCACAACCTGTAAAATTGGATCAACTTCATGCTCAATTACATAATTTGAAGCTTGAATTGGCGATTCTTGAAAATGAACATAAGAATATTCCTATTCACCACGAACGCATTGAAAGTGTAAAAACACAAATATCCGCGCTTGAACAAGAAATTCAGTCGACAGAAACGCAGTGGAAAATAGAACTCGAAATCGTTCAACAGATTAAAACGCTTGAACAAGAGTCCGAGCAAAAACCAGAAAATATTGAAACTTTAAGCAATATTCGTAACCAACTGGCAACTTTACAAGGTCAAACGCCGCTGGTTTTTGAACGTGTGAATGCACAAATTATTAATGAAATCATTTCAGACTGGACCGGTATCCCAGTTGGAAAAATGGTGAATGATGAAATTCAGCAAATTTTGAAGCTTGAAACACAGTTAGAACAACGTGTGATGGGTCAAGATTATGCACTGCATCAACTGGTACAAGGCATTAAAACCTCCAAAGCAAAATTGGAAGATCCAAATAAACCTCAAGGCGTTTTCATGCTGGTTGGCCCAAGTGGTGTGGGTAAAACCGAAACTGCACTTGCGTTAGCAAACGAGTTATATGGTGGTGAGTCTCATTTAATCACCATTAACATGTCTGAATATCAAGAAGCACATACCGTGTCGTCTTTAAAAGGTGCTCCTCCAGGCTATGTCGGTTATGGCCAAGGTGGCGTACTGACAGAAGCAGTTCGCCGTAACCCATATAGTGTAGTTTTACTTGATGAGATTGAAAAAGCACACAGCGATGTTCAAGAATTATTCTACCAAGTATTCGATAAAGGTACTTTGGAAGATGGCGAAGGTCGTGTCATTGACTTTAAAAATACTACGATCTTATTGACTTCAAATGCAGGCTCTAGTGCCATTATGCAGGCCTGTTTAAATCAGCCAGTAGAAGAATGGCCGTCAGCAGAAGAACTTTTAGATGTATTAAAACCAGCTTTATATAAACAATTTAAGCCGGCATTTTTAGGTCGTATGCGTATCGTGCCGTATTTCCCATTGCACGATGATCTGCTCGTACGCATTATTCAGCATAAATTAGGCAAAATTACCGCGCGTATTGAAAAACAATATGGTACGCAAACACGTTATACCGACGATTTAGTCGAATTATTATTAAGTCGCTGTACTGAGGTCGATAGTGGTGCGCGTAATGTCGATAACATTTTAAATGCGACGGTCTTGCCTGCTTTAGCCACTGAATTACTCATGGCAATGAGCGAGCAAAAGATTCCATCAGCCATTGAAATCGATGTCAAAGACGATGAAATTATTTATGTTTTAGATCCTAAAAGTAAACCTGCGAAAAAACGCAGCAGCAAAAAGACTAAAACCTTAGAAGCATAAGTTAGGAACGATGTAGAATATGAGTTTAGAGCTCGACGCTTTATTGCAACCGATTACGGACGATTTACCTTGCGGTAGTGATTTTTCATTTTCAAATGATTTTCATGCAATTAAAAAAGCTAAAACACAAGATGACCCGCTCTTGGATCAAGGCGACTGGATCGCAGAACCAAAACAGGCAGATTGGGGCTTTGTGCACCAAAAATCGTCAGATCTACTTCGCGAACATACAAAAGATATTCGCTTATATGGTTGGTTGCTTGAAGCGTGGACTCACATTCATGGTTTCGAAGGGATTGCCAAAGGGATTGAACTTACACAAAAAAGTTTGCAAGACTTTTGGCTACAACTTCATCCTGAAATTGAAGATGATGACCTTGATCAACGTCTAGGTTTATTACAAGGGATAATTAATCAAATCCCAACATTAATTAAATCAGTTTCAATCGTTCATGGCGCGGCAGCTTATTCCCTATCCGACTATGATCGACTACTTCATGTTCAAAACCAAAGACGTAAATCCAACCATGAAGATGATGATCAAGAAGAGTCTTTTAATGGTATGGAACAGTTTGAACATGCCTTGTTCAATACCTCAAAATCAATTCAATACCAGTATTACCAACAGTTTTTAGATATTTTAAACCATTGGGAAAACTTAAAAACGACTCTTGATGATTTGATGGGTTTAGATGCGCCAAGCTTTGCTGGCATTGACTCTCAAATCGAAATGATTCACTTGAGTTTAAAAAAAATCTATAAAGCAGATGCTTTTATCAATTCATCGAGCGCTGAACAGGTTCAATCAAATTCTCCAATTGAAAGCCAAACACTTTCCACTGTAACTTCCGTGCAGAATGATATGCAAATAATACAACAACAGCATACACAGCAATTTAAACCTCAAGTGCAAAATCATCTTGAAAACCGTGAACAAGCCATGAAAGTCTTGCAAGATATTGCGGACTATTTCCAAGTGAATGAGCCGCATAGCCCTGTCAGTTATATGCTGCAAAAAACCATTAAATGGTCACAAATGCCACTGCATGAATGGTTAACTCATGTGATTAAGGATGAAAACCCTCTTGAAGCTGTACAAGAAATGTTAGGTGTTCAGCAACAAAGTAATGAATCGAATAGCGACTGGTAAAAGCAATGTTTAAAGCAGAAAAAATTTTATGGGGTGAAGGATTATTTTTACGCCCGCAACACTTTCAATTACAAGATGCTTATCATGAACAGCGTTTAAACCATACGGTTCGCGCAACAATACCGTTCGCTTATGGTATTCAAAGTTTAATTTTTGATGAATCACAACTCAGTACCAATACTTTGGCTTTGAATAAAGTTGAAATGATTTGGCAAGATGGCGAGATTTATCAAGCACCTGCACAAGACTTATTACCTGAGCCTGTACTACTTGATTCATTAAATTTACGCGGTGAAATGCAAATTTATTTAGCATTACCAATCGTTCAACCGAATAAACGAAACGTCAATTTTGAAGAAAATACCCAATCGAGTCGCTATCATTCACATTTGACTGAAACTCATGATTTGTTTACAGATGCAACGGCTGCTGAAATTACCTTATTACGCCGCCGTGCAGAGTTTAAAATCTTTGAATTAGGCCAAGAACCACAGCACAATCTTGATGGTTTTCTTTACATGCCTATTGGCCGAATTAAGCGCCAAAGTTCTGGTAATTTTGTTTTAGATTATCAATTCATCCCACCAATATTACATATTAGTTCGTGTGATTCACTGATTACCGGGCTTAAACGAACGCTGAATATCATTAAAGCTAAAATTAAAACCATTCAATCGAATAATCGTGAAAACGAACAAAAGTTAATTGAATTCCGTTCAGGTGATATCGTGTCATTTTGGTTGGTTAATGCGCTAAATACTGCGCATGCGACCTTAAATCATTTATTGCAATATCCACTGATTCATCCTGAACGTTTGTATTTTGAATTATTGCGTCTGACAGGTTCCTTGCTCACCTTCTCGACAGCTTACGAAGTAGATCAGCTTCCACAGTATCAACATCATAATTTGCAAGAAAGTTTTACTCAATTAGATGTGATTTTACGTGAGTTGCTCGATACGATTATTTCAAATCGATATATCAGTATTAACTTGAAAGAAACCCGTCAATCCTACTGGGTGGGCAGTCTTGAAAGTGATAAAATTACTCGCGATTCTCGCCTGTATTTAGCTGTTTCAAGTAGTGTGATGCCTACACATGACATTATTTCTTATGTACCGCTGCGCTTTAAAGTCGGTAATACCGTTGATGTTGAACAGCGTGTCATGGCGGCATTACCGGCTGTGCCATTGCAACATATGATGCAAGTGCCAACAGCAATTCCGGTACGTTCAGGTGTGAGTTATTTTGAAGTTGAGCCAAATAATGATTTGTATCAACGTATGCTTGATTCTGAATCCATCTGCGTTTACATACCAGCTGGCTTCCAAGATATCTCGATTGAACTTATTGCTGTGATGAATGGTTAAGGAGCAATCATGAATATTTCAAATAATGCCCCTTCACTTTTTGACGACGGTCAAATAGGATTAGGCTCTTCAAAACCAAGTGCTGAACCGAAAATCAACAGTTCAACTAATTTAGTTGATCTACTGCATGATGGGTTTTACATTGTTTTCTTACTCAAAAATCAATATGTTCCATCCAGCCCTGAAAGTTTCAGGACAAAAATTATGGATCTATTAAACCGATTTGAAAGCCAAGCCCGTAAGCTTCAATTCAGCAATGAAGATATCACGGACGCAAAATATGCCTATTGCGCTTTATTAGATGAAACCATTGTCACCCAACAAGATGCACGCTTTTTTGATTTACAAAACAATTGGATGATGAATCCATTGCAATTAAGTCTTTTTGGTTCACAGCTTGCGGGTTACCGCTTTTTTGAAAATTTAGAGCAAATTCGTTCTAAGAATAAAGATCGATTAGCAGCACTTGAAGTTTATCATTACTGCATGCTCCTTGGTTTTCATGGTAAATACCGACTTGAATCGATTGAAATGCTCAATTCACTCGTTGCACGTGTCGGTGATGAAATTGATTATATGAAAGGTAAAAAGGCGTTTTCGCCTTTCGCGGCACTGCCGGATCAAATTAAAAACATTATTCACCGTGAATTACCATTTTTTTGGATCATTATCTTTTGGGCTTTGTTTGCTGTATTAGCATTTGGTGGACTGAAATATATGTTATCCAGTCAAAATAATCAGGCGTTATCACAATATCAAAATGTCATAACTGCACCATCGGAACAGGCTTATATCACCATTCATTTACCATAAGACTTAGACACCATGGCAAACGAAAAATCGAATAACGTTAGAATTTTACAGTCGACTCAAAAGAATAATTTACCGCCTTTAGCTCATGCTGCGATTGGCTTTCTTGTTGGTGCTGCGGTCATTATTGTTGTTGGCCTGGGATATTTTTATCTAAGTTCTGACGATCAGCCTGCAAATACAGAAATGACTACTTCTGCCCCAACTGAAGATAAAGCTGAAACTGAGGCATCCGCTGTACCTCGTCAAAACGAAAATGAGCAAGCTTCAGCTGAAAAAGCGCAGCAAACCGTTCATGCAACTGAAGAAAAAGATCCGGATAATGACTTATATTCGAATGATTTAGCTACTGCTTTCAATCATGGTAACACGGCTAAGGCAACTCAGCCTGTTCAAGCTGTGGCGAATAACCGTTCACCTTTTGAAATTACCCAACCGCAGCGCCCTGTTGTAGCTGCTACAACAACCGTTAAATCACATATTCCAAATACTATAGCGAAACCAAAAGCTTCGCCAACAACGGCCAAGGTGACCAAGCCTACAGAGCCATCCACGAAAGTAGTGAAAGAAGATGAGCACTTCGAAGAACCGATGGGCGGAACGCAAATTTCTGAAACCAAACGTCCAAAAGTGGTTGCTGCAACAAGCACTGCCAATGCGACTGTGAGCGCTACAGTTTCTCCATGATCATTTTTTTGGTTAGTTGTTTCTTTGTCTTAGCACTGGTGACAGTGCTTTGCTTTTCTTATGAGCTAAGAATTAAAGTTCAAGATTTTTTCTTTCAAATCATTCCACAAAGTAAAAAAAGAATTCAACACGCCAAAAATTTTGCTTATGAACTGAACTATGCTGCAGCACCACAACAGATTCAATCACACTGGCATTTACAACAATGGTGGATTTTATTTGCAGGCTTTTTACTGTTTGCCAGTATTTTATTATTTTCTTTTACTCGCCCGATTACTGCAAGTAAAGTAGAAGCAGATTATTTACGCAAAGTCGATCCTCAAATTTACTCGATGCTCGATGGGCAAGTTTTAGATGCACCTCCTGAAGTCGAAGAATATCTTGTTCAAGAAGCAATTGCAGAAGAAGCTGCAATGATTGAGCAGCCATCTGTTATGGCCTCAAGCTTTAATCCAGAAGTTCAAGATATCCATACGCATTCATACTCTACGGATGTGCCTTCAGCAGATCGTAAATGGCATAAAATGAACCCTCGTTATAAGCAGCGTTTATTGATGGTGTTCAAAATCATGCGTGAACAACATGGCTATGAAATGATTTTGCTTGAAGGTTATCGTAGTCCAGAACGTCAAAATAATTTAGCCACCAATAAAAATACCACTCGTGCCCGTGGCTTCCAAAGTTATCATCAGTTTGGTTTAGCAGCCGATGTCGCCTTTAAACGCAATGGAAAAGTGGTCATTACTGAACGAGACCCTTGGGCTATGCGTGGTTATCAACTTTACGGTCAAGCCGCTGAGTCTGTCGGTTTAACATGGGGCGGACGTTGGAAATCCATTCAAGATTATGGTCATACAGAATATCGTATGCCAGGCCTGAAAAAAACTGCAGAGATGGCGGCATTACTCACCTCTGAAGGTCAGCTTCAAGCCAATAACATTTCGATTGAGTAGTATTTCGATGTTGTGCCTGCAAAATATAATTGAAGGCACACCGTATTAATCTAAATAATTTTGTATTTGCTCTATAACTTCAGTTGTTTTTTCTGCATGTAACCAATGGCCTGCACCTTCTATTTCTACAATTTTCGCATGTGGAAATTGGTGTTCTATCGCATTGATATGTTCTGCTTTTGAAATATAAGGTGACTGTCCACCTTTGAGGAACAATACAGGCTGTTGCCAAATATTTCCGATATTTTCCCAACCAATAATTTGGTCATACTGTTTATACAACGCATCTACATTAAACAACCATTGTCCTTTACTAAACGACTTGAGTAGAAACTGTATCACCATATCTGAATGAATATACTCACGCATAATTTCAACCGCTTGTTTTCTAGATTGAATTTGTGCATTTTGTACAGCAATCAAAGCTGTAAAAATTTCATCATGATGACGTTCTTGATATGCAAAGGGCGCGATATCCAATACAACAAGTTGCTCTACCCGCTCTGAGATTAAAGCCAATTGCATTGCGACCTTACCTCCCATGGAATGGCCAATCACTGAAAACTTATCGATGCCAATTACATCTAATGTCTCAAGTACATCGTTTGCCATCTCACAATAATCCATTTCTGTACTTTGAGGTGATTTACCATGATTTCGTAAATCAAGCTGAATGACAGAATGTGAATTTTGAAAAGCTCTGGCAAGCATCCCTAAATTACTGAGGCTGCCAAATAAACCATGAATAAAGACTAGTGGGTGTGTTTCGCCTTCTAATTTTTGATGATATTCGTAATTTAGGATCATTTTTGAATACTTTGCTATGTTGATATTATGATGCCTAGTTGAATGAATGAAATCAAATGACAGTTAAAAAATTATTAGTCTTACTTAGGCTATTTGTATGTGGCAAATATTTAATTTGCTTAGGCTATTTTACAAATGAAATAGCCAACCGCAATCAACCTAAAAGATCTTTGTCTTTAATTTGCAGATTTAAAGTGATTAAAAGGAATTTTTAAATAGCGAATACCATTCCCTTCTGGTTTTGGAAATTTACCTGCATCCATATTGATTTGTATTGCAGGTAAAATCAGTTTTGGCATAGCCAATTTTGCGTCACGCTGAGTTCGCATTTTGACAAAATCTTCTTTTTTCGTACCAACGTGGATATGAATATTCTGCTGTTTTTGCGCATGTACACTGCTTTCACAGCAGTATTCTGACCGATTTTCTGGTAAATAGTCATGGCATAAAAACAAGCGCATTTCAGGTGCTAACTGATAAATCTTTTGTACTGAATCGAATAATACTGCTGCACTGCCCTTGGGAAAATCACAGCGTGCTGTGCCATAATCAGGCATAAATAAGGTATCACCGACAAACACAGCATCATCACCAACCACATAGCTCAGACAAGCAGGTGTATGTCCAGGCGTTGGAATGTTATAGGCATTTAACTCACCGATTTTAAATGCCTCATGATCTGCAAATAAATAATCAAAAGACTGATGTGAATTAAAATATTTCACATCAAAATTATAAATGGCGCTGAATGTTTCCTGCACAATCTTGATGTTATGGCTCATCGCAATTTTGCCACCAAGAACCTGTTTTAAATATTGAGATGCGGTTAAGTGATCTGCGTGCACATGCGTTTCTAAAATCCATTCTACGCTTAGGCTATTTTCTTGAATATAACGAATAATCAAATCTGCATGCTTCGTTTGAGTAGTTGCAGAAGCAGCATCATAATCCAATACACTGTCTATAATCGCACATCGGTTTGTTTGCGGATCGGATACCACATAACTAAATGTATTGGTATTTTCATCAAAAAAAGGTTGTACCTGTGCACGCTTTGACATTAATTTGCTCCCGCAAATTTTCGATGTAGATAGACGCCTGCAAACATCGCTATAACAAAATAAATCGCTTGATAATAGCCAAGCCCGATCAAAGTAAAGGCTGGCGCAGGACAAATCCCTGCAATCCCCCAACCTATTCCAAAGATAACACTCCCCATGACGAGTTTTGCATCAATTTGATTATTACTCGGTAATTCAATCGCCTTCCTATCAAAGGTTGTCGGTTTTGATTGACGAACTACCATTTGAAATGGAATAAATGCAACTGCAATGGCTCCCATCATCACAAAAGCTAAACTCGCATCCCACTGCCCTGTAATATCAAGGAAACTTAAGACCTTTTCTGGATTAGACATGCCCGAAATCATTAAACCTAATGAGAAAATTCCACCAAAAATAAAAGCCAATATATTTTTCATCATTAAGCTCCGATTACATGTCTCATTACATAAACTGTGATAATCCCAGCCAACATAAAACTAGCAGTTGCAAAGAATGAACGCTTAGAAAGACGACTAATACCGCAAATGCCATGACCGCTAGTACAACCTGAGCCTAATCGAGTTCCGAATCCAACCAATACACCGGCAATGATCATCATCCATGGACTTGCATCCAGCTCGATTGTCACAGAGGTCAATTGCCCGTAGATAAAAGGCACAATAAAAAGTCCTGCTAAAAACCAGATCGCGGGTGTTTTTAAAATCGTTTGGCGATTCAGCGTTTGCGCAATTAAACCACTGATACCTGCGATTCGACCATGTACGTATAGGTAGCCAACTGCGGCCAGGCCCAATAAGGTCCCACCGAGAAAAGCAGTTAGAAATGGATGCATATTCATCAGCCACAAAACATTATATGTTTTTATAATATGTTATTTAGAAAAAGATGCAAGCTCTCACGCCGAAATATTCGTTCTAATTTGCCTTTTCCTAATTTAATAATTTAACGGTTCAAAGGTATTTGATTAATTTATTTAGAAATAATTTATAAACTTGAAAAATCACGGAATATTTCCTCGGAGATTTTTCAATAAAGGCTGTTTATTATGAAGTTAATTGAAATAATAGATAATTTATAGATCAATACTGATATCGCTGAGTGCATCGCTCACCCATGTTAAAGCATCTGAACCCAATTCTATAATATTCGAACCAATTTCAGCTAAGTCAGTCAAATCTACAGAAGATAAAGGATCAGATGATGTACTATTTTTTTGCTGTTCTTGTTCAGCTTGCTGCTCAATGGCTTGATCAAGATGAGTTTGATCTAATGGAGATGAGTTTGAATGTTGTTGTAATTCATAGTCATTATTCTGCATAAGTTCAGCCTGTTATGTTGTTTTCTATTACGTTCAGTTGATATTAATTTGGTTCAAACTCTTTAAGCACCTTATCTACAAACCACCAAGGTAAACGCTGAATACCTGAATTCATCTTTAAAATTTCAGCTTGTTCAATTTCCGCAATGAAAGAAGCATGCTGTCCATCGGCAGAGTTATCAAATAAATAACTACGATCCGTTGCTTCTACCGCCTGCATTAACAAATCCATACTTCGATAATAACGTTCGCGAATTTTTTGTTCTGGAACACCATGTCCACCCGTTTTCACTCGGTACTGAACACGTGAAATATTGATAACAGGATCAATAGTGGAAACATAATACAGATAGGTTCGAAAGCCTTTTCTTTTTGCTTCGCGTAGAAACTCCACCTTTGAAATATGGGACATCACTGTTTCAAAGGTAAAACTAATTTTTAGTTCTAAAAACTGCAAACGGATATAATCAATAATTCTTGCACAAAGATATGAGTCAATCTGGTCTGGATGAAACTCAATTTTCCACGGATTTAATATCTGAGGTTTACGTGCTAATAGAGGAATAAATTCTCCATCGGCGGGACGCTTTTTCGTATATAGAAAGTCAATTAGTGCTTCGGATTTTAAAGCGGGATGGTAATCCAACAAATTGAGCCGGTGTGAATGTTTCAGTTGAGCTTCGAGTTCATCCGCATTTAAATATGCCCCAATATGATGGGGCAATAAATATTCTTTAACTGTGCTTTTACCTGAACCATTTGGACCCGCGAACATTCTAATGCGAGGTTGTGGAGGCATGTATTAAACAATTTCCTCTATTTTCTTTTTACGTTTTAAAATTTTAGGTAGATCATCCACTTGTACGAAGTCGGCTGAAACATCTTTTATTTGTACTTCTTGACCATTTTGCAGACGTTGAACCAGTTGTAGACCTTTTACATAAACCACAGTGGATGAAGCACTTGCTTGTTCAAAAGCATGGCGAAATGCATGGATAGCAAGGCTCGGGATCATATCGTCCTCATATTGGCTTGCTTTCATTACTGAAGTATAAGCTGTCATGGAAACAACTCCTCAAACATCAAAAATAATGTGTTCAATCATCTTATCATACTCGCAATATTTGTCTATTTATCCATCACTCATACTGAAAGGAAATCGATAAAAATTCAAAGTGCTTAAATCATTTGATTATCTTACTCGAAAAGAATGTCGTATATGAGTCAATGTGTGTGGATAGTAAATCAGGAATTAAGTAAAAGTTACATACATTGGATTTATCACCCAATTAAGCATTTAATTTTTCACAAAAAAATAGCCACTTATTCAGTGGCCAAAAGAGAACGACATCAACAAGTTGATGTATTAGTACTGACCTATGCAACAGGACCAGGGATGTTTGTTGCATATAAATCGTTCTAACTTGATCATAATAATGTGATGGACTTGTCAATTTAAGCATATTTTATATCATTTTCTGACAATCTACATTTTCAACTTCTAAGATTATTAGAAACTGCACCTATAGTGAATAATGCTGTAATAATTTTGAAATATTAGACCATTTCGAATTATGAAAAATAGAACAAAATGAAAGAAAGTTAGACTAGAGCCCAAAAGTTTAAGCAGAGAAATTTAAACCTAAATTATTTTGTAGGACTCGAACAAAATGCACTTTCGTTTAAGCCAGATGACTGCATACTCTGTTGCTGTTGTTGTAAATAGTGCTGTGAAGCCACTCGCATTAGATTGGCCATTTCAAGAGCTGAGTTTTGCTGAGATATTTCTAAAATCTGTCGATATGCATTCAATCTTAAACAAAATGCTTGAGTTTGCTGCTGACCCGTTGCAGTAGATGTAGGGTCATCTAAAATGGCTTTGGTTGAATTAATTTGCTCAGTATATGTATGTATCTGAGCATTATATTCAGCTTGAGTCAGTTGTGGAGTAACCGCTTCATTCACATTTGCATATGCTACAGAAGCAGTAAACACAGAAAAAATAAAGACATAAAGTTTATACATCAACGGAGAATGCATAAATTAAGCCTCATCACCTTCTTTCCAGACATCTTCATAATCATCAGCATCGATCATAAAACGATAGCCCACATCCAAAGCTAAATACGGTAGCACTTCAGGCACAACATCTTGCAGTTTACGCACAGTCATTGTTTCAAAGTTATCTGCGCCTTCAAGCTCGCCGCCATAAATATACCAACTGACATTTTCATCACCTTCTGCAGGCTTACGAATACCAACTATTGGATCTTTATTTAAGGTATGGACAGCCACAGCAATTACATCATTGCCCTGCACTTCTACATATGCAGAACCCACTTCTTCACATAAAAGTTTTTGTTCTGCAATCAGTTCTGCCAAAGGTGATGAATTTTGCGTATGTTTTGCCATGTTTGTTCTCAGGCCATATAGGTTTCGGGCATTCTACCGTGAATTACACTTATATAGATAAATTTTTTCCGTGCGAAAGCATTCGTGCCTTGTTTTATCAATTCATTTATAACAAAAGACTCAATGCTGTAGATTCCATGTAAAGGTATAAACAGGAATAAAGGAAACTTAATTTAAGACATATACCGCTCAAACACAGAAATAGACGAAAAAAAATAGAATCAACATTCAAACAGCAAGCTTCTTTACCACCACAGATTTAACTTTTGCCAATGCCTGTGCAAATTTGGACAAATACCCGATTTTCCAAACTTACATGATTTATGAAAGAAATCGTCAATGCCTTGCACGTTTCATAGATTCAAAACACTGACTAGAAAATACACAGGATGGTTAATACGCTTATATATAGGTCTATAAAGTATGACTTAGCTAGGCAATAAATGTTCATCATATCTAAAGCTGCCTACTTATAAGGAAATGCTCCCACAGAATATTTAATTCGCTAAGGCAAACAAAATATCTAGCTTGAGCCCTATCATCTATGAAAAAAATTTCATTGGCCTAGAAATATGCTTTATAAACCATAGAAAAAGTAACTATCTTTTAATTTTTATATACTTAGCACACAAACCTGATTTATTCTTTCAAATAACTCGATTGAAAACTGAGAACAATTTAGATTCCTTTACGCGTGAAATAAGTTAAACCTTAGAATTTTTAATACGCTGAATAAATACTATCTTTACGACTATGCATGCGTAGGCAGTTCAACTGACGATCTATAAGACAAATGTACAGGCCATCTCACCTTTCAGATCATTTGTATTGGTTATTGCTACACGAATGCACCACGATAAAGCAAGTTTACACAAAAGATATCAACAGTTTTAGCCAATTGGGTTTAAAATGATGCCCTACAATATAATGATAAAAAATGTAATCTTTTAACATTGCCAATTCTCTGCAAAGTTCGCATTATATAGCCCATTCTCGGCACATGCTTTTCACGTCAATTCAAAGAAATTATAAAAAAAATGTGGAATTTTATGCCATAATGAGCAAACTTTGCAGGTATCTTGCAAAGTAAATTTGCAACTTTTTATTGGAGCAGGCTGAATGAGCTCGACCATTTTGGTCATTCATGGACCGAATCTCAACTTACTGGGAAAACGTGAACCCGAAGTTTATGGCTATCTAACACTCGAAGATATTAACCAAAAACTGATTTCACAGGCTCAAAACGCTTCCATTTCTCTCGACACTTTCCAAAGTAATTGGGAAGGCGCTGTCGTCGACCGAATTCATCAAGCGCAACAAGAAGGCGTTCAATTTATCATTATTAACCCAGCAGCCCTAACACATACTTCGGTTGCTGTGCGTGATGCCCTCCTTGGTGTAGCCATTCCGTTTATCGAAGTACATCTATCAAATGTCCACGCTCGCGAAGCATTTAGACATCACTCCTATCTATCTGATAAAGCCGTTGGCGTTATTTGTGGTTTAGGTGCAAAAGGCTATGCCGCAGCACTAGACTTCGCCATCGAAAAAATTCAACCAACTTCTCAATCTTAATTAGGAATACTGTTCATGGATATCCGTAAAATCAAGAAACTCATCGATTTGATGATTGAATCTGACTTACAGGCGATTGAAGTTAAAGAAGGCGATCAATCGATTGCTCTAACTCGTCGCAATCCAGTAGTTGCTGCCGCTGCGCCTGCTATGGCTGCTCCTGCCGCTGCGCCTGCTGCACCTCGTTCACCACGTGGTGCTGTTGAGCCGTCTCCTATGGTTGGTGTGTTCTATGCTGCGCCAAATCCAGGTGAAGCACCATTTGTGAAAGTTGGTCAAACTGTATCTGCTGGTGAAACACTCGGTATCATCGAAGCAATGAAAATCATGAACCCAATTGAAGCAACTCAAAGCGGTGTAATTGAAGAAATTTTGGTTAAAAATGGCGAAGTGATCCAATTCGGTCAACCATTATTCCGCTATCGCGCTTAAGACCACGGGGAATCACAATGTTGCAAAAAGTTTTAATTGCAAACCGTGGTGAGATTGCGCTCCGCATCACCCGCGCTTGCAAAACTTTAGGAATTAAAACCGTAGGGATTTATTCCGATGCCGACAAAGACCTAATGCACTTACGCTTCTGTGACGAAGCAGTGTGTATTGGACCAGGTGCCAGCAGCGAAAGTTATCTCAATATCCCTGCCATTATTACAGCGGCTGAAATCACCGGTGCAGATGCCATCCATCCAGGTTATGGTTTCTTATCTGAAAACGCTGAGTTTGCAGAAATTGTAGAAAACTCAGGTTTTATCTTTATCGGTCCGCGTCCTGAACACATTCGCTTAATGGGGAACAAAGTTTCTGCCATTATTGCGATGAAAAAAGCTGGCGTACCAACAGTTCCGGGTTGTGACCATGCTGTAACGATTCACAATGCATTGGCAGAAGCCAAAGAAATTGGCTTCCCATTGATTGTAAAAGCTGCCTCAGGTGGTGGTGGTCGTGGTATGCGTATCGTTGAACGTGTAGACACGCTACTCGAATCTGTACAAGCCGCTCAACGTGATGCGGAAATGTGGTTTGGTGACGACACCGTTTATATGGAACGTTTCCTTCAAAAGCCACGCCATGTCGAAGTGCAAGTTCTTGCAGATGGTAATGGCCATGCAATTCACCTTTATGATCGTGACTGTTCATTGCAACGTCGCCATCAAAAAGTGCTTGAAGAAGCGCCTGCACCGGGTTTACCTGAAGAAGCACGTGCGCATATTCTTGAAGCGTGTGTAAACGCTTGTAAATTAATGCAATACCGTGGTGCTGGTACATTCGAGTTCTTATTTGAAGAAGGTGAATTCTTCTTTATTGAAATGAATACTCGTGTACAAGTAGAACATCCTGTTACTGAGCAAGTGACTGGCGTAGATATTATCGAGCAACAATTACGCATTGCTGCCGGTTTAGGTTTGGATCTTCAACAAGAAGATATTCAACTTAAAGGTCATGCGATTGAATGTCGTATTAATGCAGAAGATCCATCTACATTTATGCCTTCACCGGGCAAAATCGATCATTTCTATGCACCGGGCGGCGCAGGTATCCGACTAGATTCTCATATCTATCAAGGATATAGCATCCCGCCATACTATGATTCAATGATTGCAAAACTCATTGCGCATGGTAAAGATCGTGAAACCTCTATTGCGCGCATGAAACAAGCTCTCGAAGAGATTATCTTAACTGGCGTGAAAACCAATATTCCGCTACATAAAGATTTGATTCTTCAAGATAAAAATTTCTGCGAACAAGCAATGGATATTCACTATCTTGAAAAACATCTATTAAAGAAAGTCGAAGGACATGAAGAGAAATAAAACTTCAGCGTCAAAAAAACCACTCAAATGAGTGGTTTTTTATTTTCATAAGAAAGATCTATAGTCATGCTTAAGGCAAAACTCGACGCAATGTCGCAAAACACTGCTGAGCCTGATCATTGGCACAGAAATTAATAACCGATGGACTTTTCCACTTTACAAAGTACTGTGAAATTTCGCCGGTTTGATCTTGAATATTGCCCGAACAATCCATCTGATTATTGTCATATTTCACTTGTAAAATCAGTGCTGGAATTTGCACATTCGGATCTTGCGCAGGTTGATAGTCATATACCCCAGATGACCACTCTTCACCGCTTTTGATCACAACATCATTATTGCTCTTAAAATTATAATATTCAACGCACTTTTTATTGGTCGGAATTTCCATACCCCATAAGCCGACCAATTCAGAACGTGTTGTCACCCTAAAGCTATTCACCGCTTCAACTTGATTTTTAGCCTCTGAATTTTGAGTTGTATTCTTATTATCTGCCGCCATCACCAACGATGAACTCAACATGAGTAAAACTGTAAGATATGCTATTTTCATACATTTAATCAGTCATATAAATCATGCTCTTAAAGTAACACATTTTTTTACAAATCCGCGGTTTATCACATTTTCATAACAATCATTTTTCCTATTTATCCAAAAAATCAATCTCGGTTAACGAAACTACAAATCAGCTAAATGCCAAACAAATCACACTATTTACAATAAAATAATATAAAATCTTTTTTATCGTTTAATATTCGAAAAAAACGAATTCTCCCATATTTAACTTAGGCTTACATAAGCTAATGAAACTGCATTCGAATAGTCTTGCTCCGCTTAATGCACGCCACAGCATGGCTTTTGTCATAGTCGCTGCAGTTATTCTTTGCTGCTGCTTAGTCGGTATTTTCAGCCGCCCATTAAGCTATTTAGCGATTTTTTGGCCTGCGAATGCAGTATTGTTAGCAATATTCTTAAGGTTCCCTAAACTGAGTAATCTGGGAGGATGGTTAGGTGCATTTACCGGTTATATGCTCGCAGATTTAGTGACGGGCAATTATTTCCAACTCACTTTATTTCTCACTTTTTCAAATTTAACCAACAGCATGGTATCGCTATTTTTTATGCGATATTTTCAGGTGAACTATCAAAACTATAATAAAGGTTTCACCTTTCTGACCATGATTGTCATCATCGCCTGTGGTGGATGCCTTGCAGGTGCTCTTTTTGCTATTTTCACTGTGCCTTATATCCCCAACACGTTTATGTCGACCGATCGATTGTCGATTGATTTTGGTATGTGGTGGATTACTGAAATATTAAATGCGCTGATTATATTACCGCTTATTCTGTCTTTTCCTAAACTGGCCGATCTTAAACTGTATTGCAAAGACCGACGCAATCAAAGCTTTCAAATCAACAAGATATTTCCAGCTATTGCGGTTATCTTCTGCGTATTTTTAACGACAGTGACTACTGGTCCGGGCGCAATTCTCTACCCTTTAGCGGCTCTGATTTGGGCAGCTTTAACCTATCGATTATTTACCCTATCTCTGATTAATGCCGTAGTCATTTTAGCGACCTATTACAATTTAAATGCCTTCTATTTACATGATTCATCACTCACCTACTTGTCTACAGCCATTTCTGTACGCATTGGCCTTGCCATGCTGATAATCGCTCCATTAATTCTTTGTATTATTAGCCGCAATCGGCACGAACTGTATAAAGAAGTTTTATACCTTGCAAATCATGATAGTTTAACGCATGCGATGAATCGTCGATATTTTTTCGAGCAAGGTGAGCTTTACCTACAAAACCAAATTCAGCTCAATTTTTCCATTATCATGATAGATATTGATCATTTTAAACAATTGAATGATCAATATGGGCATTATGTCGGTGACCAAGTTTTACAGGAATTTTCTGGTATTGTACGTAAGAATTTGCGTGAAACAGATTTATTTGCACGTATAGGTGGTGAAGAGTTTAGTATATTACTTACCAACGTTGCAGCACCTGAAGCCCAAGGTATCGCTGAACGCATCCGAAAAGTCGTTGAAACTACACCTATCATCATTGATGAACAAAATACTTTTTATATTACGGTGAGTATGGGTCTGATTCATCAGTCTTTGCCCAATGCTCCAAGTTTGCAAAGTATGATTAATCAAGCCGATCAGGCATTATATCAAGCTAAAGAACTCGGCCGTAATCAAGTGATTTTAGTCCATTGAGACTTTTCAATATACTGAATTGTTTCAAGCTGGCTTTTGGTTCGTTTTAGGCAAGCCCACGACCAAAAACATGGCAGGTATAACCGCCAGTCCTGCGATCATAAAAATAACGGGTCCCGAAAGCATGTCCCAATATCGACCTGCTAAAATACTGCCACTCGCAACACCTAAGCCCCACATGGTACTGTATAGCGCTTGACCACGCCCTTGTTGACTTGCGGTAAAATTTTGAAAAATGATTCGCATAGCGATTAAGTGGAATAATCCAAAACTAAAGGCATGAATCGTTTGCGCAGCAAATTGAGTGATAAACACCGTCGGATATAAGCCTACAATCAACCATCGCATCCCTGTTAGCCCTAAACAAATGAGCACTAAGTTACGCCAAGAATATCGATTAAAAAAGACATTGGCATAGGCAAACATAATGATTTCCGCAATGACTCCGACAGACCATAAAAAACCGATTTGACTCGTCGAAAAATCAGCTTGCATAAGGTAATTGCTATAAAAACTATAAAACGGTGCATGCGAAAAGAGCAGAAAAAATTCAATGATAAAAAAACTCGCTACAACTGGTCGTTTTAAGATAGGCCAAAGTGGTTCAAGTTTTTTCTGTGAAGATGGTGCAGTAGCGGGCTCTTTAATCGTAAATGACCAAATAAATGCGAGAAATGCAATGCATAACAACATGATAGGCAGCATTGAAACAGGTATTATTTCTAGCAAAGCCCCAATTCCAAATACCCCAACAATGAAGCCAACTGATCCCCATTTTCTGACTTTTCCATAAAGTTCTGCACGCCGCTCAGCTAACCAAAATAAAGTTACTCCTTCAAACTGAGCCAATATAGCATTTTGAAAGAAACTAAAAACCAGCATGAGTAATGCAACAGATTGAAAACTGTTGGGAATTATAAAAATCAGAAACCAAATACAGGCTTCCATCCATGTTGCGATTCGAACTAAAAGCATGCGCTTGCCGGATTTATCTGCAATCCAACCCCAAATAAATGGGGCAAAAAAACGTGTCACAATTGCAATCGAAGATAAAACCCCTATTTCTTGATAATTAAACCCTTGATCCTCTAAATACAAACTCCAATACGGCATGAATGTACCCACTATTGAATAATAGAAAAAGTAGAATCCACCTAGTTTTGTTTGGATTGGAATTGATTGCATTTGGTTATATTCACTTGTATTTTCAAACACTTAAATAAGTTAATGGTTATATAAGATTGCACTCATTTGGCTGTATTTGTAGCTCAACAGTCTACAAATGAGTCTACAAATTGCAAAAAAATATTTTTTTTGATTTTTTGTAGACTGCTTTAAAAACTCATTAATTTTCACTATTTTATCACTGTTTTTCGCATAAAAGAAAAACCGCCCGAAGGCGGTTATTTTTGACGATGAAAGTTATAAATCTTTTGGAGTATTTATTTTATTGACGAGCTAGAGATGGAAATAAACATTCAACAATACGTTGGGTACTCCATAAACCAATTTCTTGATGATGCATATGAGGCGCTAAATACTTTAGAAGTTTGTTGATCTTATATCCTGTATTCGTATTTCCATCAAATTGTTTCTTAAGCTCAGCCATTTCATGGTTAGCTAAATAATTAAATGAATTGGTCTCTAGGAAGTTTTTCACATACTCATTATTCACTTGATTTTGCTTAGGATCTATAGATTTGCCAGCAATCCAATCATAAATAAAAGTTTTTTCAACAGCATTAAACACTCCAAACATTTTACCATCTTCGTCGTGAATCATCTGCCAAAATCTACTCTCTTCAGGTGGTCGATTCAATTTTATCCAGCCCATACGTACAAGCTCAAAAATAAACTCTTCAACACTATCATCTTCAGACAGCCATTCATTCGTCGTTCTATTGTTAAACATACATTTATTACTATGCATATGTTTACCAACGATCGCCTTTTTCTTAAATATTTCTAGCACCATCTTTTCAGTGCTTAAATTTTTAATTATCTGAACTGAACTCATTCCTTTGTTATTTAGGAGATAGCCGATTTTGAGTTTACGAATGAAAGAGGTGGATCAGGAAATTTGAACAACACTTATAAGTGATATTTTGCTCCCCAAATGATGTTATAAACATCAATATATGGAGTATTTTATGGCACGTAGACCAAGAAGAAATCATTCAAATGATTTTAAAGCTAAGGTAGCACTTGCTGCGATTAAAGCAGAAAAAACACTTGCTGAATTGAGTGCTGAATTTGATGTTCATCAAAACCAAATTATCGACTGGAAAAATCAACTGATTTCAGCTTCCTCGCAAGCTTTCGAGCAATCAAAAGCTCCAACAGAACCACCCATCGATCTAAAAAAACCACATGCAAAAATCGGTGAGCAGGCATTAGAAATTGATTTTTTAGAAGGTGTGTTGAAGAAACTGGGCCGCTTCAACCACAAAAGTTAATCGATGACTCACTTCAGATTTCAGTATCTAAGCAAGCTCAGCTGCTGAAAGTCTCCCGTGGTTGTTATTACTATCGCCCAAAACCTGTGAGTGCATCAGATCTGAAGCTGATGCGGTGTATGGATGAGTTACATATGCAATACCCTTTTGCAGGTAGCCGTATGATGCGTGATTTGTTGAATCGTCAAGGACATCATATAGGACGACGTCATATACGTACTTTAATGAAGAAAATGGGCATTAATGCGTTATATTGCAAACCAAATTTAAGCCAGGCTAATCAAGCTCACCGCAAATATCCATATCTGCTCAAAGGATTGGCTATTCAGCGCAGTAATCAAGTGTGGTCTACGGATATAACGTATATCCCTATGGCAAAAGGCTTTGTTTATTTATGTGTTGTGATTGATTGGCATAGCCGCAAGGTACTTGCGCATAGAGTATCGATTAGTATGGAGGTTACATTTTGCATAGAAACATTAAATGAAGCTATTGAAAAATATGGTCGACCTGAAATATTTAGGGTCTGTTGACATTTGTTGATTAAAAAAATAGCGAGATAGTAAAATTAAATCGCCAAACCCAATTTTACACTCGCTATGCCTCGAACAATGCTAAATGATCAACACTGGTCCAAGTTACTTGCTATTTTCCGTCACTTTAATATTTATCTCAAATTAAATTTACGGAATTTTATTGAAGCGATTTTATTTCGAATT